>JBBUHH010000068.1:0-23117 GCA_038055775.1 Patescibacteria group bacterium | reverse complement strand
CTTGGTCTAGCGATGCCAAAGTTTTTGTGGCAAATTCTATTTCTCCGGCTAAAGTCCTCTCCATAGAAATAGATGAAAAAGAACACAAAGCGATCATTGAAGTGGCCGATGATCAGCTCTCTCTCGCCATCGGTAAGGGCGGGCAAAATGTGCGCCTTGCCGCCAAACTGACCGGATGGAGGATAGACATCAAGGGCGACAGCGTGGTTGCATCCGAAAAAGTTTCTGATACAGTAGAAGAACCCCAGCAGTAGAACAAAGTTCACTACGGGGCAAGGAAAAATCGATTATCAATTAATCCGCCAGCGAGTAGAAAAAAAAATATGACTAACTTTTTATGGTTTGCGCTTATTAGTTCAATTGTTTCTATTGTTTACGGTCTATTTTTAGCCAAGTCTATCTTGGAAAAAAGCGCTGGAAACAAGCGAATGCAGGAAATCGCCAAAGCGATTCAAGAAGGCGCTGGCGCTTATTTAAACAAGCAATATAAAACCATCGGCATAATCGCCGCAGTTCTTTTTTTTGTCATTGGTTTTATACCAAAACTCGGCTGGACTATGGCTTTCGGATTTTTAGTCGGGGCTGTTTTTTCCGCTCTTGCCGGATATATTGGTATGAATGTTTCTGTGCGAGCAAATGTCCGAACAGCGGAAGCGGCGAGAAGCGGAATCAACGAAGCGCTTTCTTTGGCGTTTAAGGGTGGGACAGTCACCGGACTTTTGGTAGTTGGACTTGCCCTCCTCGGCGTTACTCTTTTTTATGCGATTACCAAAGACATCACCGCGCTCGTCGGGCTTGGATTCGGCGCTTCGCTTATTTCAGTTTTTGCTAGACTGGGCGGAGGAATTTTTACCAAAGCGGCAGATGTCGGCGCGGATTTAGTCGGCAAACTTGAAGCCGGCATTCCGGAAGACGATCCTAGAAATCCCGGAGTCATCGCAGACAATGTCGGAGACAATGTCGGAGACTGCGCTGGTATGGCGGCGGACCTTTTTGAAACTTATGCGGTCACTTCGGTCGCTACGATGCTTTTAGGTTCTCTTCTTTTTGCGCAATTTCCAAACGCGGTCGTCTATCCTCTTGTAATTGGGGGCATAGCAATTTTCGCTTCTATCATCGGCACTTGGTTTGTGCGCTTGAGTGAGGGTAGAGATAATATAATGGGCGCTTTATATAAAGGACTTATCGCTTCCGGTGTCATCGCCGCGATTGCTTTTTATCCCGTCACCAAATTATTAATGTCCGGAAACGGAAAATATTCTGTCGGAGATTTGTTTATCTGTTCTCTTATCGGACTGCTCGTCACCGGAGCTCTCGTTATCATTACTGAATACTTCACTTCCACAAAGTATTATCCGGTAAAATCTATCGCATTGGCAAGTGTTTCCGGCCACGGCACAAATGTTATTCAAGGTTTAGCCATCTCAATGAAATCAACCGCTTTACCCCTCATCACTATCGTTGTAGGAATTTTGTTAAGCTACCACTATGGCGGACTTTACGGAATAGCTGTCGCCGCAATGTCAATGCTTTCAATGACGGGAATCATTGTGGCAATAGACGCGTACGGTCCTATCACAGACAACGCCGGAGGTATTGCGGAAATGGCTGAACTGCCAAAGGAAGTCCGCGATGTCACAGACCCGCTTGACGCAGTCGGAAACACAACCAAGGCTGTAACAAAAGGCTATGCTATTGGTTCAGCAGGACTTGCTTCTCTTGTTTTGTTCGCCTCTTATACAGAAGAAATTGTTAAAGCTGGCAAACATATTTCGTTTGATTTGAGCAATCCTTATGTCATCGTCGGTCTCTTTATCGGAGGACTTCTCCCCTATTATTTCGGCGCGCTTTGTATGGAAGCTGTAGGAAAAACCGCCGGCAAAGTAGTGGAAGAAATCCGCAGACAATTCAGAGAAATAAAAGGAATTATGGAGGGTAAGGCTAAGCCGGATTATGCCAGAGCTGTTTCTATCATTACTGGCGCGGCGATTAAGCAAATGATACTGCCCGCTTTGATACCGGTCTTGGCGCCAATCGCGGTAATTTTAATTTTCGGAAAAGAAAATGGTCTAATTGTTTTGGGTGGACTGCTTGTCGGCTCAATTATCACCGGACTCTTTGTGGCAATCTCAATGACTTCCGGAGGAGGCGCGTGGGACAATGCCAAAAAATATATTGAACAAGGCAATCATGGCGGCAAAGGATCCGATGCGCACAAAGCGGCGGTTACCGGAGACACCGTCGGCGACCCATATAAAGACACGGCCGGTCCTGCAATCAACCCAATGATAAAAATCTTAAACATTGTTGCGTTACTTTTGGTAGCTTTCTTGATATAATCCCGTACAAAGTCTGTATAATGTGTTCTTATGGAAAGAAAAATTTTTTATTATTATTTAATTAAAGTAAAAGTAAAAAAATAATCTTTTACTTCGTACGGGATGAAAAAATATCCAAGTTTATTAGTCCATCTATTGACATTTGGGACGCTTGTTTTGGCGATGACAGTTGCTGTAAATGCCGGAGTCGCGACTGCGCAGGACACGGAAGTTTCCGCAGAAGTGAACACCAGAACTACTCTTACCCCGGCGCAAAAACGGGCAACCATAAATGCCAATACAGAAGCCAGAATGAAAGCTCAGGCTGATTTGAAAATAAAACGCGAAGCGGCAGAAGCGGAAATAAAAGCGAAGAGAGAGGCAATGCAAGCTGACCTAAAAATTAAACGAGAAACGCTGCAAGCGGAAATGAAAGATAAAAGAACAGAAGTGACAAAGGAGGTACAGGAGAAACGCGCGGAAATAAAAGCCGAGATGGAAGCAAAAAGAGCGGAAATTGGAGCAGAAATTAAAGCCAAAAGAGAAGAAATCCAAACAGCAATCAAGGCGACACGGGAAGAAGCGAAAATAAAAATGGATGCTCTGAAAACCAATATAAAACTGGAGAAGGATGCGGCCAAAGCTAAAATAAAAGAGAAAAGAATTGTCGGACGGGAAAACGCTCTCAAGAGATTTGATGAAGCAGTATTAAGAATCAGCAACTTGAAAGACAAAGTAAGCGCGCAGGTAGAAAAATTTGTGGCAAAAGGAGTGGATACTGCGAGTGCGGAAGATTTTGTGGCAACAGCTGAAACAAAATTGAGCGAAGCAAAAGCAAAAATTATAGAAGCAAATGCCTTGTTCTCTGTCTCTATTGACGAACTTACAGCCGAAAACAAAACCGCCCTGAAAACGCTAGTCAAAGATATTGAAACGCTTATCAGAAACGCACACAAGGCTTTGAACGACGGTATCAAAGCGTTAAAAGATGCCGCAAGAGTGAAAATGGAAGCTGACACAAGCGCAATTTCCACCACCGAAGTTAATCAATAGATTATCAACTAATCCAAAAAAATGAAATCCCGTACGAAATTCACATAAATATGTCTTACGGGCAAAAAAATTATTAATTACTTTAACAAAAATAAGAGTGAAAAAATAAACTTTTATTTCGTACGGGATGGAACCAGAAACAAAATCTAACGGAGCGCTTGTGGGACTGATAGTAATTATTATTATCCTTGTCGCGGGCGGAATATATATGTGGCAGTCAAACAAAGATGCTTTGGAAAAAAATCAAAATCCGGCTGAATCGCAAGCTATTACAGATCAAGACGCGTCCGCGCTGGATGCCTTGGAATTGGATGCGGAATCAATAGACACCGCAACTGGTGTTGATGCTAACGCGGTAAACTAGAAAAACTAAAAATGAAAATTGCAGTCAAGAAATTACCGAAAAGCGAGATAGAAATTGAAGGAGAACTGGAGGCGGAAACATTTGAAAGCTATTTCAAGAAAGCGCTGAAAAAACTCGGCGAGAATTTGGAAGTAGACGGATTCAGAAAAGGCAAAGTACCCGAAAACATAATGCTCTCAAAAATTCCAGAAATTAGAATTTTAGAAGAGATGGCGGAGCTCGCGCTTGCGGAACATTATCCGAAGATGATTGAGAATGAGAAACTGGATGTCATCAGTCGGCCGATTGTGTCCATCACTAAGCTTGCCCGCAAGAATCCGCTCGGATTTAAAATCAAGACCGCCGTTCTGCCCGTTATTAAACTCCCCGACTACAAAAAGCTCGCTAAAAAAATAATCGCCGATATCACCGATGCGGAAAAAAACATTCTGGTAACCGAAAAAGATTTAGAGGATACCATAATGGATATCCGAAAGTCGCGGGCGCCGAAGATGCATATGAAAGATACAACCCCTCCTGACCTCCCCTTATCAGGGGAGGAATCAACCCTTCCCCCTGATAAGGGGGAAAAGAAGGGGGTTGAGTCTGAATTGCCCGAATTTAATGACGAATTCGTGAAAGATCTCGGACCATTTACCGATGTCGCGGATTTTAAAGCGAAACTAAAAGAAAACATAAAACTGGAAAAGGAAAATCAGCAAAAAGAAAAAACTCGATTAAAAATAATCGAGAAAATTATTGACGAAAGCGAGATGGAAATACCGGGGATTCTGATTGAAGTTGAATTGGATAAAATTTTATACAGAATGGAGTCTGATATTACCCAAATGGGGCTCAAGTTTGAAGATTATCTCAAGCATTTAAATAAAACTAAAGAAGTTTTGAGAAAAGAATTTAGAACCGATGCGGAAAAGAAAGCAAAACTTGCCCTTATTTTGAGCGAAATTGCTAAAGTGGAAAAAATAGTTGCTGAAGAAGATAAAATTGTCAAAGAAGTCGAACATCTGTTGGAACACTACAAAGACGCCGACCCCGAACGCGCCAGAGCGCACGCCGAGAATGTCCTCACCAACGAAAAAATTTTCCAGTTTTTGGAAAGTCAGTAAATTTTCTCCAAAAATGATGATAGCACAATAGCCACGACCGTGGCTATTGTGCTATCTTGTACAATTTTATATTTTTAATTTCTCAGTAAAAATTCCTGCCAGGATAATTAGTATTCCTCCAGCAATTTGGATCAGGGTTATTGTTTCCCCTAAAAATGGCATAGCCATAAGAAAAACCATAACCGGCGTCATAGAAAAAATCATTGTGACATATGAAGCGGTGGCATTTTTGTATGCCAGAAAACGACAAGTAATACAGCACACATTTACCACAGCAAAGATTAGGACTAGCATCGACATTTTAGGAATAGCGATTACGCCTTTTGAAAGAGCGATAAGCGCTATCGGCAAAAGACCGACTAGAAAACTGGCCGAGGAGCTGATGCTCGGACTCATTCTGTTTGTCGCCACCTTGGCCAAAATACTATTTCCCAAAGATATCAGCATTGCTTCTATTAGAGTGAAAATATCCCCGCGTGAGAAAGAAATCTCCTCCCCGTTTGTTATCAGCAAAAATGTTCCGAAGAAAATAAGGATGAGCAGAATGATTTTTTTCAGAGTTATTTTTTCACCGAGAAATAAATAGGAAAAAATTATCGTAAATAAAGTAACACTACGGATAAGTAAGGAATAATTAAGCGCGGTACTGTATTTAAGAGCAAAAACTTCCACAATATTCACTCCAGCCGTACTGATAAGACCTATAGCGATAATTATCAGCCAGTTAATTTTGGGAGCATCTTTTAGTTCATGAAAATGTTTTTTAAAAACGAAGAGCCAATAAGGTAAGGCGAGAAATGCAATCCAAAAAGCTAAATTAAAAGCATTTTCCCCATTGTTCAAAATAATTCTGCCTAATATGATAGTTATCGCCCATGCGAACGAACCCAGAAATGCATAGGTAAATTTTTTGCTGAAATTAAAATATTTCACAAGCTATGTTTTATTTGTACTCCAGTATTTTCTTTCCGTTCAAGGAAGCGATCTTTACGAGCTCATCAAGATTATAGTATCGGCAGGCTTCTTGCAGAATCCGCAATTCTATCCACATATCTCCATTTACAAATGGCTCATAAAAATCGGCTATGTTGTCTACCCCGAGACCCACAAGCATTCCGGCTTCGAGCATCTCCGGCACATTCGCGATTGAGTTGTGAACCGGAGCTAAAAATTGATCGAGTTGCCGCATTGAAAGTGCAGCCGAAGGACATACAGCCACAGCAATGCCAAGCTCGGCCATTTCTTTATAAATTTTCACCCGATATTCCTTCGGCTGAGCCGATACTGAGATAGTGTGGACTGCTACAGTTCTTCCCTCATATTTATGACGCTTAACTGCCGCAATTAATTTTTCCGTGTCACATTCATTTGGGTTATTTTCCTGGTCTATGTGTACATGAACCGGCTTGTTTAATTTTTTTGCTATTTCAAAAAGAGCATCTAAGTGTTGTTCATCGTGGGGACGATCTTTGGAAGGCAGTCCGCCAGCAATGTCCGCCTTTGCGGTAATTGCTTCGTACAGAGCGCGGGCTTCTTTATCCACCAACCCTCCTAAAGGTTGCGTCACAATAAGTAATTTTATTTTATCTTTATATTCTTCTTTGACTGCTACTGCCGCATCAATCGCTTTATGCCCAACGGCATCATAAGCATCCACAAAAGTGCATGTAAGCTTGCATTCTTGCTCAATAAGAAAATCCAGCGCCCGCCTTATTCTCACCTTGATGTCTTCTACAGTACTTTCTCTTTTTATTCCGTCGCTCATTCGCCACTTTTCTTCCATCGAGACCATGGATTTTTCCAACCCTTCGCGAGTAATAAAATAAGCTTTATCGAAGTGGGCATGGCAATTTACAAAACCGCCATTCTGGTTTATTTCTTCCAGCATCAGTTTTTTTAAATTCCAAGGATTTCTATTTGCGATTTTTTTTGGCATCGATTTCTTTGGCTAACCTCATTTGTAATGAATACACTTCTATAAATCCGGCGCTGTTGTTCACATTGAAATTGTATCCTTCTTTGTTGTTGAAAGAAGTGTAAGAAAGCGCGTAAGGAGAAGTGACAGCCACTACCGTGGTGTTGCCTTTGTAGAGCCTCACAGTAACCTCCCCCGTAGCTCGTTCATTGACAGAATCATTGAAAGCGTTGATTGCTTCCATCGTCTGGTCAAACCAGAGCGCGCTATAGCACATATATCCCCATTTCGTATCCATCATTTCTTTGAGTTCGTTCAACTCTTTCGTGGAAACATATTTTTCTATATTGCGATGCGCTTCAATGATGACATGAGCGGCTGGATGTTCGTAAACACCTCTGTTTTTGAGTCCAACTAAGCGGTCTTCTAAAAGCTGAACGGTGCCGACTCCGTGCGCTCCGGCCAGTTTATTCAAGCTGATTATTATTTCATGCAAAGGCATTTTCTTGCCGTTTAAAGCTATCGGAATCCCTTTTGTAAAAGACAATTTTACCAACTCGGGAGTATTGGGACCATCTTTCGGCAAAGCGTATGTGGTTAAAAATTTCTCTACCGGCACGATAAGTTTCGGATCGGTAATTTCTCCTCCCTCCCAGGTAATTCCCCACATATTGTCGTCATCGCTATAAGGAAAACGGATGCTGGCAGGCACCGGAATTTTATTTTTCTCCGCATACTTGATTTCTTCTTCCCTGTCCATTCCCCACTCCCGAACCGGCGCGATAATTTTCATATTTTTATCAAGAGCCAAAACATACCCGTCAATGCGCACTTGGTCATTGCCCTTGCCGGTACAGCCGTGAGCGATACAGGTGATTCCCTCTTTCTGCGCAATTTCCACCGCCTTCTTAGCAAGAAACGCTCGGCCGATAGGGGTGGAAAGATGATACTCTCCCTGATAATGCGCGTTCGCCTTGATACCCCTCGCTATGTATTCATCGGCAAATTCTTTTCTGGCATCCAGTGTAATAGTTTTGACCGCCCCGAATTTGATGGCTTTTTTCTCTATAGCCGCGAGGTCATCATGCTGTTGGCCGAGATTCATAGTGAGCGTAACCACTTTTGCCTTGTAATTGTCCTGAATCCATTTGAGCATGACCGAAGTGTCCAGCCCGCCCGAATAAAGAAGCAAAACCTTATCCACTTCCCCGTTCTTCGCCTCGTATGATGATGTCTTTATGTAGGATGTTTTTTGGTTGAGCATGTTATTTTTAGTTAATGTCGTTCAGACTCTGAGAGTCTTCAGACTTGATGAGTTAATAAATTTAATTAATTACGCCGGGAAAATTTTTCTTTAATCTCCTGATAAGCTTCCCGGAAACTTTTGCCTTGCTTGACCAGTTGCAAAGCATCGTCCGTTGCATATAATTCCGGAGTACAGGCATTTTCTAGATTTTCTTTTTTCGCTTCCAGATTTTTAACAATTAAAATCATAATTTGCAGAGTTTCCAGCGCCAAATTTATCCCTTTTATAAAAGGCTCTTTGGTCAGTTGAAAATCACGGTTGTATCCGGCAGGAAGATTCTTTATGATGTTTTCGATTTGGTCGCGATAGCCGTTAAAGACGGCGATGTTGCCCCTCACCAACTCTAGTACATCATAATTTTTCTTCTGCGGCATGATGCTGGAACCCGTTCGGAATGAATCAGGCAAAGCAAAAAAATCAAACTCTTTGGTGGTGAAGAGAAGCAGGTCGCTCGCAATTTTACCGATGTCAAACATCACGCTTCCAATGCTTTGTAAAACAATGCTCTCAAATTTTCCGCGGGAAAAACCGCAGTACATCGGATTTGCCTGCACTCTTTTAAAATTAAGTTCTTTGGTCGTGAATTTTCTGTCCAAGCCAAGAGTATTTTCTCCGTATCCGGCCGCAGAACCTAGAGGATTTTGGTCAATGATTTTCAAAACGGCATCCAAAAGTATTAAATCGTCCTGCAAACCATCATGATACGAACCTAACCACATGCCGACCGAGCTCGGCATAGCTCTCTGCATGTGAGTATATCCTGGCATTTTTATTTTGCCCTGCTTTTTTATCTGCGCATTGAGCGCACCTACCAAACTTTCCGTTTCTTTTTGAATTTCCAAAAGTTTTTCTTTGGAAAAGAGGCGGGTCATTGTCAGACACTGGTCGTTTCTGGAGCGTCCGGTGTGAACTTTTTTGCCGACATCTCCATAATTCTCGGTAAGATAAGCTTCAATCGCCGTGGCGCTGTCTTCCTGCGATTTATCAATCGTGAATGTCCCCTTTTTCCAAAGTTCTAAAATTTTATTGAGTCCGTTTAATAAAATACCTAACTCCTTAGAGTTAAGTATTTTTATCTTATGCAGCATTTTAGCATGAGCGATTGTCCCCTGAATGTCGTATGGGAGAAGTTCCAAATCAAGCAGATAATCCACCCCGACAGTATAATTTTCCACCGCTTGGTGTGTCTTGCTGTTATCTTCTTTCGCTCCCTTTGTGTCCCAAATTTTTTTCATCATTTTGTCTGATTAAGTAAAAAAATAACCCCTTAAGGGGTTTTAATAAACGAAACGACCATAATGGAGAAAATGCAAAAAGTTCCGAGGGTCTTACGCATACTGTTGGTATGAATCTTGTTTAACTTATTGCACATTGGATAAGATGTTAGCATATTAGAAAACAGAAGCAAGTGGAGTTATGCACCTCTCCCCGTGCCATCTCCTTACCAAGGAGAGGGGGTAGGGTGAGGTCTTGAAAATTTGCAAAATAAGTATATTATGTAAATATGTTAATCCCAACCGTTATCGAAAAATCCCAATTCGGGGAACGAGCTTATGACATATATTCCCGCCTTTTGCGCGAGAGGATTGTTTTTTTAGCTGGTCCGATTGACGACCATACGGCAAATATCGTAATTGCCCAGCTTCTTTTCCTTGAATCCGAAGACAGCAAGAAGGATATTTCGCTTTACATCAACTCCCCCGGCGGATCGGTCACTTCCACCATGGCAATCGTAGACACTATGAACCATGTCCGTCCGGATATTTCCACTTTCTGCGTGGGACTAGCCGCCTCGGGCGCGGCAATCATCCTGTCTGCCGGCAAAAAAGGCAAGCGATTCATTTTACCTAACGCGGAAGTGATGATTCATCAACCTTTGGGCGGAGTGGAAGGTCAAGCAACCGATATCGCTATCACCGCAAAACATATTTTGAAAACAAAAGATAATTTGAATAAGCTTTTGGCAAAAAATACCGGCAAATCCGTCCCGCAGGTGGAAAAAGATGTGGAACGCGATTTTTTCATGGACGCCCTTGAGGCCAAAAACTACGGCATTGTGGATGAAATAGTTACTAAGTCAAAACCCCCGGTTGCGCAAGCCAATAAAACTTCGGCTTAGTTAAAAAATTTCTATGGAAAATCAAATAAAAAAGAATAGATTAATTCCTTATATAATTCTTTTGATAGTAGTGATCGTATTCTTGAAGTTGTTATGGCTTGATACTGTTCAAATTTTTTTAGTCAGTCAAAAATATTTAGTTCTATCTAGTATGGGGATACTGGTTTTATTGTATATAGGATATATAAAAGACTTTAAAAATTTCTTTAAAAAAATACTGCTATTTGAACTAGAGATTGCCACTCTTTCTTTTATATTTCTCTTATTGCTAGGATATAAAAACATACCGAAAGTATTTACATCTTTTTTTGCGGGTTCTTGCCCATCAAGTCTCTTGGTTATCGCCAGCATACTTTTTGGTATTTTTTGGTTTTCTTTATACTATTTCTTATTCGAAAAAACAATGAAAATTATGCAACAAAAATTATCAATCCTATTCCATGTACTGGCAGTTATTAGTGTTGCTACTGGAGTTTCTGGCATGATGTTGTGTGGTTTTTCTTAAAAGATTATACCGAGAAAAAATATTTCTTAAACAAGCTGGATTTTTTTATCCAGAGCAGAGGCTATCTTACTGATAGTGGTAAAAGATAATCCTTGTCTACCGCTTTCTAAACGCGCAATAACAGACTGCGGCATATCAGCCTTTTTTGCCAGTTTTTCCTGTGTCATTTTTTTAGATAGTCTGGCTTGCTTGATTTGATGAATCATGTCTAATCTCGCTACTTCTTTTTCGTAGCCTTCTTTGAAACCTTTTATCTTCATTTGCTTTTTGAGCATATCCTCAAAACTTACAAATTTTAATCCTTTAATTGTGATTGTTTTCATATTTTTAATTGGTAATTAGTTTATAATTTTTTTCCGCCATATCTATTTCATTTTTTGGTGTCTTGTTTGTTTTCTTTATAAGAATTCTTACAAAATAAACTGTTTCTTTGTGTATAAAGAATATCAATCTGATTTTTTTAACTCTTAATTCTTTAATATCTCCTCTCAACTGTTTTATGTATATGGAATCGAACTTTTTATTTCTTAACGCTCTAATGGCTCCGGAGATTTTATCTTGGTCTTCAGGCGATAAATAAGAGATGAAAGTTTCAATATCCCTAAGTAATATTATCCTAAATTCATTTTCCATTATTAGATTATAATATGACCAGCCTTCAAAATCTAATATAGCAAAATTGCTATATTGTTGTCAAGTGATTTTTTGTTGACATTCGTGATAAGTTGAAATATACTAGAGAAGCAGTTATGAATAATAAATTTTTTAAATTTTACATAGTTTCCCCGGTACCGATGCCTAAAAAGCAGTCGGGGTATATTACTTATTAAATACGTTCAAGCGGCCCCGACGAAGAAGGGGCTTTTTATTTTTTAACTAACCCCTAAAAGCTGAATGTTTAATTTACCCCGCTAAGCGGGGCCAACAAAAAACTTTATGAAAATAATAACCGAAGAAATACTGACCGAGCTAATAAAAAAACATGGTTTTGAAAATTATTTAAGGGATTTAATGAAAAAACTCCGAGAGGATTTCAGCCGTTGGGAAGAATTCAACAAAATTCCCCGCCCTTCAATGCAGGTACCGGGTGGAGTACTGGAACTTATGCCGATTTGCGGCAAAAGATATTACACCTTCAAATATGTAAATTGTCATCCGAAAAATCCGGAGAGGGCGGATAAACTTATGACTGTGGTCGCCACAGGTCAACTCTCCCGCATAGATACAGGTTACCCGCTCATGGTTTCTGAAATGACTCTGCATACCGCGCTTCGCACGGCGGCAACTGCGGCTCTCGCTACAAATTTTCTGGCAAGGAAAAATAGTAAAATCCATTCAATAATCGGCACAGGCGCGCAAAGCGAATTTCTAGTAAAAGCGCTAAACATGGTACGAAACATTAAAGAAGTTAGGTACTTTGACACAGATCCTCTCGCTATGGATAAATTTGAAAAGAATCTTAAAGGGAACAAATTCAAAATGGTGCGCTGTAAAAATACGCAGGAAGCGGTGAGGGGCGCAGACATTATCACGACTTGCACCGCCTGCAAGGCGCATGTAGATGTGCTAAAAAATAGCTGGATAAAAGAGGGAGCGCATATCAACGGACTCGGTGGTGATACTGTGGGCAAGACCGAACTGGAATTTTCTATATTGCCTAGGTGTAAGATAGTGGTAGAATACTTCGACCAAGCTGTTGTTGAGGGTGAGATACAAAGATTTGACAAAAGAGAAGCAAAGAAAAAAGTTTATGCCGAACTGCACGAAATTTTCACCGGAAAAAAGTCTGCCCGCAATAACGAAAAAGAAATCACTCTGTATGATTCGGTTGGTATCGCCCTTGAGGATTATTCGGCGCTAACACTCACTTACGAATTGACACAGAAGTATAATTTGGGGGAAGAATTAAACTTGACCCCGGTTCTACAAAATCCGAAAGATTTAATTTCGATATTAAAATAAAAGGCTAGAAAGACTGATAAAAAACTAGACATCTTTTTCCTTATCTGTTATACTGAAACTGTTGAATTTTAGAAATTTTATTTTATCGGTTTAGGGGAATATTCCATATAATTATGAAGTTTTTAAAGGTAAAAAGAATAGGTTTAAAAATCAATTCTATAGTCCTTGCTGGACTCGAGATAAATCCATAAATAGTGGCATATTCTCTTGTAAGCTGACTTAAAAAGCTTATGAGTACATTAATAATAATTCTGATAAGCGCGGGAGCGCTTATTTTGGGTGTGGGTGTAGGATATTACCTGCGCGTTATTGTGGCGCTCGGGAAAAGGCGCTCGATTGAAATTGACATCAAGCAGATGATGGTTTCCGCCAAAGAGGAAGCGCAAAGAATCACGGACGAAACGAAAAAAGCTTCGGAAAAAAAGCTTGCTGAACTGAAAGAAGAAGAAAAAAAGAAAGAACAGGAGTGGAAAGAAAAAGAATCAAGGCTTATCAAAAAAGACGAGTTTTTGGACGCGCGTCAGGTTGAGATAAACAAAGAAGTTGATAATATAAAATTAAAAGTAGAAGATATAAAAAAGATTCAGGAAAAAGTGGTTAAGATAGAAGAGGAAAAGAAGCTGGAGCTGGAAAGGGTGGCGAAACTGACGGAAGAAACAGCAAAAGAAGAACTCTTGCGGGATATTGAAAAGAAATATGAAGAAGATATCTTAAGCAAAATCCAAAAACTGGAAAATAACAGCCAAGAAAGACTGGACCGCCGAGCCAAAGACATATTGGCTACGAGCATTCAACGTCTGGCCTCCAGCACAGCTTCAGAACTGATGACAACAATAGTGTCTATTCCGAACAATGAAATAAAAGGAAAAATAATCGGAAAAGAGGGCAGGAATATCCGTGCTTTTGAACGAGCCGCCGGAGTGGAACTCATTGTGGACGATACTCCCGGTTCAATAGTCATTTCTTCATTTGATCCGATTAGAAGGCAGGTGGCAAGACTGGCGCTGGAGAACTTGATTTTGGACGGGCGCATCCAGCCGGCAAAGATAGAAGAACTGGTAGAAAAAGCCAAAGAAGAAATAAATAAAATTATCAAAGAAAAGGGTGAACAAGCTGTCTATGAGTGTGGCATATTCAATTTTGATCCGCGCATCATCGCTATCGTTGGGCGGTTATATTTCCGCACCAGCTACGGACAAAATGTGCTTCAGCATTCCATTGAAATGGCGCATATTGCCGGCATGCTTGCTGAGGAACTCGGCGCAGATGTGGCTATCGCCAAGGCTGGAGCGCTTGTACACGATATCGGCAAAGCGCTAGATCACGAAGTACAGGGTACACATATTGAAATAGGTATGCGCATACTGCAAAAATTCGGCGCGGATGAAAAAATCATAACGGCGATGAAAAGTCACCACGAGGATTACCCTTATGAAACGATTGAAGCCATTATCGTGCAAACGGCCGACTCAATTTCCGGAGGTCGTCCCGGAGCTCGCCGAGATTCGGTAGAAAATTACCTAAAGAGACTCCAAGAATTGGAAGCTTTAGTAAATGCCTTCCCTGCCGTTGAAAAATCATACGCCCTGCAAGCCGGTCGTGAAATTCGTATATTCGTTACTCCAGAAAAAATATCAGATGCGGAAGCGAAAATCATGGCTCGCGATATAGCTATAAAAATAGAGAAAGAACTAAAATACCCGGGAGAAATAAAGGTAACCATGATACGAGAGATGAGGATTATTGAATACGCAAGATAACTTGCCCGCACACTTACTTGCAAGATATTGATTACAATGCGCCTAAAGGCGCTTCTTGCGAGTAAGTGTGCGGGCTTGCCTAAAAAAACCCTTGATATATAATGAGGGGGTATTGAAAATAAGGGTATTTTGGTCGATATGAATCCCGTACGAAATCGCGAACGCGGCTTCGTAAGGGTAAATTATTATTAATTTATATAAAAATAGAATAGCTAATTAATTTTTTTTAATAATTGGTTCGCGTTCTATTTCGTAACGGGATGAATAAACAAGCATTGGCTGAGTGGGTTCACGGAAAGCTCGGCGGTACAAAGGTGCAGGCAGAAGAGGTCGTTGACGGATTGTTTGACGCTATTATCCAAACCTTGAAAAAGGGAGGTGAAGTATCAATCGCCGGCTTTGGGATCTTCTCTGTAAAGCAGAGAGCGGCTCGTATGGCTCGCAATCCAAAAACCGGAGCGCAAGTCAAAGTGGAAGCAAAGAAAGTGCCAAAATTTAGAGCTGCAAAAGGTTTGAAAGATTCAATTGCATAATTTTTATCTCGAGATAAAAAAACAAAAACACCCTTATAGGGTGTTTTTGTTTTTTGGAAGTAAGATAAGCAATTCTTTAATATCGCTGATAAAGAAATCCGGTTCTGGATTGTGTAGATTATCTTTGTGAAAACCATAAGTCGCGCGTATAGTTTTCATGCCTGCATTTTTACCGGCTTCAATATCCAAGTGCGAATCTCCTATCATGATAGCTTTCTTTGGTATTTCTTTCATATGTTTGAGAGCTTTTAAAAGCGGTTCCGGATGCGGCTTGAGGTATTTGGTGTCTTCTGCGGAAATAACTGTTTCAAATAAATCAGCAATGCCGGCATCTATTAGCGTTTGTTCGGAAGTTATCTTTGAACGGCTCGTTGCCGCCCCCAATCTGTATCCTAGTTTTTTTAATTTGCGCAAAGTTTCGGAAGTATTTGGAAAAAGTTTGGCTAAATGGAAGTTGGATTGCTGAAATTCTCTATGAGCGGTCATTAATCTTTCTGCGTCCTTTTCCGAACCAGCAAGCTTTTTGTAATACTCTAAAAATGGTATCCCGACAAACTTTTCTATCACCGAACGCTTCGGAACGGGATATTTTAATGTAAAAAGAGCATGTTCGGTGGCCTGCAAAATAAACTCCCGGGTATCCAGTATGGTGCCATCAATATCAAAAAGGAGCGTTGTGATTTCTTTCATAGACTCAAGTATAGCCTATCTTATCTGAACTCACCACGCAACGCAAAAAATACAGGGGTTGTTGGGAATCATATAATATTTAACTTTTTTTCATTATAAAAAGATTATATGTTATTTGTCTGTCTTAAAAACTCTCGTGTATTTTCTCTAAGTAAATTTTTCTTCGTATTTCTCATATTCCTCCTTAAATGTGCTACGGATATCATTAATATTAATTGAGGGTTTGTTTTTCATATTTTATATTAGTTAATAAAAATTTGTTCCTTATCCTTTCTTTTTTCGACAACCATGTAAGAAGTTTTAGTAATATTTATAACTTTCGATAGATCCGAAAATATTTTTTTCGCTATATTATATGCAAATTGAACAGGGACAGCATTACCAATCATTTTATATCCATCGGCGATATCTTTGTAGTAAAAAACAAAATTATCAGGGAAAGTCTGAATTCTTGCGCATTCCCTGACAGACAATCTTCGGTATAAATGTTCTTGACCTGGTACAAAGATTCTTTTGTTTTGTTCAACAAATTTCATCTTTGGCGCTTGCGGATGAATTGGCGCATGACGACCGCCAGCTTGAATTGTAAAAGAGGGTTCGTCCCAAGAACGAACGCGATTGCGAGACATATAAATTGTTGAGAAACCACCATTCATAAATTCATGATTAGGAATTTTCAAATTTTCTCCATTAGTTTTATTTAGAGATTTTGCTGGCAATGCTCCATGTAAATCAGATATTGCTTCTCTCAAGATTGGCTTGCGCGGTAATGAATCAGGAAATTCAAAAGAAAAACCAACTTTCTTTTTATGATAACCTACAATAATGACTCGTAATCTATCTTCAGGAACTCCATAATCATTAGCATTAAGAAGCTTATAACTGATGTTGTACCCAACATCTCCAAACTGTTTCAAAATATCATTGAAAGCTTTACTGTGACGATGAGCCAAAATGCCAGAAACATTTTCTGCTAAGAAAAACGCTGGCTGTTTATCTTTTAATAACCTTATATATTCAAAAAATAATTGTCCACGTTTGTCGTTTATCCCCCGTCCGGCACCAGCCTCACTCCAACTTTGACAAGGTGGTCCTCCGACTATTCCATCGGCAAAAGGAACTTCGAAAGTCGGAATATCGACAATACTTCTCTTGTCTAATTTTGTCTCAGAGAAATTTCTCTCAAATGTCTCCCAAATTGTAGAATCAAACTCATTAGCCCAAATAATATCAAAACCTGCTTTTTTAAAGCCTAAGTCTAAACCTCCAGCGCCTGTAAAAAGTGATACTACTTTCATGTTACTTGATAAAAGAAATTAATTTAGCTTTTAAATAAATTGCCGGGTTATTTGGTGACTTTATTTCAACTGATTTTACTTTTATGTGTGAGTTTGATTCAATACTTTTTCTATCTTCTTCTGGAAAAGAATTATATTTTTCATCAAGCATCAAGGCAAAAGTTGAAAACTCTGAATCACGACTGAATTCTGTAAGACAGCCGAAAACTTTATGCGGTGTATCAATTCCCCACATACCTCTTACTCTAAGATAAGTTATTCCCAATGGATCAATTTTCCTTACGCCCGCAATTTCATTTGTTTTTGCTGAAAATTCAAGATGGTCAATTTCATGTATTTTTTTAGAGATACTTTTGAAAGTTTTTTCGTATACCTCTCTATCTGCCGCATAACAATCACCGTAAACAAACCACAGAGTTTTTATTTTTGATTCTGGCACGGAACCAACAACATAAATAATATCTTTTTGAGACCAATCCCCGCCATCACTTTTTTTGCAAGATTTATTGGTGCGAGAATCATTATTATGAAGTTTTGATTTTGGATAAGAACTATTAAGAGCAATGTCGCCGACTAACCCGCCAATCTTTTTAACTTCTACAGCATCACTATTTTTAATAATAAAATCTGGTGGATTATTTTGATTTCCTAAATAAGAAAGATATTCAGAGTGTTTTTTGTCTTTATTTTCTAAATCAACAACATCTATGCTGGAACAAAAAACATCTCTAATAAAATACTCTAAAGCAGTACCGACATTATTCATCCGGTTTTGACCAAAATAAAGCTCTGTTAATTTAAAACTTTTAAGTCTAGATATGTTATGTATCGCTTTTAAAATGTTCGTTTCCATATCTTGATTATATCAAACAATCCATTCTAATACTTCCTTATTACCGCCTTCAAAACCGCATTTATATTTAGAGAATGCTCCGGATAAATCGGCTGGTAATTTTGATTTGCGGGTTCGAGCCATCTTTTGCCTCCTTTCTCGCGGAAATACTTTAAGGTAAACTCGCCATCCACTTCAGCTATCACTATCTGCCCGTCTTTGGCATAGTTTGCCCGCTCTACTAAGACCATGTCTCCTTTTTCTATGTGCGCGTCTATCATTGAATCTCCGTCCACTTCCAGCATGTATGTTTGAGCTTTCTTTTCTATTAGAAAGTCATCAAGATTTACCCTGTCTAGAAGTTCTTCCTCGACTGTTGCAGGCAAGCCGGCAGTCACCAGACCAAGCATCGGCACTTCGCCGAAGGCTTGAGTCGGTATAAGCCTGCCCAAGTGATCTTTAGCCACCATTCCCGCCTCGATTAACTTCTCCACCACCCGAAACACGGCATTTTTAGACTTGAAACTGAACAACTTCATCATTTCTGAATATGTCGGCATTCTTTTGTGCTGTCCGTAGAAAGATTCGAGTTTGTCTTGGTAGATGTTACGCATAGATACTTATAGGTCTGCGAAAAAATAAATGGATAATTCTCTCAGTGAAACTCTTCTTTGTATTATAGCGAACTTTTCGTAAAAGGAGTCTGTGATCCCTAGCTTCTTTGGCATACTTCTCGCCTTGGAGAATCTTTAGATCGATTTTCTTGTTAATCTTCTGTATCTCCTTCTCTAACATTTTCACATATTGTTTTTGTGACATGGTTTTATATACTAATTATTTTTTAATTTTACCCCCTCCGCCTTTGGCACCTCCCCCTATTTAGGGGGAGGCTGGGTAGGGGTACCCGACTTAATTAGTATAAGTGAACGAGCGTTCACTTGTCAACAACCAAACTGTGGATAACCCCGAACTAGAGCAAGCTCGGTACGGGGCAGGCTAAAATAGCTATATAAATCTGACTTCATTAGAAATAATCTTGCCCGCTTTAAAATCTTTTCCCACTTTTTGAGGCATAACAGTAATCGCGTTTGTGGGGTCTATCCAGCATATTTCGGCAATTTCGTATGCATGTGTTCTCATGGCTTCTTTTATATTTTTAAATTGATTAGAGTTAAGAATCTCAAAGAAAAATTCTACAGACTGTTTTCTCTTTCCATCCATAAAATTATTTACATAAAGCAGTCTGCCAATTTCAGGCACAACTCCAAGTTCTTCGACTATTTCTCTTCGTAAGCCTTCTTTAATATCCTCTTTCCACTCTAAATGACCGCCAGGTAAAACCGCAAAGTTGGCGTTATGTGAATGCTTGACCGCCAACAATTTGCCTTCGTAAAGAATAATCGCTCTGCATCTTATGACAAATCTCTTAAACCAAAACATTTTTGTAGTATAGCAAAATTCTTAAGAATTAACCCTTCGACAAGCTCAGGATTACTGCGCGACCTTCGGTCTATACTGCAGAGCTTCGAGAATGTGATTTGCTTCAACTTCGTCAGAACCGGCGAGGTCGGCGATGGTGCGGGCGATTTTGATCACCCGGTGATAGGCGCGGGCGGAGAGGGCTAGCCGTTCGGCGCTGTCGTCGAGAATATCCCGCACTTCTTTGGAAAGTTTCACCATACTGCTCAAATCTTTGACATTCATTTCGCTGTTTGTCTTTATTCTTCTTTTTGAATCTTTGAATCTTTTCGCTTGAATTTCCCGCGCGGTTTTCACTCGAGCTTTTATTGTATGCGTTCGCTCGCTACGAATCACTTCGTCGCTTAATTTTCGATAATCCACATTTCCGACCGTCACCCACAAATCAATACGGTCAATAATCGGTCCGGAAATTCGGCGCGCGTATTTTTCCAAATCGTTTGGTCTGCAAATGCAAACTTTGTCTTTGTTGCCCTTGTTTCCGCAGGGGCAAGGATTCATGGCGGCAACTAAAATAAAATTGGAGGGAAAAATTGCCGACCCGCGCGCCCGGGAAATTGAGACAATGTTGTCTTCAAGCGGCTGGCGAAGAGCTTCGAGAACTCGCTTTTCAAATTCCGGAAACTCATCGAGAAAAAGCACACCCTTGTGCGCTAGGGTCACTTCCCCCGGTTTCGGATTTGTTCCTCCGCCAATCATAGAAACATAGCTCGCGGTATGATGCGGGGCGCGAAAAGGCGGCTCGGTCATAAGCGCGCCATCAAGCAAACCCACGACAGAATGAATACCGGTAATTTCCAAAATGTCATCGTTGGAAAGCTCCGGCAGAATGTGCGAAAAGACCCGCGCGAGCATCGTCTTGCCTGTACCCGGCGGACCGGAGAGCGCAATATTGTGTCCGCCGGCGGCCGCTATTTCAAGTCCGCGTTTGGCGCTCTCCTGCCCTTTAATATCGGAAAAATCTATATCATGAGTTTGATCTTTAAGAATAATAACGGTGGGTTTTTGCGGTAAAATTTTTTTAGGACATTCTTTTTCAGAAGAAAGATGTTCAATAACTTCTTTTAGTGTTCTCGCTCCGTAAATGGTAATTCCTTTCACCAGCGCCGCTTCTTCTGCGTTTGTTTTTGGTACGAAAATTTCCTTGTAGCCGAGGCGCATCGCGCACTCGGTGAGCGGAAGCACTCCTTTGATTGGCTGGAGTTCGCCGTTCAAAGACAGCTCCCCAAGAAAAATTTTCCCTTTTGGGTCAAAATCGATTTCTTCGGCGGAAAGCAGATATGCTAGCGCGATTGCCAAGTCAAAATACGGACCTTCTTTTTTAAGATCTGCCGGCGAAAGCGAGATAACCACTTTTTGATTTTTACTTTTAGGAGATTTGAATCCGGAATTCTTCAAAGCCGAACTCATACGGTCTTTGGACTCGTCCACCGCTTTGTCCGGCAAGCCGACCACATTAAAAGCGTGCAGAGTTTTCGGCGTAATATCCACTTCCACAGTCACAATCTTGCCTTTCAAAAGGTGTGTCTGAGCGGAATATACTCTGGAAAAAGACATGAGTCTCGTATTATCCTTCTAAATGTTTTTTGCAGGTACGGGCGGCAGGATTGACCTCAAGGCGCGCCATTTCAATATTTTCTTTGCACACTTCGCACTTGCCAAAAGATTCTCTGTTTAGTCCTTTTAAAGCTTTTAAGATATTATTCAATCTAGGCACCAAAGTTTTCAGCATTGAACTTTTAGCTTCAAAGTCTTCAAACCTGTCCGCCATATCATTTTGGTCGGATTGCGGAAAATCCAAACTCTCCGGAATCGCTTCCCATTCGCCTGTCTCTGGATTGAGCTTGCCCATGTCCCGCAATTCTTCCAAAAGCATGTCCCGCTCCTTTTCCAATTTTTCTCTAATAATTTTTTTCTTTTCTTGCATAGCATATCAATGATAACACTTTAAGTTTTCATAGCAAGCCCGATATCACTTTGGTGTCCCCCTTCAAAATTTATAGCAACTCTTTATATTCTTTGTAATTTTCTTTAATTAAATTCTTCCAATTCCCAGTTTCACTGCCTCCACCTAAATCAGTTTTATGATACACAAGCAATACTTTCACTTTATTTTCATTTTTATGAACTGCAACGATACATCTATTCCCTGAACCATGACGAGATTCTTGTGTCCCTGAAATTTTAAACTCAGTTTTACAAATCACAATATCTGCATCTTTGTTTGTAATATACTCTGCTGTACTTTTTAAAAACAACGCTTCAATAAATTTAAACTCTATAATCAAAAAATCCAGCGTTGCATCCCAAGCTCTTTTGTACTTTTTGGCAAAAGTCCTTATGAAGTGCCTTCCTGCGAAAGATTCAATGATAACTTGATATTCATTAATAGTATTCATTCGGATTTTCCTGAGTAATCAAACCAAGGGTGATAATATCATCTTCTTTGGCGCACAAATACGGGAGTTGGTTATGAGTAAATTCAACGATTTCTTTTGTCTTTCTGCCTTTCCATTTATCGCCAATGTCACTTATCAACCTCCCTTCTTCTTTATTTATTTCAGATAAATCTTTCTTTGCTCCAGCACGAGTTTCTGAAACAATCATCGCCCCATCTTTTGTATGTTCTATTTCAATTTGACCGTTTTCATACAATTCATCTATCACGCGAAAATACGAATCCGCAACAGGCCCATATTGGATTTTTCGATACTGCATGCCACTCATACTTTTCAAGTGATAATAAAACCACCCAGCATCTGCGAGATATGCAAGTTTAGCTAGTTTTGTTTTCGGAATTTTCTTTTCCAGCCGCAAGAAAGCCAAGATCATTTGCTTGTACTTCTCATAATTTGGAGATTCCCCGGCCTCCACTTCTTCAAAAGACACATTCAAAACATTGGCAAGTTTTTCAAATTCTCCCATAGTGAGTTCTCTTTTGCCCTGTTCTATGGCTATATAAGAAGGCCTAGAAATGCCTAATTTTATGGCCAAATCAGACTGCAAAAACTTTCGCTTCAAACGAGCTTCTTTTATAAACTTCGCATATTTTGTAATCATAATACCAACAGTATATACTTTTGTGTAAAATAAGTCAACATAGATGTTATTGACATTGACATGTAAAAAAGGCGGGCTTGATACTTATTTAGTATACTTCTTATACAACTCAAACAAAAATTTTATTCTTTCTTCTTTATCTTTAAACTTTCTGCCATAACAAACATCTACTGCTCTATCGAGATTATTGTGCGCTTCCACCAATTCCGGCGGCATGGTGTTTGGGTCATATAAATCGGCAAGCGAACTGTGAGGAAAAGTGGTGCGAATAGTGAGCAAATATTCAGCGCACTCTTTAACTTTCTTTTTCTTTTCTTCGGACACATTTTCTGGCCAAGGAAAATTGTTATAGACGATATTATTTGAATAACGATAATCTCCTTTTAATCGCCCACATACATATCTAACCCAGGTCATATGCATTACTGATTCGAGAATTCCAAAGTGATAATAGTCTGCATTGGGTATAACCAAACAAGTGTCCCCTGCAATTTTTTCTGGCTCAAAAACCCCATTGGTATATAATTCCTATTCTCAGAACTAACTCTAGGGATAAGAATGTATCTACTTTCAGGTTGTCTTATCTCACCAAACAAAGCGGGTATTTTTGCAAGTTCTTGAGTTTCTTTTCTAGTACTCTCACTCCGTAATTTTCTTACATTTTCAACTCGTTCCAAAACTTTAGATAATTTTTGGAGAACATTAGGTTCAATGCCTTTGAGCCATAGACAATATCTTTTTTCCCCATTTAGGTATTCTCTAGTGACCGGTACCCCAAATTTAGGACTAAAATTCAACTAAGATTAGCGGTATAATA
>JBBUHH010000067.1:0-2506 GCA_038055775.1 Patescibacteria group bacterium | reverse complement strand
CAGGAATTTTTTCCTCTTCATGAGCCGGAAGTTTTGAAGAGGGGATATAAATGGAAAACAATTGAAGCCAAGGGAAACAAAGCTTCGATTGCCTCGGAAAATGTACCCGACCCTCTTTCGCTTGTGGAAGACAGTATTTTGAATGAAACTATCGCCTGCACTCAAGCGGACGACAAAGAAGCCCAAGACAGAAACTGCACCCGGGCTTTCCGAATTACGCAAAATGAATTATTTTTTTATAAGCGCCACGATTTGCCTCTGCCCCGCCTTTGTCCAAATTGTCGGCATTTCAAGCGCACTCTAAGAAGGAACCCTCCTTTCTTTTACGAAGGGTCGTGTTCTTTGTGCGGTGAAGTTTTCAAGACTCCCTACGCTCCCGGCACAGTCGGAGAATTGTATTGCGAGAAGTGCTATCAGCAGGAGGTTATATAGAACTAGCTTGCAATGTTTTGATATTTATATATAATAAATACATATTATAAATATCGTAAAATAACCATGAAATCAATAACTTTCACCAACAATTTGTCTTCTGAACTAATGGACTGGATGGAAACATATGCCATTCGCAATAAATTAACTAGACGGGCAATAATAGAAAAAGCGCTGAACGATTTGAGAAAATCCGCTCGCCGAAAGGAATACGCCGAATCTTTCAAACGGGCATCCTTGGATCCGGAAATGAAAAGTATGACAGAAGACGGCATGGGGGACTATTTCGCGCAACTTAAAATTCTAGAGCAATAATATGCTACAGAAAGATATTTATTGGGCTGACCTGAATCCAGTAAAAGGCAAAGAGCAAAAAGGAAGAAGACCCGTAGTGATTATTTCCGGCAACACGATGAATAAAAATCTCGGCGTTTTTATCGTTTGTCCTATTTCCAGTAAAATTAAAAATTATGCAGGCTGTGTCAAGCTGGAGAAAAATAAAATAAACAAATTAAGTGAAAATTCTGAAGTTATTACTTTCCAGATACGCACCATAGCCAAGGAGAGAATGATTAAGAAAATAGGCGAAATTACAGATGAACAGTTGAAAGAAATTTCCTATTCACTAAATGAAGTTTTGTATTATTAATTTTTTTTATTCTCGTTTGCCTTTGAAATTTTTTTGTGCTAAAGTGCTTTTACTATGACAGGAAATAAAATCAGCAATATCAAATTCAGCCCGGTGGATATGGAAGCCCGAAAGAAGCTTGATTTCAAGGCGGGGGACACGGTGAATGTCTGGGCTAAAATTTTAGAAGAAAAAGTTGAGAAAAAGGGGGAGAAAAAGAAGGGCGATGCAAAAAAAGCCGAAGCCAAATACAGACTGCAAGCCTTTGAAGGCATAGTGCTTGCGAGGAAACACGGCACGGAAATGGGCGCCACTTTCACCGTCCGCAAAGTCGCTTCCGGCGTAGGCGTAGAAAGAATTTTCCCGCTTTATTCTCCGATGGTGGATAGAATTGAAGTCACTAAAAAGTCTCGCGCTCGCAGATCAAAGCTGTACTACATCCGCGAAAAAGCGGTCAAAGATGTCCGCAGTAAGATGCGTTCTATCACTAATCAGGAAGAAGAGGAAACTCCAGTCGAAGAAACAAAAACAGCATAATAATTAAAAACACAAGCCCACGAAAGTGGGCTTTTGTTTTGTGAATAATTGGTAGACGCTATTACCTTGAGGTGATATAATATACGAATGGGAAAGAGGGGACCAAAACCAGAGGGAAAGGTGAAAGTAGAATGGTCGGCTAATTTTGCGTATGCAATAGGGCTTTTAGTTACTGACGGGTCTCTTTCAAAAGATGGGCGGCATATATGTTTTACATCTAAAGATAAAGAGCAAATAAACAATTTTAAAAAATGTCTAAATATAAGAAAAATTAAGACGGGAATTAATTTTGGCAAAGATAAAATTCAATCTGCTTATCGAAGCCAGTTTGGAGATGTCTCTTTTTATAAATTTTTAAATTCAATAGGTATAACTTCTAATAAATCACTAACTATAGGTAAATTGGAAATACCTGAAAAATACTTCTTTGATTTTTTACGCGGCTCTCTAGATGGAGACGGATCCTTTTATTCATATTGGGATAAAAGATGGAAATCCAGCTTTATGTTTTATTTAGAATTTATTTCTGCCAGCAAAAAGCACATTGATTGGTTGCGGGAAGAACTCAAATGCAGATTAAGTATTTCGGGACATATAACCAAAGATGGAAGAGGTAGAACTTTTCAGCTTAAATATGCAAAGAGGGAAGCGCTGGAAATTATAAAGAAAATGTACTATGATAAAAAAGTCATGTGTTTGTCGCGCAAGAAGTTAAAAATAGAAAAAGCTTTAAAAATTAACCATAAGCAACAACAAACATACTCGTGACGATTTGCCTGGGTGGCGCAACTGGTACCCGCGCAGCCTTGAGGTGGCTGTGGTCGCAAGACCGTGGAGGTTCAAGTCCTCTCCCAGGCACCAGAAGTAACTTGTTCGGAATTAAGAATATGGAGCGATTTTGCGGAAGCC
>JBBUHH010000066.1:0-9520 GCA_038055775.1 Patescibacteria group bacterium | reverse complement strand
CTCCCGCAAAATCGCTCCGTTTTCTTAATTCCGACAATGTTTCGTTTGGTGGACCGTACAGGATTCGAACCTGCCACCCCCTCATTGCAAATGAGGTGCTCTACCAAATGAGCTAACGGCCCGTATTTCAATAGAGCCATTCTATATTATACGGGAAAGAATGCAAATAGGCACAAACCAAGATTTTTTACAGCGCCAAAACGGTGGCGGAAATGAGTTTGGCGATAGCCCACGAACCCAAGAGTATCGCCGCCCCGATTAATGTGTACAAAAGGGCGTCTTTAGCCTTGCTTAATTTTTCCGGACTGCCTCTAGCGGACACAAAAAGAAAACCGCAGTAAATGACCGCTAGAGCCACAATAGGTATGCCAACTCGCAGAACACCTACTAGAAGGGTTTCAATAAAAGCCATTATGCTGGTCACCCCGTTTGGACCCAGCGGATTGCAAATCATCTTGGACGGATCGCACTCCACCGCCAACGCGATACCTCCCGATAAGAACAGGCTTATGCACAAAATAATAACTGCAAGAAAAAAATAAGTTTTCATTTATATTTCATTAAACTTCAACTCTGGCCTGCACATGAAATGCGCTTTTGATTTTTGCTTTTCTTTTCTTTTCTATCAGAAGTTCTTTATCTCTGACGGAAACGATGACTGCGTCCCCCCTCTTCACTCCGTTGCTGATTATGTAGGACGCTACGGGATTCAAAATTTTATTCTGGATCAGGCGGTTCAAAGGTCGCGCGCCATAATGCGGATTGTAGCCTTCTTTTGCGAGGTAGGATAAAGCCTCTTCGGAAATTTCCAAATTAATGCCTTTGCCGACCAAGCGGTCCTTAACCACTTTGATTCTCAAATTAACTATTTCCTTGATGGCAGATTCGGACAAAACATCAAAAACAATAATTTCATCCAGGCGGTTCAAAAATTCGGGACGGAAGTTGTCTTTGAGCGCTTCCAAAACTTTTTCTTTCATGTTGCCGTAATCCTGTTTCTTGGAATTATTGGAAAAGCCGATGGACTCCATCTTCTCCACAAACTGGCTTCCGATATTGCTGGTCAAAATAATAATCGTGTTTTTGAAATTTACCACCCGACCCTTGCCGTCGGTCAGCCGGCCTTCGTCAATGACTGAGAGAAGCATATTGAAAACTTCCGGATGGGCCTTTTCAATCTCGTCGAAAAGAACCACCGCATAAGGGCGATGACGGACGGACTCGGTCAATTGTCCGGCTTCGTCATAACCCACATACCCCGGCGGCGAGCCGATCAGTTTGGACACAGAATGCCTTTCCATATATTCAGACATATCCACCCGGATAATGGCGCGGTCGTCGTTGAACATGAAAGTTCCGAGCGCCTTGGTGAGCTCGGTTTTGCCCACTCCAGTCGGTCCCAAAAAAATGAAGGAGCCGATGGGTCTGTTCGGGTCGCCGATGCCGGCGCGGCTCCTCCGAATGACATCCGCCACCCGCTTGATGGCTTCGGCCTGGCCCACCACCCTTTGTTTTAACTCTAATTCCATCTTTTCCAATTTCGCGCGCTCTTCTTCCAGCATTTTGGTGAGCGGTATTCCCGTCCAGCGGGCAACAACGAAGGCGATGTCTTCTGCGGTGATTTCTTCTTTCAAAATTCGGCGCGATTTTTGCAGTTTCTTCAATCGCAGGAGTTTCGTGTCCAGCTCTTTTTTCAAAGCGGGTATTTTGCCATAACGAATCTCAGCCGCGCGGGAGAGATCGGATTTCATTTCCGCATTCTCGGCTTCCAGCCGAATGGTTTCAAGTTCTTTTTTAATAGCGCGAATCTCCACCACAATCGTCTTTTCATTCTGCCACTTGAGCGCAAGTTCCTTTGTTTTCTCGGACAAATTGCCGATTTCTCTGTCTATTTCTTTGAGCCTGTTTTTTATTTCTTTCGTTTTTTCCTGTTCCTTTTCGTCGCCCAAACTAGCAACTTCTTTCTTTAGCGCTTCTTTCTCTATTTCCAGGCGCATTATTTTTCGGTGCGCGTCTTCCAAAACCGGCGGTTTGTTCTCCAGCATTATTTTGAGCGAAGACGAAGCCTCATCAATCAAATCCACCGCTTTGTCCGGCAAGAATCTGTTCGTAATGTAGCGCGCTGAAAGATTCACGGCGGAAACGATTGCTTCATCGGTAATACGCACGCCGTGAAAAAGTTCATACTTTTCTTTCAATCCGCGCAGGATGGCAATGGCATCCTCTAAAGAAGGCTCGTCAATATATACAGGCTGAAAACGCCGGGCTAAGGCCGGGTCTTTTTCAATATGTTTCTGATATTCCCGCAGAGTGGTCGCGCCAATGGCTCGGAGCTCCCCGCGGGATAACGCCGGTTTGAGCATATTTGATGCATCCATCGTGCCTTCCGCGCCTCCGGCGCCGACAATGGTGTGAATCTCATCAATGAAAATAATCACTTTACCGTCCGAGCGTTCAATTTCTTTCATAATGCCTTTTAGCCGCTCTTCAAATTCTCCGCGATATTTTGTGCCGGCAACCAAAAGTCCCAAATCCAAAGAGACAAGTTCTTTATCCTTTAGAGATTCCGGAACATTGCCTTTTACAATCATCTGCGCCAGTCCTTCCACCACCGCCGTCTTGCCAGTACCTGCCTCTCCAATTAAAATCGGATTATTTTTAGTCCGACGGGAAAGTATCTGCATGATTCGCGTTATTTCATTGTCGCGACCAATGACCGGGTCAAGCTTGTCTTCTTTAGCGAGTTTGGTCAGATTGCGGGTGTATTTCAAAAGCAATTTAAATTTCTTTGGCTCGCTCACATCAGTAATATTCTGACTGCGAAGTTCTTGCAAAACTTTCATGACCGAATCTCTATGAATTCGGAATCGCGCCAAGGTTTCGCGCGCCTCAGAGATAACTTCCAATATGGCGATAAAGAGATGTTCGGTGGAAACAAAATCGTCTTTCATTGACTCCGCCAGTTTAGCCGACTGGTCTATCACCTGCGCCAAGTCCGGATTAAGATAAATCTGATAAGAAGGAGAAAGGGTGTTGCGACTCTCCGGCAATTCAATCATTTCCAAAACAGAATCCGTCAGGAGCATCGTATCAACTTCCAATTTGTCCAAAATGGAATTCACCATGCTCTCTTCCTGCAGGAGCAGGGCGGCGAGCAAGTGCAAAGAAGAAACATGATTCACCCCGCGCTCAATCGCAAGCTCGTGGGCTTTCTTGATGGCATCTTTGGCTTTAGTTGTAAATTTATTTAATGGCGGCATATATTTTAATTAATTTATTCAGTCTTAGACTTTTTCACCTTGGATGGAAAAGTTATTGTTATTGCCCAGTAGAGACAGGCGTTGAGGTGGAGGGTGCGAGTATAGGGTTTGCGGGCAAGACCGCTCCTGGATTAATTGCCGTTTCCTCTTTTTGAGCAGGTTTCAGAGCGCCGGTCACCTCATCAATCGGCACAAAAGACGCGCCTTCACCCAACAAAGTTATGCCCAAGGCATTTCCGTCAAGGTCCAGCACAATCGCTCCAGCGGTTGATCTTGATGTATTGATATGCACTCCCTCAAAAATGGAAGAGGAGATGCTGTTGCCCATAATTATGATTTTCTGTCCGATCTTCATTTTTTCCAAATCTCCAAAAACGGGTACGGTAAACACAAGCTTATCTTTTTCATTCACCGGAGTTCCCGCCTTCAGAAAAGCAAAACCGGCTTTGTCGGCGAAAACAAAATCCGCTTTAAATTTTCCGCTGTCATTTTTCAGGTAATAAACTCCTTTATTGGGAACGAGAGAACCGTCAACTGCCACTATCCCCTCCTCGGAAACCGCAAACCCCCGACCGGCGGAAACTTCAATCATCTTCCCTTCTTCGTCAAGAGTTTCCTTGCTTACGGCAAAGATGGCTCCTTTATTTTTTGCGATAGCGTCCACCACCAAATCCTCCTCCTTCACCACGATGGTCTGCACGGTGGTTTTACCTTCCACTTGCTGTATTTTTTCAACCGTCTGCCGGATAACGCGATTGATAGGCACAGTCACAGACGCCGGCGCCTGCTGCATTAAAGTGACGGTCGTTATACCAGTCGCGATAGAAGTGACGAAAGACAGCAAGACTGCAAGCAGTATAAGCTGCGGTTTATTTAAGTCTTTTATGTCCATCCCTTAATCATACCATTTTTTTAATTTTGTCAAAATTTTAGATAAAGATTTTACGGTGTAATCAATGTCTCTTTTAGTTGTCTCTCTACCCAAAGAAAATCTTAGTGAACCATTCTCTTCGTTCAAGGTCCCCGCCCGCAACGCTTCGCGTAGCGAGGCGGGCGGGTTGTCTTGTATTTTTCGAATGGCTTCAATCACATAAGACGCTTGTCCGTCTCCGGATTTGCAAGCGCTTTTGGCTGAAGCCATTATGCCCCGCGCCGAGAGTTCAATCACCAAAAGATCGCCCGGAATATCCGGTATCGTGATATTTATATTATTCGGCAATCTCTTTTCCAAATCCCCGTTGATTACTAATTGAGTGTCAAGGACGGTCCTTGACATTTTTTTGCCAAAGCCCGCCTTTGACATCTCTAAAAGTTTCTTTATAAAATAATCGCGCAAAATAGTCAGTCTTTTTGTTTCTTTTTCTTTAATTTTTTGCGCCGATTGGAACGCGCTAGAAAATTTTAAAATTTCCGGTAAGTTTTCCGTTCCCGGACGCAATCCAAATTCTTGGTCTCCCCCGCCGAATATTTTCGCGAGTCTGACAGATTTTCTTTTATACAACGCGCCCACTCTCCCCGCTCCGAAAATCTTTGAACCGGATAGCGAGAGCATATCCACTCCCAGCCTCTTCACATTCAAGTCCAGATAATTTGCCGCTTGAACAGCGTCAGTATGGAATATGGGGAACCTCTCCCTAGCCCTCTCCTTATTAAGGAGAGGGTGCCAAAGGCGGGAGAGGTTTGTTTTCTTGTATTGCCTGACAACTTTTGCAATCTCCCTAATCGGCTGTATAACGCCTATCTCATTATTCGCGTAATGCACGGAAATTAATACCGTATTTTTCTTTATCTCTTTTTTTATTTTTTCAGGGTCAACTAAACCGCTAGTCTCAACCGGAATAATTGAGATTCGTGCGAGTTTTCTTTGAGCAAGCAACTTGAAAGTTTCTAGAACCGACGGATGCTCTATGTTTGTGGTTATGAGATGCGGGATTACCCCCTCCTTTTTCCTCCCCCTACTGTAGGGGGAGGTTAGGTAGGGGTATGCCATTCCCAAAATGGCCAAATTGTTGCTTTCTGTCCCGCCGCTCGTAAAAATTATTTCTTCCGGCTGGGCAGAAAGCGCTCCTGCAACGGCGTTCCTCGCGTCTTGAAGCTTTTTCTTTGCCTCCATGCCAAAAAAATGAATCGAACTCGGATTTGCCTCTATGCTGGAGGCATAATCCATATATATTTTATTTGATTTAAGCATAAAAATAGTATATATTATCTACTTATGAACACAAATTTAGAAATCGGCATTTTTGCTGCCATCGGAGTACTCATTGTCATAATCATCTTTTGGATTGTTGTCACAGAAAAGCGTCTGAAACGGTTTTTTCTGGGCAAAAAAGCGAAAGACCTGGAAGATACTATTGTTATTTTGGAAAAAAACATTGACGGCTTGAAAAAAGTAAAAGAAGATATGCAAAAAGAAATTGCGGTAATCAACATGAAGCTTAAGAAAAGCATCCGCGGGCTTGAGACTGTTCGTTTCAATCCTTTCCCCGACCAAGGCAGCAACCAAAGTTTCGCAATCGGCATGTTAAACGAAGAAGGCGACGGAGTGGTATTTTCCAGCTTGTATTCCCGCGAGCGGATGAGCGTATTCGCCAAGCCCGTCAAAAACAAGAAATCCGAATACGAACTTTCCGCCGAGGAGAGGGAAGTGCTTAAAAAAGCCGAAATAAAATAATGGAAAAAAAATTGGAAAAAAAATTAATTCCAAGACCGCCAGTCGTGGTAATCATGGGCCATATAGATCACGGCAAGTCCACCTTGCTTGACTATATAAGGAAGACGAATGTGGTTGAAAGCGAAGCTGGAGGCATTACTCAGTGCATTTCCGCTTATGAAGTTGAAATTCCTCAAGATGATTTGCCGAATCGCAAGATCACTTTTCTTGATACTCCCGGACATGAAGCTTTTTCCAAAATGCGCGAGCGCGGAGCAACAGCCGCTGATATCGCCATTTTGGTCGTTTCCGCCGAGGACGGCGTAAAGCCGCAGACAATTGAAGCGTGGAAAACTATTACTGAAGCGAAAATCCCTGCCATCGTAGCCATCAACAAGATAGACAAGCCGAGCGCCAATATTGAAAAAACGAAACAAGAGTTGGCAGAGCGGGAGATTTATCTGGAAAACTACGGGGGTAAAGTTCCCTGCGCGGAGATTTCCGCCAAATCCGGCGTTGGAGTGGACGAATTATTGTCTCTCATTTTAATTCTAGCTGAAATGGAAAATTTCACCACAGATTCCGAAGAAAATGGTTCCGGTTTCGTGATAGAAGCGAACCTTGACCCAAAACGCGGAATCCAGGCGGCTTTAATCATTAAAAATGGAACTCTGCAAAAGGGAATGTGTGTTGTCGTGGAAGACGCTGTCTGTTCCACCCGCATGATACAAAATTTCAAAGGAGAACTGATAGAAAACGCCGAAGCTTCCTCGCCGATACGGCTCTCTGGTTTTGATAAAATGCCAAAAATAGGAGCCGCGTTTAGATCTTTCAAGAACAAAAAAGAGGCTGAGGAGTATGCGGAGAATTTTGTTAATTCTCCTCTTGAGGAGTACCCTTTAGGGGGAGGTGGAAATGCATCCACCCCGTCTCGAGTACGAGCCACCCCTCAAGAGGGGAATAAGAAAATAATTCCCATCTTGCTCAAAGCCGATGTGTCCGGCTCGCTGGAGGCAGTTTTGAAAGAAATAGGGAAAATAAAAAATGAAACAGCGGAATTCAAAATCATATCAAGCGGCGTGGGACCAATTTCTGAATCTGATGTAAAAAATATCGTAAGCGGCGAAAATGCCATCATTATCGGATTCAAAATAAAAGCCTACAAAAATGCCGTGGAAATAGCTGAAAAGAGAAGCATTGTCATTTCCTTCTTTGATATTATTTATAAAATGACGGAGTGGCTCGCGGAAGAGATGGAAAAAAGAAGGCCGAGAATTGAAATAACAGAAACCACAGGCCGGGCGAAGATTATCCGAGCTTTCAGCCGCACCAAGGAACGCCAAATAGTGGGCGGAAAAGTGACGGAAGGCCGTATGCTTGTTAACGGCACAATCAAAATTATCCGCCGAGAATTTGAAATCGGGCGCGGAAAGATTGTAAATCTGGAAAAGGGTAAAGTAAAAACGGACGAAGTGGAAGAGGGTTAGGAATTCGGGATGATGGTAGAGTCAAAAATGGAAATCGCGCCGGGCGATATTTTAGAATTATTTTCCATTTCGCAAAAATGAAACTCGTCGCAGGTGTAGTTTTTGAAAGGACTTGCGCAGGCTGTCGAGCCGAGCAGGAATAAAAATTCAGCAGAATTTTATATGTGCCTTTCAAAAACTATACCAAGAAAGAGTTTCATTTTTGCGAAAAAATTATGACAAATAGAAACGAAAAAGTGGCAAATTATCTCAAAGAGCTTTCGGCGGAATTTTTGGGACGGGAAAATAATCGGACATCTCTCATCACCGTGACTGGCGCCACCTGCTCCCCCGACTTGAAACGCGCTACTGTATTCATCACCGTGCTTCCGGAGACAAAAGAAAAAACAGCTTTGGAATTTGCCAAACGCAAAAGGCCGGAATTGCGAGAATTTTTCAAGAAAAAACTAGAGATAAAAACAATCCCCTTTGTGGAAATCGCCATTGACCTCGGCGAAAAACACAGGCAAAAAATTGACGAACTGCTGCGAGAAAATAAATAAATTGGTGCGTCCAGCAGGGATCGAACCTGCGACCAATCGATTAAGAGTCGATTGCTCTACCAGCTGAGCTATGGACGCATGCCAAATCAATTTATCATAAATATGGATATTTTGAAAGTTTTATTAAAAATGCTAGATTATAGAAATGGCCTGGTAGCCAAGAAGTAAGGCAGCGGTCTGCAAAACTGCTATACGTGGGTGCGATTCCCACCCAGGCCTCCAGGCGAAAAAAAATGCCCGGATGGCGGAATTGGTATACGCGCACGACTTAAAATCGTGTCTCGTAAGGGATGTGGGTTCGACTCCCACTCCGGGCACCCCAACTAGGCAAGACCTAGCGGAAAATAAATTGGGCGAGTGGCGGAATTGGTATACGCGTTAGTCTTAGGAACTAATGCCGCAAGGCTTGGGAGTTCGAGTCTCCCCTCGCCCACAAAAAAATTTTAGGTTTAGAACTTTATATTCTATCAAGATATTTCTTTATCTCTTGATATGCATTTGGCACACTTTCTGTTACTGTCTCCCAAATAAGCTTAATATCTAAATTAAAATATTCATGCGATATCATATCGCGAAAACCAGCCATATCTTTCCACGGAAGATTAAGTTCTTTTTTTATTTTTTCTGGAACTTTTTTAGCCAGTTCACCAACAACATGCAACTGCATCAGCACAGCGCTTTGTGTTTTTTCCTCTTTGGAAAATTCTTCAAAAGACATAGCATGCATATAATCCTCAATCTCGCGAAAAGAATCTCGAATAAGCATTATGTATGCCAGTTCATCTTTTTCCATATATAGTTTTTAGATCTTTAAAAATGTAGTCTCGAAAATATGAAACAATGGCTCCATCCGAAACAATGTCAACTTTCTTGCCTAGATGTTCCGATAGTTCGTCTTTCATAGCAGACCAATCCCACAACGATATTTTCTTTTTGCCCAAAGTAACTAGTATATCCACATCGCTATCCTCGCGCGCTTTCCCACGGGCTACTGACCCGAACACGCCAGCATACTGAAGACCGTATTTTTCAAAAATAGGGCTAGTTTTTTCTTTTATTTCTTTAATATCTGTATCACTCATAGCCTATATTTTAACATTGAACTCAGCAACTAGGTACTTGACATTGTGTCTTTTTTGTGCTATACTTGATGGTAAGAAAGGACAGTACATGAAAAAAATGTTGAAAGCCCTTGCCATGGGGTTAGTCATGGCAACCCTCAACTGTGGGTGCGCTTATTACTATAAGTCCCCCTCAACCCACTACCACGAAAGTGGGTGGGTGGGTTACCCCGTCTACGGTGGCGGTGCCTGGGGTGTTAACACCCCCACGGGGGGTTCGTGGGGCTCAGTCCCCCGAACGGTAAACCCCTACGGATATCCGTAGGGGTCAGATGAGCCTCCGGTGAAGGCTCATCTGAAAATATCTTGGTGCCGGGCGGTTTCCTGAGAAGGCAACCACCGGCACCTTTTCATTTATACCCTTATTTTACAATGCTTTTTTGCTATTGACTTTAATATATAAATATGCTATACTATCCCTATGTTTACAATAAATAACACAAAAATTATATCTAGT
>JBBUHH010000065.1:0-9836 GCA_038055775.1 Patescibacteria group bacterium | reverse complement strand
TAAAAAAGCGATAGACATCGAAGCCGGTTTTGTGCCGCATTATGAAATTTCCAAAGGTAAGGAAAAAGTTGTGCACGAACTGCAGGGGTTGGCGGAGAAAGCGAGTGAAATAGTGCTTGCCACCGACCCTGACCGCGAAGGCGAGGCTATCGCTTGGCATATAGAGACTTTATTGAAAGAAGACCCCGAACGAAAGCCTTCGGCTTCATACGGGACAGGCAAAAAAGTAAAAGCTCCAATTAGCAGAATAGTTTTTCATGAAATAACGAAAGAAGCGATTTTAGAAGCATTTAAACATCCTAGAAAGATTGATACGAATTTGCGTAAAGCGCAGGAAGCGCGCAGAGTGCTCGATCGTCTTGTCGGCTACGACCTTTCCGGTCTCATTTGGAAAAAAGTGCGTTACGGTCTTTCAGCCGGACGGGTGCAATCTCCTGCTCTTCGCATCATTATGGAGCGTGAGCGGGAAATCCGCGCTTTTGTACCAGAAAAATATTGGAGAATTTTTGGTCTGTTTGAAACTTCCCACCACCCTGCCCCCGGCACCCCTCCCTCGCCTCGCTGGAGCTCCGGCGAAGCGGGTCGGGCAGGAGGGGAAAAAATCACTCTAGAATGTTCCGAGGAGCCGAGAGATGAAAAATTGGTGGAGAAAATAATGACTGAGGGCAAGAAAGGCGCTTGGATTGTGAGTGGCGTAAAAGAATCCGAACAGAAACGTTCTCCGCGCGCTCCTTTTACCACTTCCACATTACAGCAGACTGCCAGTTCGCGCCTGGGGTATTCCCCTTCTCGCACAATGCAAATAGCGCAGAAACTTTATGAAGCCGGGCATATCACATATATGCGTACAGACAGCACGAATTTGGGAGTCGCGGCGCAAGGGCAGATATTGTCGCTAATAGAAAAAAAGTACGGCAAAGAATATGCTAAAGCGAGAATTTATAAAACTAAATCCAAAAATGCGCAAGAGGCGCATGAAGCTATCCGTCCTACGCACATTGACAACATGATTGTCGGAAGCGGAGAAGGAGAAAGATTATACCGATTAATTTGGGAGCGCGCTATTTCTTCACAAATGACTGACGCCAGACTTTTAAAAACAAAAATTATCGCAAATATCGATATTCCGGTCAGGTCACCGAAATTTGCTCCTGTGGAAAAATCCATACCAGATTTTGTAGCAAACGGTTCTCGCCTGCTTTTTCCCGGCTGGCTCGCGGTGGACACGGACGCGCGAGGAGATGATGTGGAACTCCCTCTATGCAAAGAGGGAGAAGAATTAAAATTACTTGATTTACAGAATGAAGAAAAATTCACCGAGCCGCCAGGCAGATACAGCGAAGCGGGACTGATTAAAGAACTCGAAGCGCGGGGTATCGGCAGGCCGTCAACTTATGCATCTATCATGCGAACCATTGAGGAACGCGGCTATGTGAATAAAGAAGGCAAGACATTATTCCCCACCGATGTGGGCGAAGTTGTTTCGGATTTTTTGGAAAAGCATTTCATGAATTATATTTCCGACAGTTTTACGGCGGAAATGGAAGACGAGTTAGACGAAATTTCCCGTGGCGAGCGCGAGTATGAAAAAACCCTAAAAGACTTTTACGGACCTTTTTTGAAGGATGTTAAGTCAAAAGAAAAATTAGAGAAAGCCACTAACTTGGGCGAGGCGCCGGAAAACATCAAATGCCCGAAGTGCGGCTCGGCTATGATTATCAAGCTTTCTCGCGGAGGTAAATTTTATTCTTGCTCAAAATATCCAGATTGCGACGGAGCGCTTATGCTAGACGGCACGGAACTCAAAGGTCCGGCAGAAACTGGCGAAATGTGTCCGGAGTGCGGCATTGATGAAAAAGGCTTGCCCCGCGAAGCTTCAGCGAAGTGGGGTGGCAAACTCGTTGTGCGCGAAAGGCGCGACGGTACCGGGACATTTATTTCCTGTTCGCGTTACCCAAAATGTAAATTCATTAAAAGCGATGAGGCTGATGAAGCCAAAAAAAGGACTGGAGTTTTATGCCCTGACTGCAAAACTGGCGATTTGATAGAGCGCCGCGGAAGATTCGGTATTTTCTATTCCTGCTCAAATTATCCTAAATGCAAATTCGCCATAAAAGCTAAACCCACAGGTCGGACCTGTGGAGAATGCGGCAGTTTAATGATGGAAGGCACAAAAACTATTCCGGAGAGATGTAGTAATAAAGCCTGCCCGATGCACAATCCGCATAAGATAAAAAAGATTGAAAGCTAAACACTAAAATTGGAGATATTGTACAAGTCGCTGTCGTCTTTCTTTATTTCATCTTTTGATCTGTCATCCACAGGCGCTTCTGGGATAGAGTCTAAGGCTCTATCTATAGGAGTTTCTTCAGAAAGCGCCTTAGGCGCTGGCTGGGTCTGTAATATATGTTTTTCCATCATTTCATCTGGCTTTTTTTCCACCTCAGATTTCTGTATTGAATTCAAAATGGCGCGCAAGTCTTCGGTAGAAAAATAATCAATTTTAATTTGTCCGCCCGTTTCTTTTCTATCTATGTGAACGCGGGTGCCGAGTTTTTCCTGAAATTCTTCCTCTAGCTCTACAATTTCCGGATCAGGCATAAATTCTTTCTTGCGTACTCGGTCATAAGCGATTTTTCTGGCTAATCTTTCGGCTTCGCGAACAGTAATTTTCTTATAAACAATCTCTTTAAATAAAACTATCTGTTCTTCGGGATGATCAGCAAGCATAAGTAGTGGTCGAGTATGACCATCTGTAATTTTTCCTTCCGACAATCCTGCGATAATTTCCTCCGGCAAGGTAAGAATTCGCAAAGAATTGGAAACATATTCCCGACTCTTGCCCATTTTTTTTGCAACTTCGTTGTGGGTAAATTTGAATTCGTTTACCAGCCGAAAAAATGCGCGAGCGCGGTCCACAACATTCAAATCTTCTCGTTGGAGATTTTCAATAATTGCGAGTTCGAGCTTCATGATAGCCGTATCGCCTTCGCGAATAATTACCGGCACCTGCGGCACATTGGCGAGAATTGCCGCGCGAAGCCTGCGTTCGCCGGCGATAAGCTCGTATTCTGTCACCAGCCCCCCTCCTTCTTTTTCCTTTTCCACACGGGAAACAGTAAGCGGCTGAAGCACACCGTACTGTTTGATGGAATCCGCCAAGTCCTGCAAGCGCACAACATCAAAATCCCGTCTCGGCTGGTACGGATTCGACTTGATTTTGTCGGCATCAATCCAGAAAATTGAATTTGAATATATATTAGACATGCCTTTATTCTAACATACCGTAAATTTTTGAAAATTGTTTTTAACAGCCTTTGGTGTATAATGTGTGGATTGCCCAGGTGGCGGAATTGGTAGACGCGATAGACTCAAAATCTATTGATGGCAACATCATGAGAGTTCGATTCTCTCCCTGGGCACCAGGATAGAGGCCAGAAATTCATGCTTACTTTATCTAATTATTTACCAAAAGATACCGAGTACTTTTATTCGTATCCGCTGGGGGACACTATTTTTTTCTATAACGATGGTGATCCGGTGGCGGATGAACTCATCTCTGCCCGGCTCCTTGCATGCGCCGGGAAACATATAAAAGTAGTCGTCTATAACAGTATCTTACGACACAAATCATTGGAACTTTTAAGAAAAAACTCCGACATTTCCTTCATACCCAAGAAACAAATCATAGTTTTACCCCCGACAATCAATGAGAGAACGCCGGAATTTAAGAAAAACGAACTGATTACAGAAGCTTTAATTAAACAAACTTCCAGTAGAAATTTAATTATGGCGCAGCCAATAATTGATAATCGCTTAGTAAATGATTATCAAATTGACCCGAAGCTTTCTATTTGGTTAAATGATAAAAAGAATCTTGACCAATATGTGCCTCCGGAGTTTTCACCAAAAAGGTACGCTCAATTTAGAAACGGTCAGGATTTTTTTGATTCTACTGTCAAAATACCCGTTCCATGTGTTGTAAAAGTATCCGCGTCAAGCTCGGGTGAAGGAATCAGAATATGCCTGAACGGGACGGATTTTAAAAAAGCAAAAAAGGACTTTAAAAAAAGGGCGGGCACACTATTCGTAGAGGAATATATTTCTTATCTCCATAATTTTGGTTTCCAATTTGGCATACCGTTTAATAAAGAAAAAAAGCCTCACATCATAGGCTACAATCACCAAGTTACCGCCGCAGACGGTGAGTTTTTGGGCGGTTTTATTTTAAAAGGACCGAAAGTGAAAAAGGCACAGAAGATAAAGAAAATGATAGTGCGTGAAATACTGCCTAAAATTCGGGCAATGGGTTGGTATGGTGTCGGTGGCCTGGATGTGTTATTAACTGCTCAAGGAAAATTTTATGTAATTGACAGCAATTTCCGAACTACCGGAATGACAGCCTATATATTTCTTACCAAGAATAAACTTATTACAAAATCAATGGTGAGCTTTACAGCCACTTTCCGCGGTTCGCAGGAAGAATTTATAAAGAATGTTTTATCTCTTAATCAAGGAAAAGATAAAGTGCTTGTTATTGTTTCTCTCTCAAAAAAAGGCAACGAGTATAGGTTCAACGGCGCACTTTTATTTGAGGAAAGAGAAGAAGTTCCTAAGCTAGCCGTTGATCTGATTCGTAGAGGAATTAAGTCGGAAATATTGCAAATACTAAGATTTTGGGAATACTAGACTGACGCAGGTTACTCACAAAGTCTACTTGCTTGCATTATCTCATATATGATATATACTATCTGACATGAAAAAAAGGCAGGAAACTGAACAGCAAAAAATAGGATATTTTATTAGGGAACTACGGGAACACCGCGGGATGACGCAGGAAGAATTCGCCAAAGCGCTCGGCACTTCGCAAAGCTCTGTCCCCCGAATGGAAAAAGGCGAGCAGAATTTTACAACTGAACTGCTCTTGAAAATAAGCGATGTTTTAAACCATAAAATTGTTTCTCTCAATGATTCAATTGATTTTGAAATAAACGGGGGAAAGAAATTCAGCGGGAGCATTAAAACTAATTTTTCCAAAAACGGTTCCGTGGGGCTTCTTTGCGCTTCGCTTTTAAACATCGGAGTAACGACGCTCCACGGTATCGCCCGCATTGAAGAAGTCTATCGGGTTGTAGAAATTCTAGAGAGCATAGGGGTAAATGTAAAATGGGTAGGCCATAATTCTATAATGCTTACTCCCCCTCTAAAATTCAATTTACAGAACATAAACATTGCTTCGGCAGTCAAAACTCGCTCAATCGTAATGCTCATAGGACCGCTTGCGCACAAGCTAAAATCTTTTTCCATTCCCCATGCCTATGGATGCCGCTTAGGCAAGAGAACCATCTCGGCACATACTTATTCTCTTGAAGAGGTTGGCGTAAAAATAAAAACAACAAATAAAGACTATCAAATAACTGCGAAAAAATTAAAACCCGCAAAAAATATAGTCATGTACGAGACTGGAGAAACCGCTTGTGAAAATATATTATTCGCTTCCGCTCTTATCCCCGGAAAAACTACCATAAGCTTTATGAGTAATAACTATATGGTGCAGGAGGTTTGTTTTTTCTTAGAGAAGCTGGGAGTACAAATTGACGGCATCGGCACTTCCACATTGACTGTTCACGGCGTTTCAGAAATAAATAAAAGTATAGAATACACGAATAGTGAAGACCCGATAGAATCTATGATGTTTATTTCCGCCGGAATAATTACTGACTCACGCATCACCATTGCCCGCGCACCAATTGATTTTCTTTCTCTGGAAATGGAAAAACTTAAAAGGATGGGTCTGAAGTATAAAATTTCTAAAATTTATTATTCTTATAATGGCAGAACAAAATTAGCCGACATTGAAATTTTTCCGAGTAAACTGAAAGCCTTGCACGATAAAATTCACGCCAATATATATCCGGGAATTAACATAGACAATCTTCCCTTCTTTGTGCCGATTGCTATAAAAGCCAAGGGGCAAACGATGATACACGATTGGTATTACGAAAACCGCGCAATATATCTGACAGAATTAAACCGCCTCGGCGCAAATATTACGCTTGCGGACCCGCATCGTCTATATATCCAGGGTGGCACTCCGCTTAAGCCCGCTCAAGTCGTCTGCCCGCCCGCCCTGCGTCCGTCCATGGTAATACTTATCTCAATGTTAGGCGCTCCCGGCATTTCTATCCTCCGCAATGTCTACATGATAAACCGCGGTTATGAAGAAATCGCAGAACGGCTAAACTCCATCGGCGCGGATATTAAAATAATAAAAGGAAACTAAATGTCAAAGAGACACTTTGACAAGCCAAAAATTATTGTGATTTTGGGTCAAACTGCTACAGGCAAAAGCGCGCTTGCAGTTAAAATTGCAAAAAAAGTAAACGGAGAAATAATTTCTGCCGATTCTAGACAAGTGTATAAAGGACTTGATATAGGAACTGGCAAGATAAGCAAGAAAGAGATGCGGGGCGTACCGCATCATTTGCTCGATGTTGCGAATCCTAAAAAAAAATTTACTGTTGCAGAATTTCAAAAGCAGGCAATATACGCTATAGCTGATATTACAAAAAGGGGCAAAACTCCAATTATTTGCGGCGGCACAGGGTTTTACATTGATGCAGTTACTAGAGGTGTTGTTTTCCCGGAAGTTCAGTCGAATTACGCGCTTCGTAAAAAATTAGCATTAATAAGCGACCGCGTACTAATGCTAAAACTTAAAAAATTAGACCTAGAAAGAACTAAAAACATAGACCCAAAAAATAAAGTCAGAATAATTAGAGCAATAGAAATAGCCAAAGCCCTTGGCAAAGTTCCAAAAATTACAGAGGGTAATCCTTTGTATAAATTTGTCAAAATAGGCTTGTATTTACCGCCGGAACAATTAAAAAAGAAAATAGAAAAAAGGGTAAAAAAAATGTTTCAAGACGGATTACTCAATGAAATCAAAAAATTAAAACGCGCTGGAATATCAAACAAAAGATTAGAAGAACTGGGTTTTGAATATAACAATCCCACTTATGAAAAAGTGGTGACTGGAACTTTTCAATACGCCAAGCGCCAGATGACATGGTTCAAACGCGACCCGGAAATAAAATGGTTTGATGCTTCTAGACCTACAGCACTTGACAAATTAGTGTTTAAAACACTAAAGTAATGTGGAAACAAACTTTGTTCCGAGCGAAACCTGTGTGGGTTAGCTCAAACAATAAAATCAAACTACGGTCTTATGACTACTACTCAAATCGAAGAAGTCCTCAAACCCATTGCTCAAATCATTGCGAGTTTAAACCAATCTGGTTTGGTGGTAGCACAATGCCAAAACCTGCTAACCTGTTTATTTGAAGCCGTCCAGCAGGACAGAAATGTCCAAATGGTTCTTGTCGTGAAAAGAGGAGACACCGTCTTGGTTGCCAGCGTCCAAAATGGACTCATGGATAACAGCACGAATAGTGCTGGGATGGTTCTCCTTTTTTCGCAGAAGTTCTTGCCTTGCATGCCAAAACCATAAACCGCCCCAATGGGTATAGAAACCGTTCGGAGGCGGTTTTCTATTTCTACCCAAACCACACATTCTTTATATTCACGAATTCTTTGATGCCGTAGGTGCCGAGTTCGCGGCCGTAGCCGGACTTTTTGATGCCGCCGAAGGGCGCGCGGGGGTCGGATTTGACCATATCGTTCACACAGACATTCCCCGCTTCAATTTGCGGAATAATGCGCCTTGCTTTTTTCATATCTTTGGTAAATATAGACGCTCCTAAGCCGTATCTTGTGTCGTTAGCGATTTTTACGGCTTCTGCTTCTGTTTTAAATGAAATAATCGGCAGAACCGGACCAAAGACTTCTTCGTTGTAAACTGGCATGTCTTTTTTTATATTAGTTAGAATTGTAGGGAGATAAAAATAGCCTTTTCCTTCTTTCCGCTTTCCTCCATACACTACTTTCGCGCCGAGAGATACTGATTTCTCCACTTGCGCCGTAACTTCTTGTAAAATCTTCTCCGAAGCCAAAGGTCCGACATCCGTATTTTTGTCGCTCGGATCTCCGACAACTAATTTTGAAAATTCGGCAACAACAGCCTTGGTGAATTTTTCTTTTATTTTTTCTTCTACGATAAACCTTTTGGCGGAAATACAGCTTTGTCCGACATTGCCCTGAAGTCTCGCCAGGGAGGCGACTCTCGCCGCCTCAGTTATATCCGCATCGGCAAAGACAATGAACGGGTCGCTTCCACCCAGCTCCAGCACTACTTTTTTTATTTCTTCCCCCGCAGTACGGGCGACTGAACTGCCGGCTTTTTCACTACCAGTCAAAGTGACAGCAGAAATTCTGGAATCACGAATCACACTTTCAACACGCGAAACAGAAAGAAATAAATTCTGAAATACACCTCTCGGAAAACCGGAAGCAATAAACGATTTTTCTATCGCGTCCGCGCATTCTGGTACATTTGAAGCATGTTTCAAAAGAACGGTATTGCCTGCCATTATTGCTGGCACTGCGCCTCTATAAACCTGCCAAAACGGGAAGTTCCAAGGCATGACGGCAAGGATTATCCCAAGCGGGTCAAATTCTGCATACTGCTCTTTTTTATCTGTATTTAATACCTCATTTGCCAAAATATTTTCCGTGTTTTCAGCATAATAATCACAAAGTAGAGCGCATTTTGCTATGCCTACTGGTCCGGATTTCATAGTCTTACCCATTTCCTGCATCTGCATTTTAGAAAATTCTTCCGCGTGAGCGCGCAAATATTCTCCCAATTTAAGCATAAGTTTGGCTCGTTCTTTAAATGTGGTTTGCTTCCAGGCACGGAAAGCTTTGTCTGCGAGCGCAAGCTTTTTCTCAAGTTCTTTTTCTGAAATTTCTTCAAAAGTTCTTAAAACTTTTTCGGTTGTTGGATTTTTGGACTGGATGGGCATAATTTTTTAGATCTCCTTAACTTTTAATGTTTCATTCGCTTTATTATAATCTATCGGGCAGGCGACGATATGCACACCCTTGCTATTTAACGCTTTTTTGAGAATCGGCGCAAGGTCGTCGGCTTTATCAACCTTATGCCCTACAGCGCCAAAACTTTTAGCTAACATTATAAAATCTGGATTAGTAAATGATAGGGCAAAGTGCGACAACTTCATATCTTTTTGTTTCCAGCGGATCATGCCGTAGCCTGAATCATCTAAAATAAGAACTGTGAGATTAATTTTTAATCGTACAGCTGTCTCTAAATCCCCAAGACTCATCATAATTCCCCCGTCGCCCGCAACCACCAGGATTTTTTTATTCGGGTAAAGAATTTTTGAAGCGATGCCGGAAGGTAACCCCGCGCCCATACTTGCGAGCGTGTTATCTAAAAGAACGCTATGCGGCTCTTTGGAGACGAAATTTCGCGCAACCCAAATCTTATACATGCCATTATCAAGCGCGAGTACTCCTCCAGTCTCTAAGGCTTTTTGCGCGTCAGCAATAATTCTCTCTGGACGAAGAGGAAATTCTTGAGAGTTGGTAAATTTAATTCTGTCCTTTCTCAAAATATCTCGAACTTTGAAGAAATAAGTGAAATCCCAATTAGAACTAACTTTTATCTTTTTTGTAAATTCTGAAAGAATATGCGAAATATCTCCGATAATTTCATGTGTCGGAATATAAATATCCTTTGCGTAAGAAGGAAAGAAATTTATATGAATTATTTTGCAGTTTTTAGAAGACTCAGGAGTTAAAATAATCGGCGGCTTTTCAATGACATCGTGTCCGACTAGAATAATGGTGTCTGCAGAATGTAATGCCTGATGTACATATTCTCCTCCAGATAAGGCTGTGGTGCCAATATAAAG
>JBBUHH010000064.1:0-36554 GCA_038055775.1 Patescibacteria group bacterium | reverse complement strand
TTGTTACTCTCGGGGCCCAGCCCTGAAAGGATTGTTTAGAGATTAATGCTTTTTTATTTTGTGTGGTATAATCCATTCACATGACTACAATAACCATCCCGAAAAATTTAATCAAAGATGATTTGATAATTATTTCCCGAAAAGAACTTGGGCGTCTTTTGTCTCTTTCTCAGAAGAATAAATTTACCACAAAAACTTTAAGTCAACTTGCCTTTGAAGCCAAGGCCGGCAAAAATATTATGGGACCATTTCTCTCCACCGGCGACTTGTTTAAATCTCTAGGAATATAAGATGAAGATTCTCTATCATGAAAATTTCAAGGAAGCTCTCTTGAATTTATCTGATATAACTAAAAAGAAACTTAAAAAACAAATAAAGTATTTATCCTTAGATATTCGCCACCCATCTTTGCATGCGAAGAAATTCGATGAGTTTCAGGATATTTGGCAAACGAGAGTCGACAAAAGTTTCAGATTCTATTTTTCAATTGACAGCGATGCTTATATTTTACTTGATGTAAAGAGCCATCCAAAGTAAAAAACTTTAAGAATTTACTTTCCGATGCAACTCCGAAAACAGCGCAACAGTTCTCCCGAAATCTTTTTCAGCGACAATAAATATGAGTTCGGTATAAGTGGAAACTATTTCCGCGATGTTGATGCGCGTGCGGGCGAGGACGGATATGAGCGAGAAAAATGTGTTCGGGATATCAAACTGCGCTGGATTGAAAGATATTCCGACCGCCGCCAAATTATCCGTGGCAAATTTCGGTTTCATCCCGAAGTGTTTCAGGACTTTTTTCGCGATGTTGGAGGAGCAAATCACATTTAGCTCGGTGGTGCTAACCGTTGTCGTAAAAAAATCTTCCCGGGTGACGGATATTTTTTTATGGAATGATTCCAATCTGGCGATTGAATTATCAGTATTCTCATAGACTATCTCTGTCAGGGGGAGTTTGGTTGTGATATTTGTTATCGGGATATCTTGGATAAGCGGGCGCTCTTTTATAAATTCTTTTCGCAGGCGGGAGAGGGAAACAACAAGGCTATTAATGGTTACTTGTTTCTTGGTCATAATTTCCACTTTGGGCTTTATCTGGTAGGCATAACTGCTCATATTCATGTAGCCATTTCCGAGCGCAAAGTACGCTTCCATTTCTCCCATGATTATGTCTCGCACTATCGGTTGTATTTTTATCATATTTACCACTCTATCAAATATGACAAATTGTGCAAATTGTTGGATAAATGTTGAAAAGTTTTACTTTTGACAAAAGAAATGTCAGTCTGTTTTATATGCGAGTAAAGAATTTGGTTAGAAAGTTCGGAACCCCTATATATGTCTACAATTTTAAAACAATTCGGGAAAGATATTTAGATTTGGTAGAGAATATTTTCTACCCGAAATTACGCATACACTATGCGATGAAGGCAAACAGCAATATCGAAATTTTGAAACTTTTACGCCGCCTTGGCGCAAAGGTTGAGACAGTAAGCGGGGGAGAAATACTTTTGGCTTTGAAATCTGGATTTAGGACCAAAGATATTCTTTACACTTCCACATCCGTGAGCAAAGCAGAAATAGTTTTTGTTGTAAAAAATAAAATCCAAATTAATTTAGACTCGCTGTCGCAGATTGAACTCTACGGAAAATTAAATCCTGGCGCCAAGGTGGGACTGCGGATAAATCAGGGGATTGGCGCCGGGCACCACAATCATGTCATTACTGGCGGAGTGATGAGCAAATTTGGTATTCCATTAGAACATTTACCGCAGGCGAAAAGATTGGCAGAAAAATATAAATTACAAATTATAAGTTTGCATCAGCACATCGGCTCAAATGTTCTGGATAAAAAAATTTTACTCAAAGCTTTTGAAAAGCTGCTCGAGACGGCAGGGGAGTTCCCCGACTTGGAATCGCTTGATTTCGGCGGCGGTTTCGGCGTGCCGTATTTGCCCGAAGAAAAAAGTTTTGACTTTAAAATTTTTGGGGCAGAGATAACAAAGAAAATGAGTAATTTTTGCAAAAAATATGGCAGAGAGCTAACGATGATATTAGAACCTGGAAGATTTTTGGTTGCCGAATCAGGAATATTGCTCGCAACTGTCACGGAAATAAAAAATAACCCAAAGAGGAATTTTGTCGGAATAGATACAGGTTTTAATCATCTAATCCGTCCCATACTTTACGGCTCTTATCATGAAATTCTAAACGCGAGCCGGGTGAAGGGAGAAAAAATAAAAGCAGATATAGTCGGCAATATATGCGAGGCTGGAGATGTTTTCGGAAGATCAAGAATTATTGTTAAGCCTAAAATAGGGGACATTTTAGCCATTAAAAATGTCGGCGCGTACGGCTATGCCATGGCTTCGCATTACAACAACCGGTCTCTACCAAGGGAAATTTTAGTCTAGCTATGCATACGCAGAACCTATTTTAGCAATAACAAGCGGTCGCTCACTAATGCTAAACAAGCTAACTAAAGTAAACCAAATTTTCTTTTTAGGTCTAATTCGTTGTCTATCCTTTCAGCCAAAACAAACCGCACATGTTTCCTCGCGTTGTAAAGTTCCAGAATGAACTCAATTTCATTACCGCAGGGATGTGGATAAACCAAGACCGATTTTTGAAGTTCAATTAAACCAATCTCTTGAAAATGCAAACGCAAAGAATCACGCAATCTCTTTAATTTTTCAGGAATATCAAACATAACTATTCTCCACTTTCCGTCCCACTTTGGTGGCTTTTTAATTTCTAATTTGTCAATATTGAATCGTAATGCTCTTTGTTTTCCATTTTCGCTCAAAATTAGCGTAGTTGTGCCATCTTTATTATTCTTTTCTTGAACTAGGTGAGAAGTGTATAAAGAGTTAATAGCTCTTTCTAGGGCTTGGCGATTTAACTTTTCCCATTCTTTCGGTATTTGTTCCAAAATCCATCGGTGTTGTTTAGGGGATCTGGTTAAACCAAGAGCCAACCCAGCATACAACAGCAAGAGGACTTTCTTTTTCATATTTCCCATTCTTGAATCATTGTGTCCCATTAGTTTATTATATCATTAATAAGCGGTCGCGTACTAATGCTAAATTGATGGGGAGTACTAAGTATTTACTTTTCGGTGCAATTCCGAAAACAAAGCGACCGTGTGACCGAAATCTTTTTCAGCTACGATGAAGATGAGTTCGGTCGGGGTGGAGACTAGTTCTTCAATGTTGATGCGGGCGCGGGCGGTGATGGAGAGGAGAGAGAAAAAAGTATTCGGGACGCTGAAAACTTTCGGGTCGAAAGAGATGGCGATGGCGGCGAGATCTCGGTTTACGGTTTTCGGCTTCATTTTGAAATGCTTCAGCACTTTGGCAGAGAGGTTAGATGAGCAGATGACGTCAATTTCCGTTGTGCCGATGGTGGTGGTGAAAAAATCGTCCTGCGACACGGAGATATTTTTATGGAGCGATTCCAATTCGCGGATGAATTTTTTTGTATTTTCGTAAATAATCTCCGTGAGAGGAAGCTTGGTGGTGATATTTTTTATAGCCACCTCCTCTATCATGGGTTTTTCTTTTTTGAATTCCTTTCGCAGGCGGGAGAGAGACACAACGATGCTGGTAATAGTTACCGTTTTTTTTGCTCGCGCTTCCACGAGGGGAAGGATCCGGTACGCGTAACTGCTCATATTCATATAGCCGTTCCCGAGCGCAAAGTACGCTTCCATTTCTCCCATGACTATTTCTCGCACAATGGGTTGTATTTTGATCATGTTAGTGTTATTTGGGAATTCTAACAGATTTTACAAAAAGTCTCAAATTCAATATAAATGTTAGAAAATTTAACTTATCCAACTAAAGCTGTTATCATGTTTCGATTGGCGGAGTTTATGTATCAAAAAATAATCAACAAAATAATAGAACTTGGCGACTCGCTTCCAGCAATTTCCGGGAGCGTCGTTGATATAGGAAAAAGTAAACAATGGCTGACTGAAAAAGAAATCGAGATAGAGGCAGCGCTTATTAATATAATTAATACTCTGCCCGGGAAACATTCATTTTACGCAGAGGAATTACATCGTATTTTTATTGCAGACAATAATGTTTGGGTAATTGACGCAATCAGCGGCACAATTAATTTTATTCATGGCATGCCCCATTACTGCATAGTTTTGAGCCATCTATATAAAGGTGAAATAAAATTTGCGCTAGTCTATGATCCTTCCAGCAAAGAATTATTTACCGCAGAAAAAGGCAAGGGCGCATTTCTCAACGGCAAACAAATCCATGTTTCCAATCGCAAAGAAAACATTTTTTTTATGATTGGTCCGTATTTTACTCCACCGAGACCATATAGAAAAAAAGCACTGAAAATAATCGAGGCGATGCTGGAAAGTGGCAGTACCCTAAGAACTTTAGGACCTCTCGGTATACATTATGCTTATGTCGCCTGCGGCCGAGCCGATGTGGCTATTTCTTTCAATGAAGACACTTTTCCGGAATTTGCCGGAAAACTCTTAGTAGAAGAAGCTGGAGGCAAGTTTACTGATTTTGTTGGGGATAATTTAAGCGTTAAAACGTCAGGTATTATTGCGAGCAATGGCTTGATTCATGATGAAATCAAAAATTTGATTTAGAAGTATAATAATTATATGGCAAAAAAAACAAAAATTGCTTTAATAGGATATGGAAAAATGGGAAAAGAAATCGATTTTTTGTGCAAGGACTCGGAGGTTTTTGAAGTTGTTTCAATAAGTTATAAAAACAGGGAAGACGGACTGGATTTGAAAGGAATTACCAAAGCGGATATTGCCGTGGATTTTACATCCAAAGATGCGGTCCTAAAAAATATCGAAGAAGTTGCCAAGCTCGGCAAAAATTTAGTCGTCGGCACGACTGGTTGGCACGATGATTTAGAAAAAGCAAAAAAAATAGTTGAAAAATATCAAACTGGTTTGATATACAGTCCGAATTTTTCTGTCGGGGTTAATATTTTTTTCAAAATTATGGATTTTTCCGCGAAACTTTTCGCGAAGTTTTCAGATTATGATGTTTACGGATTGGAAGTTCACCATAAAGCCAAGTTAGACAGTCCTTCCGGTACGGCTTTGAAGATTGCCGGAAAAGTGAAGGGGCTAAACTTTACTTCCATCCGCGCTGGCAGGAATCCCGGGTTTCATGAAGTGGTTTTTGACAGTACCGCCGATGGCATAACCCTTTCGCATCAGGCGTATAGCCGAGTCGGGTTTGCTAAAGGAGCTTTAGTCGCGGCAGAATTTATTAAAAACAAAAAAGGCGTACACGCTTTTGAAGAATTATTTAAAATATAAAATAAAAATATGAAGCACATAAAATTTTTTGGCTCAATTCCGGCAATTGTCACCCCATTTAAGAAAAATTGCGATTTAGACTTACCAGTTTTAGAAAAATTAGTCGCGTACCAACTAGAGGGCGGGGTAGACGGCATAGTAGTAGCCGGCTCTACCGGCGAAGCGGCAACTTTAAATGAAGAAGAATATGTGGCTGTTATAAAAACAGTTGTTAAAAAAGTTTCCGGAAGAATTCCGGTAGTTGCGGGCGCGGGTTCAAATGATACAAAGAAAGCAGTACATCTTTCCAAACTGGCAAAATCCGCCGGAGCAGACGGACTTCTGCATGTCACTCCATATTACAACAAGCCTACTCCAAATGGCCTCGTGCTTCACTTTAAAGAAATTGCAAAAGCAACGGATCTGCCAATCATTATTTATAATGTTCCCGGTCGCACGGGTTCCAATGTGTCGCCCGCAACTATCGTGCGGATTGCCCGGGAAGTTCCTTCGGTCGTCGCGGTCAAAGAAGCTTCCGGTTCCATCAACCAAATGATGGAAATCATAAATGAAGTCGCGAAGAATGGACCGAAAGATTTTGTCGTTTTGGCTGGCGATGATGCCATAGCTTTGCCTTTGATTGCCGTTGGTGGAAAAGGCTGTATTTCTGTTGTTTGCAATGAAGTCCCAAAATTATTTTCCGACATGATTCACTTTGCTTTAGCTAGAGATATGGAAAAAGCAAAAAAGGTTCACTATGAATTACTTAATTTGATGAATATCAACTTCGTAGAGTCCAATCCGATTCCCGTCAAAACTGCTCTAGCAAAAATGGGGCTGATAGAAGAAAATTTGCGTCTACCCTTAACCAATATAGAAGAAAAAAATAGGATTTTAGTAGAGAATGCTTTAAAAAATTTAAAACTAGTTTAAAAAATAAATGGCTACTGTCAACAAAAATTATGACAAATTACAGGGCGCGTATATGTTTGGCGAAGTCGCAAAGCGAATGAAAGACTTCGTGGAGAAAAATCCGGGAATGGAAATTTTTCGGCTGGGTATTGGCGACACAACGCAACCCTTGACCCCGACTGTCATTAAAGGATTAAAAGAAAAAGTCAAAAAACTTGGCTCAATAAAAACATATACCGGCTACGGACACCCGCAAGGAGACATTAGATTGAGAACTGCGCTCGCGGAGTTTTATAAAAAAAGAAAAATTGATCTTGCTTTGGAAGAAATTTTCATTAGCGACGGAGCAAAATCAGATTCCGGGAACATCGCGTCTATTTTTGGATTAGACAGCATCGTAGCAATAGCAGATCCAGTTTATCCGGTATATTTAGACAGCAATGTAATTGCCGGACGGACGGGTGAATTTAAAAATGGCAAGTACGAAGGCATAGTATATATGTCTTGCAACGAAGAAAACGGATTTGTGCCGGCTCTGCCGAAATCAAAAGCGGACTTGATTTACATTTGCAGCCCGAATAATCCAACCGGCTCGGTTGCTACCCACAAACAGCTAAAAGCCTTTGTGGATTATGCATTAAAAAACAAATCAGTCATCATTTTCGATGCCTGTTATGTGCAATATATTTCTGATAAGTCCTTACCAAAAAGCATTTATGAAATAGAGGGGGCGAAAAAATGCGCGATTGAGATAAATAGTTTTTCCAAGTGGTCGGGATTTACCGGCGTTCGCCTCGGCTGGACGGTGGTGCCGATGGATTTGGTTGTTGAAGATGCTCCAGAAGGAAAATTGAACAATCTTTGGAATAGACGACAAAGCACGATGTTCAACGGCGCTTCAAACATTTCCACCGAGGGTGGATTGGCTGTTTTATCCGAGTCCGGGTTCAAAGAAAGCAAAAAATTGATTGCTTATTACATGGACAACGCGAAAAAAATAAAACAAAGCCTCGCCGCGCTCGGTTTCAAAGTTTTTGGCGGAGAGAACGCTCCGTATATTTGGCTCAAAGCCCCGAAAAATTTAACTTCCTGGAAATTTTTCGACAAATTATTGAAAGAAGCGCATGTCGTCGTCACTCCGGGTTCTTTGTTTGGCAGGGAAGGGGAAGGCTATGTTCGCTTGAGCACATTTGCTGATAAACGCGATGTAAAAAAAGCGATGGAAAGCATTAAAAAGAATTTAAAAATATGACCCATTCTATAAAAGTTCAGGGTCATGGTGAGGATAATCGAACCACGAAAGTCCTAAAATTTGGCGGAACTTCCGTAGCAGACGCAAAAAACATTAATAGGGTTATTGATATTGTTTTAGCAAATGAGCCAAATACTGTCGTCGTGGTGTCTGCTCTTGGAGGCATTACTGACGAACTTATCAAATTAGCGACTCTTGCCTCGAAGGGAGACTCAAAATATAAAATAATTTTTAGCAGTATTTGCGAAAGACACGATAAAGTTGTCAAAGAATTAATCAAGCCTGAAAATTTAGAAAAAGTATTGCTCGAAATTAACAAAAAATATAGCGAATTGGGGGAATTGATAAAAAATATCTTTACAGCTAAAGAACTTTCTCTCGTCTCACTTGATGCTGTGATGAGTTCTGGGGAACAATTATCGGCTTACATAATAAGCGAAGCGATAAAAAATCAAGATGTTTCGTGCGAATTTGTAGATGCCCGCGCTCTAATTAAAACGGACAATAATTTCGGTGGCGCCAATGTGGATTTGGCAACTTCATATAAACTTATTTCTAATTTTTTAAAAAACAAAAATATATTTTCTGTGATGGGCGGATTTATCGCTTCCACGGAAGCGGGGGAGACGACCACTCTTTCTCGCGGTGGATCTGATTATACCGCGGCTTTAGTCGGCGCGGCTCTGGATGCGTCTATTATCGAAATTTGGACGGATGTCGATGGTTTGATGACCGCAGACCCAAAGAAAATGAAAGACGCGCTCCTCATTCCGGAAATATCTTATTCGCAAGCGGAAGAAATGGCATATTCAGGCGCCAAAGTTATTCACCCGAAGACTATAAAACCGGCAGTACTCAAAGGTATTCCTATTTATATCAAAAACACTTTTAATCCAAAAGGGAGCGGAACTAAAATAAGCAATGACACAGCAAAAAGTAAGTAAAAAAATCCCCGTAGGAATCTTAGGGGCGACCGGCATGGTCGGGCAAAAATTTATTTCTTTACTAAAAAACCATCCCTGGTTTGAGGTAACTGTTGTCGCGGCTTCTAGAAAATCAGCAGGAAAAAAAATGGGTTCGTTTACCATATATTCTGTGGAAGATGACATAAATATTATTTCTCAAAAATGCCGTCTAGTTTTTTCTGCCACAGATGCTGATAAAGAGTTTATAAAAAAAATTGAGGAAAATTATGCAGGAAAAGGGGTGTTCGTAGTCTCTAATAATTCGGCGCATAGGTGGACAGCAGATATACCAATGATTATTCCAGAAATAAATTCTGAACATCTCGATATTATTCCCATACAGCAGAAAAATCGTGGCTGGACCTCCGGATTTATTGTCGTAAAGCCAAATTGCTCTCTCCAGTCTTATATTCCATTGCTGTATGTTTGGAAAGATTTTTTGCCAAAAGAAGTAATTGTCTCAACCTATCAGGCAATTTCCGGCGCGGGGAAAACTTTTGAAACTTGGTCGGAGATAGCGGACAACATTATCCCTTTTATCGGCGGGGAAGAAGAAAAATCAGAAAAAGAACCATCTAAAATTTTAGGAAAAATTAAAAATGGCAAATTTGTTCTAAAAAATGGGTTAAAAATTTCCGCAAACTGCATACGGGTTCCCGTTTCCGATGGTCATATGGCGGCAATCAATATAAAATTCGGCAAAAAAGTTTCAAAAGAGAAACTGATTGAAGCTTTGAAAAATTTTAAAAATCCTTTAGGTGAATTAAATCTACCTTCTGCCCCAAAGCCGTTTTTAACATATTTTGAGGAAGAAAATAGACCGCAAACAAAACTTGATAGAGATTTGCAAAGGGGAATGGGAATAAGTGTTGGCCGGATTAGAGAAGATTCTGTCTTTGATTGGAAATGTGTCGCCCTTTCCCACAATACCATCCGTGGGGCGGCAGGGGGTGCTATTTTAACCGCTGAATTATTAGTCAAAAGAGGGTATATTAAATAGCATGATTACATTTCATAAATACCATGGCACGGGAAATGATTTCATCCTGATGGATAATCGTGATGAAAGTTTTGATGTGAACAATACGGAAAAAATAAAACTTTTGTGCGACCGGCATTTTGGCGTGGGCGCGGACGGGCTGATTTTAGTTGAAAAGTCGGATGAGGCGGATTGCTTTATGAATTATTACAATGCCGATGGTACAGTTGCTGAAATGTGCGGAAACGGAGCGCGATGTACGGCGAAATTTTTTCTAGAATTAACGAAATCCAAAGAAACTCAGAAAAAAGAATTATTAATTGATACAAGAGCCGGAATAAAAAAAGTTCTATGCAATTCTGACGAAAGTTTTTCTGTAAATATGGGTGCGCCCGTATTTTCCCGCGAAGGCATTTTGGACTTTCCGAAAAATTCTCTTGTTTTAGAAAATATCGAATTTAATTTTGTCTCAATGGGCAACCCACATGCGGTTGGTTTTGTAAAAAATATCTCCAATATTGATATTTCTCAACTTGGTCCAAAAATAGAAAACAATTCTCATTTTCCTAATAAAATAAATGTAGAGCTAGTAGAAAAAGTGCGGGACGATTATTTCAAAGTAAAAGTTTGGGAGCGCGGTGTGGGCGCCACCTTATCCTGCGGCTCCGGCGCTTGCGCCGTATATGCGGTCCTGAAAAATACAAGGCAAGACCTTGTACAGACAGAGGTAGCTTTAGAATTTCCCGGCGGAAAACTTTATCTGTCACAAAATAAAAAAGGCGAAATTATTCTCCGCGGTCCCGCAGAGTTTGTTTTTAAAGGAGAAATAGACAATAAATAATTGAATTAAGGCACCAATTTAGCAATAGTATGTCATGGCGTACTAATGCTAAATTTTGCAAAAAAATTGTGAAGCAAGATCTCACAACCTCACAATTTTTGCATTGTAACCCAATTAGTGATAGTATCTATCTATGAATGAGTCTGCGGAAAATACTCCATCTCGTTTAGTGTGCCCAACCGAAGAAGATGTTGACCAACTTCGCGTAATCATAGATACCAAATCTACCGGTGCGAATATTCATGCATTAATAAATTGTCTAGGAGTTATGGATAATATAGTGGTTTTAGCAAAAAGAATTGGATGGCAAGAAGAGGATTTAAAAATCTACAATGAAGAAAAAGAAAAACTCTACAAACTTCTCCTTGAGATTAAGTGAAAAGAAATAAGAGGTATTGTAGGATTGTGAGATCTTGCCTTACCACTCTCTCATAATTTTTACTCCTCCTTCAAATCCACCACGCTTTGGACTTCTTCTATGGAGGTGATGCCGTTTAGGATTTTAACAATGCCATCCTGGCGCATGGAGAGGATGCCCTGGTTATGCGCCACTTTTTTGATTTCGTGTTCGCTTGGGTTTTCCGGAATTATTTTTTCTATCGCTTCGTCGGTTTTAATCGCTTCGAAGATGCCGATTCGTCCCTTATAGCCGATTTTATTGCATTTTTCGCATCCGACCGGAGAGAAAATTTTGAAAGGAGGCTCGGCTTTGATGTTGTAATTCATGAAATTTTTTCCTTCCTGTTTGATGCTGTCAAGAACCAACTGGACAGTCTTTGCCTCTTCGGTAGTCGCTTCGGATTCTTTTCGACAGAATTGGCAGAGCCGGCGGACCAGTCGCTGGGCCAGCGAAAGAGAAAGAGCTGAAACTAAAATCTTCGGATTGACTCCAAGGTCAATCAGACGAGGAATGACTCCCGCGGCGTTATTGGTATGTAGGGTTGAAAAGACCATGTGGCCCGTTAAAGACGACTGTACGGAAATTTCTGCCGTATCTCCGTCGCGGATTTCCCCGACCATGATTACATCCGGGTCTTGCCGAAGCGCGGAACGCAATCCTTCCGGGAAAGTATATCCTCTTTCAATATTGATCTGTGTTTGAGTGATGCCAACTAAGTGATATTCAACTGGGTCCTCAATGGTTATTACATTTATTTCGGTTGAATATATTTTTCGCAAAAATGCGTAAAGAGTGGTAGTTTTTCCGGAACCCGTCGGTCCGGTAACTAAAATTAGTCCATTAGGTTTTACAATTTCAGTTTTAACAATTTCAAATAAATAAGGTTCAATGCCCAATTCTTCAATAGCCACTTGGATGGCTTTCGGGTCCAGTATACGCATGACAATCGATTCGCCGTAAGCGCCGGGAATAAGCGAGGAACGAATACTTATTTCTTCCGCCCCTTCCGCAATATTAAAACGCCCGTCTTGCGCGATGGTTGAAGTTAATTTCATACCGGAAAGAAGTTTGATACGCGAATTAAGCAGGCGGTATATATCCAATCCGAAAAAATTTATGTCTTGTAGCACGCCATCCAACCTCAGTCTTAACCGCCCCCTGTCCTTTTCCGGTTCTATATGTATATCCGAAGCCTTAATGGCAATTGCGCCTGCTAGGATTATTTCCAACAAATGGGAAATTTTGTGGATTTTATTCCCTTCCAACGCTTCCACAACCAATTTTTCAATGTCCTGCAAATGCTCGATTTTTTTTGCCGTATCCCTTAAAACTTCTCCGGATATATCTATGCCTCCCACTTGCGAACTTTCCGCCATGGAAAGTTCCTTATATCTATCCCAAACCTTATTTAGACTGGCGTTAGAGGCCATATAAAAAGTAGGTAATAAATTATGTCTTTCCATTAAATCCTTTAGTGTTTTAAAAAGATCATCTGAAGGTGAGCGAACAGCTATAAAAATATTTTTTCCGAAAAGTTTGAAGGGCGCAACTTTCATTTTTTTTGCGTCTTCATGCGATATTGCCCGGAGCGCTTCATTGTCTATGCCTAGACGATAGAGGTCAATGTAAGGAAGACCATATTTGGATTCCGCCAAACTTGCTACCAATTGCTCCTCCTCCTGTTTGCGCAAATCTTCCAGCCGCTTATTTTGTTTTTCTTCGTCAAAAGTATTTGGCATTACATGTATATTGTATAATAAATGGTATTATTTACATAATGCCTAACGATACCAAAACTTTAGTTTTACTGGATGCTCACGCTATAATCCACCGCGCTTATCATGCTTTACCGGAGTTTTTATCTAGCAAGGGAGAGCCTACGGGGGCTTTGTACGGGCTATCCAGTATGATTATGAAGATAGTCACTGACTTGAAACCGGATTATATTGTGGCTTGCTACGATTTGCCCGGAAAAACATTCAGACACGAGGCGTACGATGAATACAAAAAAGGGCGGGCTAAAGCCGATGATGCTCTCATTATGCAATTAAAAAATTCCCGCCAAATTTTTGAAGCTTTCAACATTCCCATATACGACAGCCCGGGTTTTGAAGCGGATGATGTGCTGGGTACTATTTGCGAGCAATATAAAAAAGATAGAAACTTAAAAATAATCATCGCTTCCGGCGATATGGATACGATGCAGTTAGTGGATGATAAAAAGGTGCAAGTGTACACATTGAAAAAGGGAATTAACGATACTATTTTGTACGATGAAAATGCCGTGATGGTCCGTTTCGGGTTTAAGCCTGAATTTTTGCCGGACTATAAAGGTCTGCGGGGCGACACCTCAGACAACATAAAGGGTATCAAAGGTATCGGAGAAAAAACCGCGACAATTTTGATTTCTAAGTTCGGCACGATTGAGGAAATTTATGAAAAAATAAAGAAAAATGAAATAACCTTTAGGAAGGCGGGTTTGAGCGACAGAATAATAGAGTTGATTAAAAAAAATGAAGAAGAGGCTGTATTTTCTAAAACTCTTGCCAAGATTAGGCTTGACGCGCCGATAGATTTTAAACTGCCCGAAAAAATTTTTTGGGAGAATGCCAACTTGAAAAAGATAGAAGCGATGTTCGTGAAATTTGAATTTCGTTCTTTGTTTGTAAGGTTAAAAAACTTTTTTGGAAATAGTGAGACAGCGCCTAAAGCGCTGGAAACCAGCGCTTTAGGCGCTGTTGACTCGATAAAGTTACAAGAAGCTAGCATTGCTCTCTGGCTCATCAATTCAGATATTCCAAATCCCAAATTAGAGGACATTTTAATGTTTTCAGGCAAAGATTCTTTTAATGCTGCTTATGAGTATGTTTTTCAACAACTTAAAGAAAATAAACTAAACAATGTGTATGAAGAAATTGAAAAACCCATTATGCATATCATTAAAGAAATGCAGAACTTCGGCATTTTGATAGACAAAAAGTATTTTGAAAATCTGTCGCGGGAGTATCATAAAGAATTGGATAAGCTGACAAAGAAAATATACGAAATGGCGGGAACAGAATTTAATATAAATTCTCCCAAGCAAATGGGGGAAATACTTTTTGGTAAGATGGGAATGAAATCAAACAAAAAGGCTAATGCTACCGGAACTTTTTCCACCAAAGTTTCTGTTTTAGAAGAACTGGAAGAAGAAAATCCGATTATTAGAGAAATTTTAGCTTATAGAGAATTACAGAAATTGCTCTCCACTTATATAGATGTAATTCCTAAAATGTCTAGCACGGATGACAGATTGCACGCAAAGTTTTTACAAAATGGTTCAACTACTGGCAGATTTTCCTCGCAGGATCCAAATTTGCAGAATTTGCCGATAAAAACGGAACTAGGGAAAAGAATCAGAGATGGATTTATAGCGCAAAAAGGTTACAAACTTTGCGCTTTTGATTACAGCCAAATCGAACTACGGGTTGCCGCGATGCTTTCGGGTGACAAAAAAATGACCCAGATTTTTCGCGATGAAAAAGATATTCATGCAGGAGTTGCCTCTTTTGTTTTCGGAGTGCCAATAAATAAAGTAGATAGAGAAATGCGTCGGCAAGCGAAAGTGATAAATTTCGGCATTATTTACGGCATGGGAGTTTCCGCTTTGCGGAAAAATTTAGGCGGCACGCGCGAAGAAGCGCAGAAATTTTACGACAATTATTTCAATCAATTCTCAGGTGTGCGGGATTATATGGAAGAAGTAAAACGGTTTGCGCTTAAAAATTCCTATACCGAAACTTTATTTGGCAGGCGGAGATATTTTCCAAATATAAATTCAAAAATTCCATTTTTGAAAAATATGGCAGAACGAACCGCTACCAATGCGCCGGTGCAAGGCACAGCGGCGGATATTATCAAGTTGGCCATTAGGTATGCCGAGGAAGATTTGAAAGAGGCAGGAATTTTAAATAAAACGCATCTCGTGTTGCAGATTCACGATGAATTAGTTTACGAAATAGAAAACAGTATTCTAGACAAAGCCGACAAAATCATAAAAAATGCTATGCAAAATGTGCTTTCCCGTTCCTTTTTACATTATAAAACCGACATCCCGCTTGAAGTACATTCCGGTTCAGGGGATAATCTTGGAGAGGTGAAATAATTTATTTTTTGTGCTAGAATAGTCAAATGGAAGCGCAGAGTTTAGAAGCCAACATTAATCCTCCTAAGCACAAAGTTCGCCGAATTTTAGTGCATTCCCATTATGTTTTTTTTCTGCTGTTTTTGATCGGTGTGACGCTGGACCTTATTTTTCAGGTTTCAATTTTTTCCAGTTCTATTTTAATACCAGCCGGTTTTACGCTTTTAGTTTTCGGAACTTTTGTGATTATTTGGACGGAAAGAACTTCGCATAATTTCAAGCAAGACAGTCTTGATAAACACGCTTTTTACAGCGGCCCTTACCGTTATACCCGCAATCCTACCCATTTCGGGCTTTTCCTCTTGGTAATGGGATTTGGATTTATCGCTAACGCTTTCTTTGTGGTTTTAACCACACTCATTTCTTTTTTTATTGAGAAATTTATATTTCAGGCTAAGACGGAGAAAATGCTTGAGGAAAAATACGGCGCTTCTTATTTGGAATACAAAAAAGTTGTTAAATTTTAATTTATGCTGTACCTCTTTGCCGGGGATGATGCCAAAAACAAGCTTATTTACTATGAAAAATTCATAAGTTCTATCCCTGTCAGCACAGAAAAATTTTCAATAAGCCGAAATAATTTTGACCCGGCGCAAATAGAGAGCCTTTATTCCGGTTCAAGCCTTTTTTCCGCCCTTTCTGCGGCGCTTTTCCAAAATATCTTAGACTACGAAGAAACGCGGGATTTTGTTTTAGGCAAACTGAAATTAATGCAAGAGTCGGCGAACACTTTTGTTTTTTTGGAGAGCAAATTAAACAAGCCCATACTGGATGCTTTCAAACAAGCGCGTTCCGAAATAAATGTTTTTGAGTTGCCGAAGGAAAAAAAAGAAAAATTCGATAATTTTTTGGTTGCCAACGCTTTCGGGCAAAAAGATAAATTAAATATGTGGATTTATTTTCGGCAGGCAATGGATAGAGGGGTGGGGATGGAAGAAATTATCGGTGTGCTTTTTTGGAAAATCAAGGACATGCTTTTAAAGAAAAATTTCGGCAAATTTTCGGAAAATGAACTAAAGAATTCCGCTCTTCGTCTAAGCTATTTATTGCCGGAAGCCCGCAAGAAGGGCTACGACGATGAATCCGTTTTTGAACGGTTTTTACTGGAAGTGTTCTAATTATCTTGATTTTTAGGCTTATTTCATATATATTTTAAACTATGCGCCCGTAGCTCAGTCGGTAGAGCAGATCCCTTTTAAGGATAAGGTCCTCGGTTCGATCCCGAGCGGGCGCACAAAACACGGGGTGTTTTGTGCGAAACGGAGTGCGACGGCGCGAGTCTGGGTCGGGAAAGTTTCCAGCAGAAAACTATTCCTGACCACAATATTGTGATAAACTATTAACTATGCACAGGATTAATTTAACGCTAGTAAATTTTCTCATTTTTACGATAGTAACTTCTGCCATAGCCTATTATATTGTAGTAAGGGCTTACGATTCCTTTGAAGGCGGTGTTGACGAATTGACTTTGGATGGTATGTTAAGTAGATGAAGTCTATTTTCAAGTTACATCAGCCCTGGCTTCTGGCGGGGGACCAGCCGGAGGCTGTTTCAAAATTGATATCAGGCTTAAGGATGGGGATGAAAAGACAGACGCTTCTAGGCGCTACGGGGACGGGCAAGACTTTTACGATAGCGAATGTTATCGCGCAGTATAACAAGCCAACCTTAGTAATTGCGCACAACAAAACTCTTGCCGCTCAGCTGGCGCAGGAGTTCAAAACATTTTTCCCCGAGGTGGCCGTGCATTATTTTGTTTCTTACTATGATTATTATCAGCCGGAAGCGTACATGCCCGCTTCGGACACTTACATTGAAAAAGACGCTTCCATAAACAAAGAAATAGACATGTTGCGCCACGCTTCCACGCAGGCGCTTTTGACCAGACCGGATGTTATCATCGTCGCTTCTGTGTCTTGCATTTACGGATTGGGCAGTCCCGAAGAATATGAAAAAGTTAATCTGAAACTTGAAGTCGGGCAGAAAATGGATCGCATGGTTTTGATGAAGTCTCTTGTTGCTATACATTTTGAACGCACCAACGCGGATTTGATTCCCGGAACTTTCCGTTCTCTGGGTTCTAGAGTGGAACTTATACCTGTTTCAGAAACTATTATGTACCAAATTGAAATAGAGAACGGAGTGATTTCTAAAATAATAAAAGTTAATCCAATTTCTGCGCATATCATAAAAGATGAAAAAAGTATTTTTATTTTTCCGGCAAAACATTTTATTACCGAAGATGTAAAAAAGAAAAAAGCGTTGGTTTTGATAAAAGGAGAATTAGCGGCGCAATTGAAGAAATTCAAAAAAGAAAAAAAATTACTAGAAGCAGAGAGAATCAAACGCCGAACGAATTATGACCTAGCTATGATTAAAGAAATCGGCTATTGCAACGGTATTGAGAATTATTCAAGACATCTCTCCGGCAAAAAAGAAGGCGAACCGCCGGAGACATTGCTTTCGTATTTTCCGCATACCCCCTCCGCCTCTGGCACCTCCCCCTTATCAAGGGGGAGGCAAGATGGAAAAGAAAGTCTGATACTAGATTTTCTTACTATAGTTGACGAATCTCATGTGACCTTGCCTCAGCTTCAAGGCATGTACGCGGGGGACGCTTCGCGCAAAAATACACTTGTGGAATATGGCTTCCGCCTGCATTCGGCGAAAGACAACCGACCGCTTAAATATGAGGAATTTCAGAAATGTATCGGGCAGGTAATTTATACAAGCGCAACCCCGGGCGAACAGGAAAGAAAAGAAAGCGAACAGGTAGTTGAGCAAATTATTCGCCCAACTGGGCTTGTTGATCCGGAGACTGTTGTGCGAGGAGTTAGCGCAGACCTCACCCCGCCTTCGGCACCCCCCTCCTTGTCAAGGAGAGGGGACGGGGGTGAGGTGTATCCTGGTCAAATCCAAGACTTTATAACTGAAACAGAAAAAACCATCACGCGAGGCTTTCGGGTATTAGCCACCACCCTCACCAAAAGAATGGCGGAAGATCTTTCTGTTTATTTAAAAGAAAAGAAAATAAAAGCAGAATATTTGCATAGCGATATCAAGACGATGGAGCGCATAAAAATTCTTACGCAATTCAGGAAAGGCGGGTTTGATGTTTTGGTTGGTGTCAATCTTTTGAGAGAAGGTTTAGATTTACCGGAAGTCGCGCTCATTGGCATTTTAGATGCCGATAAAGCTGGATTTTTGCGTTCATAAACTTCACTCATTCAGACTATCGGCCGCGCGGCGCGCAACGCCGAAGGCAAAGTCATTCTTTATGCAGACATAATGACTGACGCGATGAATTCTGCGCTCAAAGAAACTGCCCGCCGCAGGAACATTCAGCTTGCTTACAATAAAAAGCACGGTATTACTCCGAAGACAATTTCAAAAAAGATAAAAGATATTACCGAAGAGTTAGAAAGCGAGCATGCGAAAGCAGTCAATGCGAAACTCGCTTTGGATTTCAAAGTGTTTGGTAAATCCATTGCGGAAATAATAAAATTAAAAGAAAAAGAAATGAACAAAGCCGTCAAAGAACTCGACTTCGAATCCGCAGCGATATTAAGGGAAGAAATCGGGGTGCTGAAAACCCGGGTAGAAAAATAAAATAGCAATAAGCAGCGGTCGCGGGCTAATGCTAAATTCAACTTCGTTAGGCAAGACCTAACGCGAATCTTATGTTAACCAACCTCCTGGAAGTCCTGTCGCTGCAATATCTGTAGTTACATCTACTAGACCTTGTTTCGCTTCTTCAATTTTCTTCTTCAGCGCGCCCAAATCAGCCAACAGTTCTCTTCTTTTGAATTCTGCTTCTGTTAAACCTTCTTGGGTTACTGGTTCACCAGAGACTGTATAAGGACGATTGGAAGCTATATTTGTGCCGCTAAATCTTTCAGGCATAGTCATAGTCTTTACTTCTTGTTCGAGTCGCGTGATGACTTGCAATGCCTCCTCCAACCCAGCTTCTTTAAGGGCTGACTCAACTTTTTCGCGGATAGTATCCGCACCGGTTTTTGGGTTTGGAGCACTTTCACTCATTTGCTTATTATATACAGAAAGGGGAAAATATGCTAATAATTTCTCAAACGCGGAGGAAATTTTGTGATAAACTTTAAGTAACTATGAACAGAGTGAAATTTTTACGAGATGACACATACGAGTTTATAAAATCTCTTGATAATAATTTGGCTTTTAAAATTTTCGGGTTATTAGAAATTCTTGATGAGTTTGGAGTACATCTTGGACCACCTAAGTTAAAGAAAATAAATAAAAAAATTTATGAATTAAGAATTGTGGGCAAAATATCTGTGAGAATTTTGTGCACTTTCCACAAGGATGAAATATACATATTGCATGGGTTTATTAAGAAAACTCAAAAAATACCAATAAAAGATTTAGAAAAAGCTACTTACAGACTAAAGTACTTGCCATAAGATATCATATATGATATCATCATAGTATGAAAACATTAGCAGATCTTAAAAGAGAATTATTTAAAAGACCTGGCGCAAGAAAAATTTATGATGAAATGCAACCAAAGTTTGCAATCATTCGTAAACTTGCCTTAGCTCGCGCTCAAAAAGGTATGTCTCAGAGGAAGCTGGCGAAAAAGATTGGTGTAACTCAATCAGCTCTTGCTCGTTTTGAAACTGGCAATACAAATCCCACTCTTTCATTTATTCAAAAAATCACAAGTGGTCTTGGTTTGAAATTGGTGGTTAAATAAGAAAAAGAGACTTTTTAATTTTTTCTGTTATACTAAACCGAGTTTAATAATTGATATACACCCCCTATGAATATATGCGGGTGTCGTTGCGTTTATGACCAAAAAAGATTTTCAGGAGAAAATAGTGGTTAAGGGGGCTAGAACTCATAACCTAAAAAATATCACAGTGGAAATGCCACGCAATAAAATGGTGGTAATTACTGGCGTCTCGGGGAGCGGTAAATCCTCACTCGCTTTTGACACTATTTTTGCCGAAGGGCAGAGGCGGTATGTGGAGTCGCTCTCTTCTTACGCGCGGCAGTTTTTGAACCAGATGCCCAAGCCGGATGTGGACGAGATTACCGGTCTTTCTCCGGCTATTTCCATTGACCAAAAATCCCGCTCCAACAATCCGCGTTCTACTGTTGCCACGATTACAGAAATTTATGATTATTTGCGTGTAATGTATGCACGCATCGGACACCCGCATTGCCCCTTGTGCGACGAAGAAATCAAAAAACTTTCCAATGAAGAAATTTTGAATTTTGTTTTAGAGAAAATAAATAAAGTGCCAAGGACTGCCCTTGACATGAGCCCAAAAATGTCAAAGGCGGTCCTTGGCACGGAGGTTAGCATTTTTTCTCCGATTGTGCGCGGACGAAAAGGGGAATACTACCAGTTGCTGTATGATTTACTAGGCAAAGGTTTTACCGAAATCCGGCTCGACGGCGTGATGAAGAAATTGCGCGAACAGATTACTCTTTCGAAAAATAAGGCACACAATATAGATATATTGGTCGACCATTTTGCAGTGCATGAGTTTGCGGACAACAAAGAAGCAAGCCGCACAAGACTTTCGGAAGCTTTAGAACGCGCGCTAATTGAGTCTGATGGACTAGTGACAATTAAAATAAGTGATGAAGAATTTATTATGTCCGCCAAGTTTGCTTGCAAGAACGACGGTTTTTCCTTTCCGGAGATTGAACCGCGCCTTTTTTCTTTCAATTCTCCATATGGCGCTTGTCCTTCTTGCAACGGTCTCGGCTCAAAATATTTTATGGGCGATGAGCCTTGCGATGCCTGCAAGGGCGCGCGACTTCGCCCAGAGGCGCTGAATGTTTTTTTAACCTCGCCCCAACCCTCTCCTGAAAGGAGAGGGGGAAGCCCCTTCCCCTTTCAGGGGAAGGCGGGGGATGAGGTGGATAGGCGTGTAAATATTTTAGATCTTGCTTCTTTATCTATCGCCGATGCTCATGAATTTTTCAAAAATCTAAAGCTTTCCGAACAAGAAAAAGAAATTTCTCTGCCAGTTGTCCGCGAAATCGAAGCGCGATTAGAATTTATGCTCGATGTCGGCTTAGATTATTTACAACTTTCCCGCAAGGCGAACACTCTCTCTGGCGGAGAAGCCCAGCGTATTCGCTTGGCTTCTCAGCTCGGCTCTAGACTTGTCGGCGCACTCTATGTTTTAGATGAGCCGACTATCGGTTTGCATCAGAGAGACAATGACAGACTGATAAAAACTTTGCAAAACTTGCGTGATTTAGGAAATACGATCCTCATTGTCGAGCATGATGAAGATACAATTTATGCTTCGGACTACATAGTGGATATAGGACCAAAAGCTGGAGTACATGGCGGAGAAGTGATTGCCTCCGGGTTTTTAGATGAATTATTGACTGCTGGGAAAAATACGAATAAATCCAGAACTCTTGGTTATATACGAAATGAGTTAAAAATAGAAGTTCCTAAAAAGCGCAGAGTTGGAAAAGGGGCGATTCGGATATCTGGCGGAAAAATTTTTAATATCAACAATATGAATGTGGAAGTTCCGCTTGGAGTGATGACTTCCATCACCGGAGTTTCCGGGTCAGGCAAAAGCTCCTTTATGTATGAAATTTTGTATAAAAATCTTCAGGCGCGATATGAAAGAAAATATCGTTCCGCGCAGGTTTTCAATTGCTCTTCTTTTTCTGGCACGGAATACCTCTCACGGGCGATTCTCATTGACCAGTCGCCCATCGGCCGTACACCGCGCTCGAACTTGGCGACATATACGGGAGCATTTACTCATATCCGCGACCTTTTTGCTTCAACCGAAGAAGCCCGCCTGCGCGGTTGGAAAGCCAATCGTTTTTCTTTCAATGTGAAAGGCGGCCGGTGCGAGGCTTGCGAGGGCAACGGCGAAATTGCCGTAGAAATGCATTTTTTGCCGACGGTTTATGTCACTTGCGATGTGTGCAACGGCAAGCGTTTTGATAAAGAAACGCTGACGGTGAAATACAAGAAAAAAAATATCCATGAAATTTTGCATATGACCGTAGAAGACGGACTCCAATTTTTTAAAGACATTCCAGAGATTGCCGACAGACTGCAAACTTTGATGGATGTTGGGTTGGGGTACTTGGAGCTTGGTCAGTCGGCGACGACACTCTCCGGCGGAGAAGCGCAGCGCGTGAAAATTAGCAGCGAGCTCTTCCGTCCGCATTTTGAGAAAACAATTTATCTTCTAGATGAGCCTACGGTGGGGTTACATTACGATGATGTGCAAAAGCTTTTGGAGGTTTTAAATAAACTTGTCACTAAAGGTCACACAGTAGTCTTGATAGAGCACAATATGGATATTGTCAAAAGTTCGGATTATATTATAGACATCGGTCCCGAAGGAGGAGTAAAAGGGGGGAATCTAGTAGCCAAAGGCATCCCAGAAGAAGTGGCGAATAATGCAAAAAGTCATACTGGGAAATATTTGAAAAAGGCGTTAAAAAAATAGTATGCAAATCTCTTACTTTAAAAAGAAAAACCTTCCGGACAAACCCGGAGTCTACTTTTTCTTAAAGGGAAAAGAAATTTTATATATAGGCAAGGCAACATCGTTGCGCGACCGAATTAAAAGTTATTTTTCAAAAGACCTAATTGAAACTCGCGGACCACTTCTCGTAGATATGGTTTTCAAGGCGAATAAAATTGATTGGCAGGTTACGGACAGCGTTCTAGAAGCTATAATTCTTGAGGCAAATCTGATAAAAAAACATCAGCCGAAATACAATACGAAAGAAAAATCCGATAAAAGTTTTAATTATGTTTGCATCACGAGCGAGGATTTGCCAAAGGTTATGATTGTTCGCGGCACCCATGTCAAACATCGGGTGTTTGACAAAGTGTATGGGCCGTTTACAAATGGGCTACAACTTCGCGAAGCGATGAAAATTATCCGAAAGATTTTTCCGTTTCTAGACGAAAAAAGCAAAAATTATTTAGAATTTTACAAGCAGATAAATTTGGCGCCGGATATTGTCGGGAAAAGGTCTTTCCTTAAGGAGGAGCAAAGCGACGGAGAAGGAGAGACCTTGAGGAGACAATATTTGCAGAATATCAGGAATATAAAATTATTTTTTGAAGGCAAAAAGAAGCGAATTTTGCAAAATCTTAAAAAAGAAATGAAAGCGTACGCGAAAAATCGTGAATTTGAAAGGGCGGGGGAAATTAAAAGGCAGATTTTTGCCTTACAGCATATAAATGATGTGGCGCTGATGAAGTACCCCTACCCAGCCTCCCCCTATGTAGGGGGAGGTGCCGAAGGCGGAGGGGGTAAGATAGAGGCGTACGACATCGCCCATATGGGCGGCAAAAATATGGTGGGAGTGATGACTGTTGTAGAAAATGGAGAGACGGAGAAAAGTGAATACAAGAAATTTAAAATAAGAACGCAGTTAAATACAAACGACACCGGCGCACTAGCCGAAGTATTGGAAAGGCGTTTGGTTCACACGGAATGGACTTATCCGAACCTGATAGTTGTCGATGGGGGGATGGCACAGATTAATGCTGTCAAAGCAATTTTATCAAGGGCTACCCTTGATATTCCGGTGGTTTCAGTTGTAAAAGACGAACGACATAAACCGAAAGCAATCTTGGGCGACAAAAAGTTTGGCTTTAAATACAAGAGAGAAATCTTACTCGGGAATAGCGAAGCGCACCGGTTTGCCATTGCGTATCATAAAAAAATACGGGCAAGAAATTTTTTAAAGTAATATACTATATATATGGATAAGGTCGTAGAATTGGAGAAACTCAAAAAAGAAATAGAAGGGGATAAATCTTTACCCTTAATGCAGTCAAGCCTCGTTTTCGGAGAAGGGGATCCAAATTGCAAGATTCTTTTCATTGGTGAAGCGCCGGGAATGAATGAAGATCGCGAGAAGAGGCCTTTTGTCGGCCGAGCAGGGCAGTTGCTTCGGAAAAATATCCGCGACCTCGGCTGGAGGGAGAGCGATGTGTACATCACAAACATCGTGAAGCGCCGTCCGCCGGAGAACCGCGACCCAATGCCCGAAGAAATTGAAGCGTACAAGCCTTATCTCGCGCGACAAATAGACATCATCGCTCCGAAAATGATAGTGCCGCTCGGGAGATTTTCTATGAATTATTTTCTGCCATTTGCCAAGATTACTCGCGACCAGGGCAAACTTTTCAAATCGGGAAATCACTTTATTCTGCCGATGTTGCACCCGGCGGCAGCACTCCGAGGTACTGGGGCGATGAATATGTTTGAAAATACTTTTAAAAAATTACCGGATGCTTTGAAAAAAGTTAATGGCGAAGAAATTACCGAAGAGCAGGTCGTGGAAGAGCCGAGCAAGAAAGAGAAAAAAGTTGAAGATGTGCAAAAAAGTCTTTTTTGACCTCACCCCCAGCCCCTCTCCGAATCTCGGAGAGGGGAGAATTTATGAAACAGCCAGAGAATATTTTAATAATCCACAATGTCCGGAGCGTGCAGAATGTGGGCGCGATGTTTCGGACGGCCGATGCGGCTGGGATAAATAAAATATATTTGACGGGGTACACCCCTGCGCCGCTTGATAGGTTTGGCAGAAAAAGAAAAGATTTGGCAAAGTCAGCGCTCGGGGCGGAGGAGTTTGTGCCGTGGGAGCAAAAGAAAAGTATTTTGCCTCTCTTGTCTGAATTAAAGAAAGAAAAGTTTTTAATTATAGGCATCGAACAGGATGAAAATTCGGTTGATTACAAAAAAATAAGGTCGAAAGCGAGGAATGCTTTCATCGTCGGCGCCGAAGTCGCCGGGATTCCGAAAAGTATTCTAAAAAAATGCGATGTTATTGCCGAAATCCCAATGCGTGGCAAAAAAGAATCGCTGAATGTTTCTGTGGCGCTAGGGATTTCACTTTTTAGAATATACGGTCTATAGAAAACGAAATATCAAAATTTATAAAGCAATCTATCTGGGCTTGCTAGCCCAGCGAACTGCTCGGCGCGTCCGCCTGCGCAAGACTTTCTAAATTTTATATTTCGTTTTCTATATTTGATGTATGTTACAAAAATGCGCGCTACGGCCGTTTATTATTTTTCTTTTTATTGTGCCGCTACATCCTCTTTTTCTGCATTTTTTGCCCGTGCGCCTATATGCTTCGTGATGTAGCTGGAATTTACCGGGCAGGCCGTGGATGTTGCGATAGTCGGACATTGAATCTCCGCCGAAGTTTATGCCTTTCGCTAGAGTTTTTTTGATTGCGGTAAAAATTAGTTTTAATTCTTTTTCTTTTAAACTAGACACTTTGCGTTCGGGATTTACGCCTGCCTGCCATAGGATTTCATCGGAATAGATATTGCCGATGCCGGCGATGATGCTTTGGTCCATGAGGACTGTTTTTATCTTGCCGTTTTTTCTTTTCATCAATCCTTCCTTAAATTTCACGATCGTGAAATTTTTATCCAAGGGTTCAGGTCCTATGTTATTCAGATGTTTTGTGTCATGCGCGACTTTTGTATCCAACAGGGTAATTTTCCCGAATTTTCTCATGTCAGAAAAATACAATTTTTCGCCGTTGTTGAAACTAATCGTGAAGTGGATAAAGCGGTTAATCGGGTCTTTTTTATAATCACCAAAAAGTAAGTGTCCAGTCATTTTCATATGTACCAAAATCGTTTTCTGATTATTTAAATTTATCAGGATATTCTTCGCCCGCCTTTCCACCGACAAAACTTTCTTATTTAGAATTTCTTTTTTAAAAATAATAAAATACTTCGGATTCGCGATTGCGTCCCTTTGCCTTTTATCCTTAGTGGACAAGTCAGTCCAGGCATTTTTTATTGTGCGCCCGACAATAGTGTTTCTTAATCCTTGTGTGGTTGTTTCAACTTCCGGTAGTTCCGGCATAAAATAAATATACGAATTAACGAATAATCCTTTTATTTCGTAGCAAGAATTTTTAATGCCTCCTTAATCTTTTTATTTGTGTCCAAGTCCGCATCAACTTTTTTCAGCGCCTCGCGAGATTCGTTTTGCGAGTAGCCGAGCGACCGGAGCGCCTCGAGCGCATCGAGTTCGCCTTGCATGGAGCCCCCGTCCGTTTCGCCAGCCGCTTTTTCCATCTTATCTCGCAATTCTATCACGATTTTTTCCGCCGTTTTTTTGCCGATGCCGGAAATTTTGGTGAGGTAAGAAATGTCACCGGTTCCGATAGCTTTACGCAAAGTCTGGAGTGATGCCACGCCCAAAATGGCAAGCGCGCCCTTCGGTCCGATACCGGATATGTTTATGAGCATTTCGAAAAATTCTAATTCCGCCCTATCCAAAAACCCATACAAGTCAAGCGCGTCCTCCCGCACATGGGTATGAATCCAAAATGACACTACTGTGTCATTTTGTCCCGAGCTTTTTCGAGGGGCAAGTCTAGAAATCGTATCCTGAGATACACTTACTTTATATCCGATTCCTCCCGCCTCAACTATCAAAAATTTTTCCGTTTTCAGTATTATCTTTCCCTTTATGCTGCCAATCATGAATTTATCATAACATAAAATTCAACCCCCTAATCCCCCTTATCAGGGAGACATAAATTCTTCCTCCCCTGACAAGGGGAGGTCAGGAGGGGTTGCATTTTCGAGATTTTTCTGTTAAGTTAAATTCATGCCAATAACACAATCAGCAAAAAAAGCAGTCAGGGGATCTTTGCGTAAGAAGTCTGTTAACGATCGCAAAATGCGGGCAATGAAAGAGATAATCAAGAAAATCGAGAAAATTACTAAGACGGACAAGAAGGAAGCTGTGAAAATGCTTTCTAGCGCTTTTTCTATAATAGATAAGGCGGCGAAAAGTAATGTCATCAAAAAGAACAACGCCGCTCGCAAGAAATCTCGCTTGGCCAGAATAACTAAGTAAAAAGATGTCCCATCTTTTAGAATTTTATGGAACCGAATGCCCGCATTGCGTTTCTATGCATGCGCTTGTAGAGCGTTTGGAAAAAGAGGAAGGAGTCAGGGTGGAAAGTTTGGAAGTTTGGCATAACAAAGAAAATGAAAAACGCTTGCTAGAAATCGACAAAGACTTATGCGGCGGGGTACCCTTTTTTTATAATACTAAAACAAAAAAATGGATTTGCGGTGAGGCGAGTTATGAAGAATTAAAAAAATGGGCAAAATAAAAACCCCGTAATACGGGGTTTTTATTTTAATTGTTATGCGCGCTGCACATTTACGGCATTCAATCCTTTTGGTGATTCCTCTGTTTCAAAAGAAACAGCATCACCTTCCTTGAGTTCATCGAAAGTTACGCCGACAAGAGCGTTGCTATGAAAGAATAAATCTTTCGTAAGCCCTTCTCCGACGATAAATCCGAAACCTTTCGGAGTCAGTCTTTTTATTGTACCAGTCATTGATTTTTACAGTTAAGTTGTTAAATACAAAGATATACCTAAGAAATCGACTCTATGTTACTCTTCTTGCACCTACTTTGTTTCTTAAGTATAGCATAAAGTTTGGTATCTTGTCAAGCAAAATTCGCTATTTTGTATGAAATAAGCTAATCTGTCAAAATGGTTAAAGAATTGCAAGAAAATCAAAAAACGCAGGAAACTATAGTTAGATTTGACAATGTCTCATTTGAATGGGGTGTAAATAAACCTATCTTAGACGGGGTTAGTTTTACTGTACGCAGAGGGATGAAATTTACTTTAATGGGACAAAATGGCGCTGGCAAGAGTACTATCTTTGGACTCATTTCCGGCTCGAGTGTTCTAGAATCTGGTGTTATCAATATAGTGAAAGGCGTTAGCATCGCTTCGGCTCAGCAAGTGATTCCTCGAGACCAGTTAAATTTAACTGTACGGGAATTTTTTGAAAAATGTTTTAAGCAGAAAGTATATGACATAGATCCAAAGATTGACGATGTTTTAGAAGTGGTAAATTTAAAAGGGCATACAAAGGTGCATGACAAAAAAATGAATACTTTTTCGGGCGGACAGCAGGCGCGGCTCCTTCTTGCTTCCGCTTTGATACAAGACCCCGACCTGCTTCTCCTAGACGAGCCGACAAACAATTTAGACAAAGCAGGTATCACCCACCTGACGAATTTTTTAATTAATTACAAAAAAACTATCATTGTCATATCTCACGATGCGGAATTTTTAAATGCTTTCACTCAAGCCGTTCTGTATTTGGATGTGTATACCAAAAAAATCGAGCAGTATGTCGGCAACTATTTTAATGTAGTCAAAGATATTTCCGCGCGAGTGGAAAAGGAGAATATGAAAAATGCCCAATTACAGAAAGAAATTCAAGCCAAAAAGGATCAAGCAAATGTATTTGCCTACAAAGGCGGGCGCTTGCGCTTAGTCGCCAAACGCATGCGCGAAAAAGCGGAAGAACTCGAAGAAGAAATCGTGGAAGTGCGAAAGGAAGATAGAGCTATCCGACCTTTTACTATTCCAAGTCAGCCGGACTTGATAGGGGAGATTTTAAATATTTCTTCTTTCTCTATAATGAAAAATGGAAAAATTGTAAAACATAAAGCAAAAATTTCTTTGAATAAAAATACACACTTGCTCTTGCAGGGACCAAACGGAATAGGGAAGACAACCCTGCTGGAGAGGTTGGCTTCCGGTCATGCTGATGGCGAAAAAGTATCCGAGGGAATCCGCATTGGATATTATCGGCAAGATTTCTCTACCCTGAACTTTGAAGATACTGTGTATCAATCGCTCGCGAGCGCGATGCTTGCGGGCGGGGAAAGATTGGATGAAGAACGCATGCGCTCTGTCGCCGCTGGATTTCTAATTACCGGAGAATTTATCCGCACTAGAATCGGAGATTTGTCCGAAGGGCAGAAAGGGCTGGTGGCATTTGCTAGACTTGTTCTTCAAAAACCCGGACTCCTTATCCTAGACGAACCGACCAACCACATAAATTTCCGACACTTACCAGTAATCGCGAAAGCGCTCGACGAATATAAAGGCGCAATGATTCTCGTCTCCCATGTGCCGGAATTCGTGAAGCAAATTAGGATTGACGAAGTACTTGATTTAGAAAAGTAAAATTAATCAGAGTTTTGGTGAATTATAGAACTAATCAAAGTCTGATAGGGCAACCCTTTTTTAAAAGCCAAAGCTTTTACTTTCCACAAATCTCTTTCAGAAATTCTGATATTAATATTTTTGGTTTTATCCAAAGTAGCTTTGGCATACTTTTTTAGGAGTTTTATCTCTGCTTTAAGATTTGGGTTTGGAACGATTTTTCTTCGATCGTAATCCTTTAAAACCTCCTTTTCATAATTGTCTAGTTCAAAGTATTTCATATAGTTTATTTTGAATTAATTATATAATGTTTTGTTGCTTTTCGGCTGGGTATAATGGTTTTAAAAAATATTTTATTAATATCTACTACACATGGGACCAAGTAAGCATAATTATTAATGTTTATCACATATACTGTTTGATTTGGGTACTTTTTTAAATTTGGATGAGGGTAATAGTCTAAGACGTTGTTTTCATTTATTGCAATTACAATATCGTTGAAATCCATCCCTCGTTCTATTTTCAATTGCTCATTCTTTTCAGCGCTCCAATCGAAATACTTCATTCAGGTATGATATTACAAAGCATATTGATTGTCAATCACTATTTGTGGAAAACCTTAAAGGCATAATGATCCCAGTCTCGCATGTACCCGAATTTGTCAAACAAATCAGGATTGATGAAGTACTAGATCTAGAAAAGTAGTCATCCCAACAAGAACTGGGATGACTAAGTTAATGGTAATATGTTGTGTATGGTTGAAATTGTGATATTATTGAATGATATGAGAAAACCATTTAGAGTTCTTGTTTATATTACTATCTTTATAGTTACTACATACATATTTGGTATAGCTGTAGATTATCACTATGCTAGTGACGGTCTAGACAACAACAGCGGGTGGGATGGATTTGTTGAGATGATAATATGGTTTTTTGCGTGGGGACTAATCTTGATTTACTTTCTAATGAAAAAGATGACTTCTTATGTCTCAAAAAATAATATGATAGACGGAAATATCTTGACACAGAGTAAAAACCAGATCAGAAGTATTGCCGCAGTATTGACTATACTTATACTAATAGCTTTGTGTATATATTTAGGCGTAATTTAAATATTTTTACAGCATACACTCGAGTCAGTTTCAGCATTCCAGCAAGGACTACCTTTACTGGAAATTACTGATTAAGTAATAACTGAAGAAAAGTAGCCAGTTCCTCACCTTTTATTTCGCGCGTGGAGTTTGAACCCAGCTTGCCGAGTTTGATATTCATTATCCGCTCGCGCTTTAGATCGGCAACTTCTTGGAAAAGATTCGAGCACATCCGACGGATTTGGTGCTTTTTACCTTCGGTTAAGGTGACTCTAAAAGCGAAATCATTTAAGATTTGAACTTTGCAGGGCTTTGTCATGTAACCCTCGATATTTACGCCGGCTTCCATTTTTTGTTTGAAGTTTGAGCGGAGTTTGTTTGAAGTTTTTACAAGATATTCTTTTTCATGGAAAAATTTTGGATTCAAAAGACCGTCGGTGATTCTGCCATCATTAGTCAGTATTAAAAGTCCATGCGAAGCTTTATCTAATCTGCCGAGCGGAAACAGATTTTCCCGCGGAGAATTTGTCTCAATTCCAACTGGCTTATTATAGGCAAAATATACATACTTTTTTTCCTCGGCGCCTTTTACTTCAACTTTGTCTTTTTCAGTTACTTGATCGCCAAGAACTGCCAGTTTTCCATTTATGAAAACCTTTTTTTGTTTAACGAGTTCATCCGCGCCGCGCCGGGTGGAAATTTTTTTAAGAGCCAAGTATTTATTTATTCTTATTGGAAAAGATTCCATAATTTTATTCATATCTTAGTGCGTCAATCGGATTTAGCATAGCGGCGCGGCGGGCGGGGTAGTAGCCGAAAATTATGCCGATGCCGGCGGATACTCCGAATGCCAAAAGCACGGAAGATATAGAGACTTGTGTTTTAACGAGACCTGTCGATGTCACTATAAAACACAAGAGCCATCCAAGCGCGACCCCTATAATCCCTCCCATAAATGTGAGCATCACAGCCTCTGCTAAAAATTGCATGTTAATATCACGCCTTTTCGCCCCGATGGCTTTCCTAAGCCCGATTTCGCGGGTGCGTTCGGTGACGGTAGTGAGCATCATATTCATTATGCCTATCCCGCCGACTAAGAGCGAAATGGAAGCGATGGCCGCGAGAAAGAGCGTGAAGGTGTCTATCACAGTAGTAAGTGTGCCCAAAATATCTTCCTGCGAAATGATTGAAAAATCAGCTTCAGCCACCCGGTGTTTTTCCAAAAGCGCGAGTGTTGCCAACTCTTTTACTGCAGACATTTTTTCTTTATCCGTGACAGACAGGCATATTGTTGAAAGATAATCTTCCCCGGAGAGAATTTTTTGCATTGTAGAGAGAGGAACGAAGATCATGTCATCCGGTCCAGAAAAGCCGACTCCTCCCTTTTTTACCAGCACTCCAATGACATTAAAATTAATTTTATTAATGCGGATAGTTTTTCCCAAGGGGTCTTCTTCTCCGAACAAGTCGGTTGCAACCGTGGCGCCCAAAACCGCCTGCCTACCGATGCTTCTCTGATTCCCGTCGGAAATAAAATTGCCGCTTGAGAGACTTAAATTGTGAACTGTAAGATATTCCGGCAATGTGCCAGTCACGGTCGTGTTGGTGTTATTTCCGGCGGCGACTATTTGAAAGCGGCGAGCGGATTCGGCGGAGACCATGCTTACTCCGTCTATCTCTCTCAAAATATCAATATCTTCATTTTTTAATGTTTGGGCGCTGCCACGACCGGAAGAAACAATACCTCGTCCCGGCTGGATGACTCCGGGAAGAATGGTCAAAAGATTTGAACCCAATCCTTCAATACTTGATTGGATGGACGCTTTTGCTCCGTTGCCGATGGAAACCATGGCGATAACAGAAGCAATGCCTATGACAATGCCAAGCATGGTCAGACCCGAACGGATTTTGTTGGCCGCAAGCGCACTCCATGTTTCTTGTATTATATCTTTGAATTTCATGGTTCGGTTTTACTCACTATGACCTCTTCGAGCCTGAGTCTCAGAGCGAATGGCCTGAGAATTTCTCGAATGGGTCATTTTATTTTTCTGTCTTCAACCAGCTTTCCATCTTTTAAAAAAATAATCCTGTTGGCGTATTCGGCTATTTCTTGTTCGTGAGTAATCAAAATGATTGTTCGCTTTAATTCTTTGTTTAATTTTTGAAAAGTTTCCATCACGATTTCTCCGGTTTTAGAATCCAGGTTTCCCGTCGGTTCGTCGGCCAAAATGAGCGACGGATTATTTACTAGCGCTCTCGCGATAGCCACCCGCTGGATTTGCCCGCCGGAGATTTGATTGGACATATGGTGGAAGTGTTCCTCATCCATACCTGCGGCAAAAAGCGCCTCTTTTGCCTTTTCCATTCTTTTTCCGCCTTGCACGCCGGCATAAACTAAAGGCAACATCACATTTCTGAGTACCGATGTTCTCGGTAAAAGATTAAAGGCTTGAAATACGAAACCGATTTTGTTGCGCCGAATATCCGCCAGTTCATCATCGGGCAGGACAGACACATCTTTTCTATCAAGCAGATAAGTTCCAGAAGTCGGGCTGTCTAGCGCCCCTAAAATATGCATCAGCGTTGACTTGCCGGAACCCGAGGGTCCCATAATCGCCACAAATTCTCCGTCCGTTATGGTGAAAGAAACATTATTCAATGCTTGAAATTCCATATCTCCCGTCTTGTAGATTTTTGTGATATTTTTTACTTCTATCATAAAATTTTATCGAGTTTGGAATCTAACTGTTCCTCCAGAGGTTCTACTTCCTCCCGCGCCAAAAATACTGGGAACTGAAGTTGCAGGCGCGCTTGCCGAAGGCAGGATTGTTCTGACAACGATTTCATCGCCCTCTTTGATGCCGGAAACAATCTCACTTTGTGAATCGTTTGATAAACCTACTTCAACAAAAACCCTGCTAGGGACGGCCGAAGATCCCCCAAATATTTCCACATAATTTTTGCCGGTTTGTCCCACCCCAGAATTGGCGGGCAGGGATTTTACCGAGCTGTTCGGTATCACCAATACATCCCGTTTTTCGTCCGTAATAATCTCGGCAGACACACTCATTCCTGATTTTACTCTGATATCTTGGGCATCAAAACTTATTTTAACAATATAAGTTACGACTCCCTGTGACACAGCGCCGATCGTATCAATGTCGGCTACAATTCCAGAAATTTTCAGGTCGGGAACTGCATCAAAAGCAAACTCAGCTTTTTGCCCGATTTTTATTTTCGCCACATCAACTTCATTAAGAGAAATTTCCGCTATTTGTTTTTTGGTAATTAATGTGGCAACCACGGCGCCCGCGCTCACACTATCCGATTTTTTGATATTAATCTTTGCGATAGCGCCTTCAAAAGGGGCGCGGATAAAATAATCCGCCAGTTTATCCTTCGCATCTTGGGACGCGTTTTCTTTTTGTTTCAGGGATAATTCCGAAGATTTTATATCCAAACCGGCATTTTGGAAAGCATCCTTATAGTTCTTTATACTTGTCGTGTTTGAAAGAAGATTAACTAAATGCGTGTTTGTTTCGGAGGTGTACTCGCTCAAAGTCGCCTTATGTTCTGAAATGATTGAGGGCGGGCTGAAATTATTTTTTTGGATTGAATCATTTACGAAATCAATGAAGTTATTCGCGTTTTTGATAGTGTCAGAAATCAGCGTTGTGCTGTCGTAAGTTTCCGCGATGAGCGCCTCAATGGTTGTATTATCAGAAGCTCGCGCGCTGTTTTTATAATTATCAAAATTTGCTTCATAAGATTTTAGCGCGGTGTGATAAGAATCCACAAAATTTTGTTTATATGTTTTAGTCCTGCCGCTGTCAGTATTTTTGACTTGCCCTTCATACCAATCCACATTCCATTGTCCTGTGCTTAAATCGCTCTCGAAAAACATATCGTTTAGACCGGTCATAATTTCCGGCAGGTCCAAAAAGACATTGGAAACGGTATTAAATCCGTCATTATAACTCTTCGCCAAATCCGCATCCATATTTTCCCGCGATTTTTCTATTTTCAGTTTTTCTAGACTGATTTTAGCCGATTCTAAATTTATTTCCGCATCGCGCACGGTTTTTTTTGCGTCCTTGTCGTCCAACTGTGCAATCAATCCTCCCGCCCCTATTTTTTCTCCGTCTTGCATGGCTATATAAAGCGCGTTTCCGGACGCTTTTGCTCTTACATCAACTTGATTAAAACTGGAAACCTGTCCACTACCCGAGACGGAAATGGCGATGTCACCCCTTTCCGCTTTGGCTGTTATGTAGCGGATGCCGTCATTATCCCCCGATAATCTAATATATCCCCAGTATCCGGCGCCTAAAAGCGTAATCAGGGCAATGATGCTCAATATTTTGTGGGAAATAATATAGGACTTTACTCCATTTAAGACTTTCTTCATTTTATGTCGCATGAGAATAATTTCACTATAACACACATTTTTAGGAGTGTCCGGAATCGGGCGGTGACTTTTTTACAGCAAAATCAAGATACAGATGTTTCGCCAGGATTATCAGAATAAGCAGGAGGATAATCAAGACAGACCATCCCAAAATACTCTCTGGAAAGAAAGAACCGGAAGCAAAAACATTTGCTGAGAGGGAAGATACCTTTTCTTTTTCTGCCGGTGTTGTTGGCGCAGAATTTGTTTTAGTTGTGCTGGGCGCTTCCGAAACTGCTGCGACTGCTTTTGCTCCGCTAGTAGTGAAACTCAAAACATTTCCATTGCTTCTCGTCAAGGCATTTTCCGCCATAGCGCGGAAATAGTAAGTGGTGCCGGGCGAGAGGCCTGTCAGCCTATCGGCGCGTTTGACGGCTGGCAATACTCCGGTTTGCGTCATTGTGGTCCTGTTTCCCAAATTCCCGTTTGTTCCCCATTCAAACCAAGTGTTTGAAGAAGCGCTTGTGTCGTTATACACCAAAGCATGAAGCTGGACGCTCGTACTTCCGAGGTTGCTTACAGGTTCGGTGATAGCGGAAAACGGCTGGGCGGGATTATTAGATACATAGACATTATTTACGACAGGGTAGCTGTATTGAGTGGTAAACAAGTAAATATTGCCATAAGTTCTCCCGTCCATATTTTGAGCCACGGCGCGGAAATAATAAATGGTATTTGGATAAAGTCCCCCGATATTCGCGACAATGTTGCCGCTGTTTCCGGAAGTGAAACGATAGGCGGTTGCCGAAAGAGAACCTCTAAGGCCACTGTCCGTACTGTATTCAAACCAAACGGAAGTCGGCATATTGTCCGCGTTCACCGAGCCATTCAAGATGGCAGTACTACTGGTGATGGCAGTCGCGCTACCAGTAGTAACATATGGACTGTAAGCGTAAGCAACGGCAGGGGAATAGACAAACAACACAGTTCCCAAAAGGACCATCGCGCCTAATTTAACTGGTTTTTTAACCATCCTTCCATTATAGCACTTTGTCTCCAAAAAGTCAAGGTGCTCTCGCCAAGAATCGAACTTGGATCGCCAGCTTCGCAGGCCAGCATTCTATCCGTTGAACTACGAGAGCAATTTATTCAGATTAGCAGTTTTCGGTAAAAAATAAAAGCAAAATTAAAAGCCCAAAAAGTCCATGATTTTGGAAGACGCATGCTCCCGCATTTCCTCTTCGGCGACATTTTTGAAAATCATGATGGAATGGATGTCTGCGGACATAGCGTCTTCTATCGGTATTGAGATAACGGGCATAAACATTCTTTCGGTTTTTACAAAAAGCGCGGGTTTTAACTCGCCTGCGCCGCTTGAGTCTGTCTGCACCCAGAAAGATTTTATATTTTCGTAATGATAAAACTGATTTCGTATTTTCAATCCCCGGTCTGAAAGCTCATAAGAAATCATGTCTGGTTTTTTGATCGCAAAAAATCCCAGCAGTACTCCGGAGAGCAAAAGAAGCGCCGCGAAAAAATAATTTTCAAAAATAAATGCGGCGACCGAACTGCACACAACGATAATCCCGAGCGCCAAAAACCAGTCGGAACTCCTGTCCTTTTCTTCGTATTCCAGGGCTGACCATTCAAGCTTTTCCATAAACTAATTATACCAAATAAGAGAAAAAATTAAAATGCACTTGGAACTAGAATGCGGTCCTTACTGCTCCCTTCTTAAGGCAATAAGCATAAGGACCAAAATATAAACAATATGCTCGTCAATGAGGGGGTTATTCTCCGGCCAAAGCAGGGAAAGATACATAAACAGCATTAAAAGGGAACCGGCCATACAGCCCCATTTTACAAATTTGTTAAATACTAACGAGAGTCCGATGAAGAGCAGTCCAAGCATAAAGAGCCAATCAATGGCAACCACGCCCGCCAAGCCGTGAAAAAATTCGGCGAAGGGTCCTCGGACCGCAAAGGAAAGGAAACCGGAGGTCGGCGACCCTCCGTTAATCCATGCGTTTTCCGCGGTCGTCGCAAATTCCCAACCGAACATTTTATCCAAAAACGCCCAAAGAAAAATAAAACCCATCACATAACGCAACGCGGACAAAACAATTTTTTGTTTACTCATATGTTCTATTATACTACATCTTTGGTATTTGGATAATCTGCGGAGGAGGTGAGATTCGAACTCACGAACCAGTTGCCCGGTTTCCGCTTTTCA
>JBBUHH010000063.1:0-1559 GCA_038055775.1 Patescibacteria group bacterium | reverse complement strand
ACCAATGTCGGCTTGCCGATAGTAATGGTGCCGGTTTTATCGACAATGACAGTATCTACTTTGTGTAATTTTTCCAGCGTCGCCGCGTCTTTAATCAAAATTCCTTCGCGAGCGCCCTTTCCTACTCCCACAATAATTGCCGTAGGAGTGGCGAGACCAAGAGCGCAGGGACAAGCGATAACCAAAATTCCCACAAAAGAAACAAGACCAAAAGACAGGGCTTGAGAAAATCCGAGAGAGGGAGCGAATAAAAGCCAAACACCCAAAGTGAGAAAAGCTATCACGAGTACGACAGGCACAAAAATGCCTGAAATTTTATCGGCTAGCGCCTGGATGGGCGCCTTGCTCCCCTGCGCTTCCTCAACCATCTTGATGATATGCGCGAGCAGGGTTTCCGAGCCGACTTTCGTCGCCTTAAAAGTAAACGCTCCGCTGGTATTGATGGTGGCCGCGACCACATTGTCGCCAGCTTTTTTTTGCGCGGGCATAGGCTCGCCGGTAACCATTGATTCGTCCACAAAAGATTCACCTTCGGTGATTACACCGTCAACTGGAATCTTTGCTCCGGGTTTGATGATAATTAAGTCCCCGTGAACTACCTCACTAACAGGAATTTCAATTCCTGCCCCGTAGGAAGCTTGCTTTCCTTCGGGGTCTTTTCCATCGCGGAGAACCGTAGCCGTCTTGGCTTGCAAATTTAAAAGCTTTTCAATCGCATCGCCAGTTTTTAATTTTGATCGGGCTTCTAGATATTTTCCGAGAGCAATAAAAGTAATGACGATGATTGTCACATCATAGTATGTGGCATCAACATTGATAAATGACCGCAGAGTTTCTTCAAACGCCGTGACGGCAAAACTATAAAGAAAAGCGACAGATGTCCCGAGCCCTATCAGCGTATCCATATTGGCTTTGCCATAACGAAAAAAACGGTAAAGCCCAAGCAGATACGGCTTGCCGACAACCAAAAGGACATAAGTCGCGAGAAGAGGTAAAAGATGATGGAAAAATTCTTTGGTGGCATAATTCATTTCGGAAACAAAATTATATTCCCCAAAAATTTCCCAGCTCAAAATGAAAGCGCTGATTATTGCAAGCGGAATTGCCGAAATAACTTTTATTTTCATATCTCTTATCTCCGCTAATTTTTCGGCTTTGGATTGGCTAAGCCCTAAATGCGCTTTATGCTCATCCTCACTCATCCCCATTTCTTTGGCAGACATATTTTTCATATCCATGTTATGGTCCTGCGGCGCCACAAGAGAATACCCGAGCGGCTCGATTTTTTTATTAAAAGATTCCAGACTCGTCTTGTCCGCGTCAAAAGAAATTTTTGCGTTTTCCGTGCCATTGTTGACAGAAACACTTTCCACGCCTCCAATTTTTTTCACCGCCCTCTCGATGATTGAGGCGCAAGAAGCGCAATGCATGCCTTTCACTTTATAAATTTGTGTTTGCATAATTATTTACGTTTTAGCTGATAAACTTTTAAAATTTCTTTGGTGGCTTTTTGCGCTTCCCCGCTTTTTATTTGATTAACCAAACAATGCCCCAGATGC
>JBBUHH010000062.1:0-2765 GCA_038055775.1 Patescibacteria group bacterium | reverse complement strand
CTTGATACACTTTTGCGTTTGAAGAAAGTTGAACGAATCGGACAAGGGCGAACGACTAGATATAGGAAGAAATAATATGTATGAACAATCAAGAAAAACTTGCCTTATATCGTTCTCTCTTTAGAGGTCGGGCGGATGTTTATGCCCGCTTGCCCACGTAATTTATTTGATTGTTTTCCATGACAATATTTTACTCCAATTAGCTGTTAATTAGAGAAACTATTTGTCCAGGATTTGGGGTACCTCTCATTGCTCGCCCCGGTGCGGACAATTCTCGGAGAAGATTATTCGTATGATGAAATACGGTTTGCGAGGATTTTCCTAAAACGGTAAAAGAACTTAAAAATTATAGGGCTTACGCATCGCCCTTGGTTGTGCGGGATAGGAGAATCGAACTCCTAACATCTGTTTGGAAAACAGAAATTTTACCATTAAACTAATCCCGCCTTTCGGGTCGCTGGGGTTGCCGATTACATCCACCCCTATCGCCTGTTCGTCTACAACTCACATCGGCGATTCCTGAAGGACTGGAGTAAAAATGAAGCAGTTCATTTTTACTAGGTGCTTTTCGATTTTCTTTCAAGAAATCACGAAAAGCCTTTCGCCTCCCAACGCAAGCAAATAAATTTGCTTCTTCCGTCCCTTCGGGCCGCTGGGAGTCGAACCCAGCCTAAATGCTCCCAAAGCACTTGTACAACCGATATACTACGGCCCGCCTTCGCTACGCCGAAGCTCATAAGAGCAAAGGCGAGTTTCGCGTAACTTCGACGAGGCAATGCCCGTCTAGGCCCGGAAAACTTTTGTGATTATGTCATAAGATTATATCTTTTACAACTTTTATTTTTGCAGTTTTATCCTGAAGATTTAAAAAAATCACCAACAGGTCTACCTGCCACTCTGGCTCATCATGTCTTTTAGATAAAAGATAAGTTTGAATGATGCGCGAAAGTCTTTTAAGTTTCCACGGATGCATATTGTCCTCAGGTCGTGTTTCACCTTCCTTCGCTTCTGCTTCGGCGGGCAAGTGTGCAACAGATTTCACCTCAATAAAATAAAGTTTCCCATCCTTTTCAGCGACTATATCTATTTCACCCCATTTTTTTGTGTAATTCCTGTCCAATATATCAAAACCATGTTTCACGAGAAACTTTACAGCTATATTTTCTCCTACTTCTCCTATTTTTTGTGTTTCAGAAGTAAAAACTTTAGGCATAGTTTAGGTTTCACGAATAACATGTTTCACATGAAACAAATACTCAAAATTTAGTGTCTTTTAATAAAATAGCCTTATTTTTCAGTATATTTTGAGCAAAAATGACTCTAAAAGACAAATACCAATTGTGTCCTTTATAAACATTACTAACATGGTTATCCACAGTTTTTAGTAAAATCCTTATATATCGAGCTAATAACATAAAGGACATTATTTGTGCGGCCATGGAGAATCGAACTCCAACCTGAACATTGGCAATGTCCTGACCTACCATTAATCGATGACCGCATCTGTTTCTACTTGAAATTTTCTTTACAAAGTTCCAACCATTTCATCATTTTTTTCTTCAAACTTGTGCTGGATATTATACTATTGCCGACCCCATATTGCAATTTTTTTGTTTTTTCCTTGCCCATTATTACTTGTGATTTGTAAAAATTAGATTTTTTTATATTTAATTTTTCAGACCAAATATTTAATGATTTTTCTATATTATGATCAGGATACAGGAGCAGCCAAACTTTAATTTTTTCTCTTTCAGTTTTTAAAAATCTCTCAGAGAACTTTATGAATACTAGGTGTAAGTAGAATTCTGAGTTAGCCAATTTAATATTATACCTGCTAGCCTTATCTCCTTCACCGGCATAAACCATTAGCCCTGCCATGAATAGGGGATCATTTTTGTACAATCCAAATTCTCTCACAGCGTCTTCTTCAACTTGTTTATATTTTTTTTCTAACATTATTTTTCGTCCGTCATGCAATTTTTTTAGACGCTCCACACTTATTTTTATTTGTATATTCACATTTGATTTTTTAATGTGTTTAGACCATTCCTCGTTTTGAAACCACTCACAGAGAGTGCTTCGGGACATGCCGAGCAAATTTTGAATTTCTCTATAAGTTTTTCCTTGTTTTCTGAGCTCCAATGCTTGAAATTTGTCGTGTCTCATATTGTATAAGTATATCACGGTAGTTCGTTTTGTGAAATTAACAAAAAGGTGTATAATTAAGTGGTTATTAAATAATTTTGCGCCCGTAGTTCAACGGATAGAACGCTTGTCTTCGGAACAAGCGATGTGGGTTCAATTCCTGCCGGGCGCACAGAAAAATAATGGAAAACTATAAAAACCTAATATCTAAAATCCCCAAAGAAGTTTCACATGTAACACAAATGCTCGAAAAAGCTGGTTTTGAGGCGTACTTAGTTGGGGGATGTGTTCGGGATCTTGTAATGTCACAGATGCTGAGCGAAGTCGAAGCAGAAAGGGAACCCAAAGATTGGGATGTGACAACTAATGCCAAACCGGAGCAAATTATAAAGCTTTTTGAGAAAACGGTTTATGAAAATACATTTGGGACTGTGGGCGTGTATGTTTCGCGTGAAACAACCTCTCCCGGCTTTCAGCCACCCTCTCCTGACAAGAGAGGGACTGGGGGTGAGGTTAATCGTGAAACACCTGAATACTTCATAGTTGAAGTTACACCATATAGAATTGAAGCAAAATATAGCGATTTTAGGCATCCAGATGAGGTAAAATTTAGCGATAAG
>JBBUHH010000061.1:0-17954 GCA_038055775.1 Patescibacteria group bacterium | reverse complement strand
CGCTTCGCCATCAACAATCTGGTAAATTTGGTCAACATTTCCGTTGCCGTCTGTGTCTATCTGCAGTTCAGAAGTTGAAACTTCGGAGTCGGGAGCAATATCCATCGTCACCAATGTCAAAGTGGAACTCTCTATGCCTTCAAAGGAGATTGATTCTGTTACCTCGTTGCTTATTTGTTCGTCCACTTCAAGGGTGAAAAGTCCGTCTTCATAGCCTTGGAGCTGGAGTGTGTATGCAATACCGGCTGGAACAGATATGAACTGCATTTCTCCTATCTGCTCATAAGTCGCGCCTGGGATCTCCTCTCGGATTTCTCCGGTGTCAGGGTCTAGGCCGGTGTATCTGCCCTGCGAGTCTATAATGCATAGAGTCAGGGGTGAGTGCAAAGTAAAGTGTAAGCGAGTTTTATTTGAAACTAGGGTGGAATCGTTATCAACGATAATATTATCTAGGTCAATAAAAGTTTCATTTTTAATTCTTTTTTTAATGAAATCTCGCAAATTTGAAATTTCTAAAATATCTTTATGCTCTCTGTCGGTTGAGAAAGTACCACCTTCTTCTTCTAAATTAACCCACCATCTTTCCACATTCGGATTAGAATCCGACATCCACAAAGCGCTCGGAACCACTACCCTCCCGTCACCATCTATAATCTTGCGCGGCTTGCAAGCGGCTTTTCGAGTTATCCCTGTTCTGGACGCAACATACGATTTACAATCCAATCCTGCCATTGTCTCTTCGCCCCATCCGGCAATTTGTATCACTTTCGTATCGGAATGCGGCTGCCAGGAATCCAAAACTTGATGCACAGCCTCCGCCTCAGCATAGAGAGCGGAGTTTCCTATATTCGGATTCATGACATCGCTAAAAGACGGCTTGCTTCTTCCGTCCGTGCCTAAAACATAATTTTTGAGTTCGGTGGCGTTTGAAACGAAAACTCCATATTGTGATATCTGAGAACTAAATATCGTTCCGTCTTCAAAAGAGACCAGCTTGTCCACCGCGAAAGCAGGATCAACGGTCGTAAAATAACTTGCTGACGGAAGTAAATGGTAAGCGGTTGGCATATTTTCCGCAAGCTCTCTGTGCCTCGCGGCGCTCATGACAAAACCAAATCCGAGAGAATTTCCATGCAAAAGCGCCACTAAGGCATCCGGTGTACCAATCTGCGGCACGGCGACAAAAATGACTTTGTCTATCTTTTCATATAAAGGATTGCCAGTATCTTTCAATTTCTGAATCAAGGCTTTGGTGACCAGTCCCCCGTTTGAGTGCGAGATGATTGTGACCTTGCCGGACTTCGAACTTGCCTGCAGTTCTTCTAATTTTTGCAAGACAAAAGACTCGGAAAAATCCCGCGGAGCGGTGTAATACAAATCTCCGCTCAACGAACTCACGCCGTTGGTGATGATATCTTCAAGCGAGAGCCGCCAGTCATAAGGTATGAAAGCATAGTCTTGTATCGTGCCATCGTCTTTCCAATCTTTTAAATCATTTATGAATGATTTATAAATATCAGAGCCTTTTATGCTATCCGTAATTCCCGTTTCTTTTTCGCCCTTAGTGATTATCTGAGTGTCATTTTTAGTGAAAAGGCTGTTAATACTTTTACCCTCTGAATTAAGGGCGAGTTTTTCTTGGTCAGAATCAAAAGAAGAAAACCACATTTCCTTATCCCCACCACACCCCGGACCGGTCAAAACATCCCCGCATTCCAGCCCTTCCTCATACAATCTTGACCCCATTATTCCCGGCAGAAAAAGAATATTTGAATTGCAATTTTCAGTACAAAACGGAACCACCGTCACGGTATACGCCTGCGTGGTGCCGTCTTCGGCGGTGACTGTGAAAGTAACCGGATTGGTGAAATCTTTGGCTACATTATTGTCGGGGGCGATAGATGCTCCGGTGGAGATGGCGATAGTCGGCGCAAGGGCGGTGACAGCCGTGCCGAATGGAACAGTTAAAGAAATCGTGTGGTTCGCTTTATCTACGACTCCAGCCACCGCAGGACTCAAACCTGCGAAGCTGAAAGAGGTGATGGATTTTTCGGAACTCGCGACAAAACAAATCCCGCCGGTATCAACCCCCGTCTCATCCTGATTTTTTATTCCGTCGGAACAGGACGGCAGGAAATTTTTCTGCTTAATTACTACTGTTCCACCGCTTGCGCAGGATGCGCTGAAACCGTCATAACTGCCACATCCTCCTTTTGTTTCCGCTGTTCCGGTGAATAATGAGGAGGTCTCATGATAAAGAGCGATTCGTCCTCCGCCGCCAGGACTTTTAAAATAACCGGTAAAATACAAGCCTCCTCCATTTGCGCTAAACTTTCCGCTACCCGAGAGATTATTAGCCGTGACATAAATGCTCCCGCCGCTACTTGACGAATTGCCGTTTGCGGAAACAGTCCCGTTATTTGCAAAAACGCTGGAAACATAGAGACGAATTGCGCCGCCGCCGTAGGTTGCGCCACCGCTACCTAAATCTAATGGTTCCGTTTCAGAGCCGTAAGTGGTTGAGTAGGCGGCGCCACCATAACTAAAACCCCCGTAGCTTGCTCCAATGCCGCTTGTTACATCCACAGAAGAAGCGCCGGATCCTTGGTTGGGCGCATAACCTTTTTCGTCAGCAGAAATATAGGAACCATCTTCTATGGTGAGGTCGGAAATTTTTAAATAAAGAATCTTTTTCGAAAGAACGGTAACTGTCGAATTTCCTTTAATAAGAAAGGTGTCGGCGGATATTTCTTCGCCGCCGGAAAGAGTAAACATGGAACCTCCTTCAAGAGTGATTGTTGGAATATTTAGTATTTGATTTTCGGCCGTATAAAAATAAGAGCCGTCATTAACGGAAAGGCTATTGGCGTTTATTTCTACCCCCTCCTCGGATAACACTTTTGCGCTGCCGGAAACAAAAATATTATTTAGGGCAAAAGGTCCGTCGCTTTCTCTAAACTGCCAAGAAGAGGTTATGTAAAGATCTTTTTTCGATTCATCGAAAATACCTACTGTGCCGTTCAAAGCGCAAGTTAAAGTCCAGCTATCGTAACTTCCACATCCGCCCTTAGCTTCTGCCTCTCCTTCAAAAGAAGAGGTTTGGTAATGAAGAGCGATTCTGCCCCCGGCGCCGGGACTCTTGAAATAACCTGTGGCATACAGCACGCCGCCGTTCCCGCTGAATTTTCCGTCTCCTGCCAGATGACTCGTCGTCACATAAATGCTCCCGCCGCTACTTGAAGAATTTCCATTGGCAGACACAATGCCATTGTTTGTGAAAGTATCCGACACGACTATACGCACAGCTCCGCCTCCATAAGTCGCTCCGCCACTCCCCAAATCAACCGGACCTGCGGCAGAACCATACAATAAATCTCCGCCCCCATAGCTTGCGCCCTGAGAATCAATCTGTGAAATGCCCGGTCCTGCGTTGGGACCAAAACCTTTAGAATCGGCCGAAATCGCCGAGCCGAAATTTATGGTTAAATTGGTAGCGTTTATTTTTACTCCTTTGAAAAGATCCGAAGAAAGAGGGTCACCCTCTAATGTGAGAATCGCGCCATTGATAATGTTTAAATTTTTAAAATTATATTCGCCTGCTGTAAGAGTCGTGTTCGAGTTTATGATTATCTCGTTTTCTTTTTCATCTATCGTTCCATTTTTATTTAAATCCAGATAATCGTCCCCCGCTTTCACACACTCTCCGCCGAAATCAATATCCGTCTCGTCCTGATTTTTTATTCCGTCGGAACATGCGGCGGGCAAAATGAATTCTTGGTCGCAATAGTCTATACACAGCTGAAAGGCAATACCGCCATCGTAGCGTTCAATTATACTAGCACCCGGTGCCATAGACTGCTGGCCTTTCACCGCCGACTGACCACTATTAGCGGATGCTCCGTTTAAAACCACACTTAATCCTGAACTTTTTGGGTAGAAAAAACTAACTGTGGAAAGTTTATAACCAGCAGTATCAGCTAAGGTTACTCCTTCGACAAGAGCATATTGACAAATACCACCGCCCAAATCAGTACCGCCAATAGCTACTAGAGCAGACTCATCGGTATCTGAAACATTACGTCCGAAAATAGCTAAGCCAAAGCCGCCATTTGAAGAGGCAATCTCGGAGCAAGAAGCGCCGGAAACATGTTTAATCCGAAGAATGTTGGGAGCAATAGGACCAATAGTATAAAAACTTATAGAGGCATCGGAAGTAAAGTCATAAGTCCAAAGGCTGGAAGGGATCACTGCGGGTTTGTAGAAAATGGAACCTTTATTACTGTTCCAAGGAGACTGGGAGATGTCGTATTTATCTCCAGTATAAAGCTGTGAATACACCGTACCGGAAATTGTGGACTCCGGTACGGTGTATGTGATAGACAAACCGATAAAATCATGGCTGGTTTTGGTACCGCCTCCTTGTCCTTCATCCCTGTAAGCCAAAAAACGGACTTTCAGATTATTCACCTTTTCCGGCGTGTCAATGAAAGAGGAGAGATTTTCGGTCGTATCTGTGTGATCAACATTTGTCGTACCCACGGTCAAATCTTTACCGGTGAAATTTGCGCCGTCCCAAATTTTAAGTTTTGCGGCTGTTAGTGACCCAGACCTTCTAAATTCGTGAGAAAGGGTGACACTTTCAATTGTCGCATCCTCTGGAACATCGGCGTTGAAAACAAATTCAAGATACTTGCTTTCATCATAATTCTCTCCTATCGTCCAACTATCTTTATTGCTTTGAATGCGGCTATCATCACTCGAGCTAAGTTTCGTGATATCGTTTTCCTTAAATTCTGCCGGCTCTTCCTCTGTCGCATCTGTGCCGCTGGTAACGGTATAGTTCACAGTAATACTGGCGTATGTAGAAGCGGGAAAAATAAAAAAACTGAAGATAAAGAGAAAAAATAAAATAATTAAATTTCTAGAAAGCATTTAATCAAAATTAAGTTGTATTGATTAATTATCTCATCTCAACCCGAGTTTCTCAAGCCTTTTTAGTTTTCCCTCCACAAACCACCACAAAATTCTCGTGCATTTTTTGGAGTTCGACTGGTGCGATGTTTCCGAAAACTTTTACTGCTTCGGCTGACTTATTTTTAAAATCAACATCTTTTTTCAAAATCTCTGGATGCACTTTTAGCGCATGTTCATTAATGCCTAGCAAGTACAGTCCGGAAAGCCTTCGCACCCGCGAGAGGGCAACATAACCCTGCCCAAATTCAAACACTTGCGACAAATCCATCACCGCCGCGTCCATACTCATACCCTGACTCTTGTGTACCGTAATCGCCCAAGCGAGGCGAAGCGGAATCTGCGTAATTTGGGCGCGGATTTTGCCGTTTTCCTCCACAGTCCAATCCATCGGGGCAACCACAATACTGCGTCCGCTCTTGGTTTTAATAATTGGGTTTCCGCTAAATTCTTCGTAGCCGACGACGGCGCCGAGCGTGCCGTTTACAAATCTTTCTTTTGGATTATTTTTGGTGCATATCACCACCGCGCCGATTTTTAGCTCCAATTTCTCCGGCGACAAACAGCTTTTCTTGAGTACCTCCACTAATTTTTCATTTCCGCTTGAGGTCATAGCAAAACATTTCACTTCCTCCTTTAGCTTCGCCAGTTCAAAATTATTCACCCTATCCACATCCACATTGTGCGAAAAAAGTTTGGTTATATTTTCCGGCGGCTTATTCGCGCGAATATGCCGAGCGATGATGTGAGCGCGATGAACTTGCAAAACATTATTTGCGCGGATTGCCGAAAGAATGGAGAGAAAATCAGAGTCGTCCTGGCGATGCTGTTCGGCTAAATAACACACGACTGGTCGAGACCTCTCCCACGCTCCCGCTTGGTAAGCAAAAGTTCCCATAGGTCGGACCTCTGGGATAAGCGAAGACTGTTTTTCTTCGGCAAAATCTCTTTTGACGATTGGCGGCAGTTGAAAAAAATCTCCCACTAGCACAATTTGGATTCCGCCGAAAGCTTGACCATTATTTTTTATTTCCCGGCAAACCATATCCACCATCTCAAGCATACCCGTGGATAACATAGATATCTCGTCGATGATTAAAACTTTGGTGCGATGCACACGCTTCGCGATATATTCACTAGAGGCAATTTTATCTAAATCATATTTATCAAGTTTTGTCCTGATGCCTATGCCGCTCCATGAATGAATGGTCATGCCACCGATATGTGTGGCGGCGATACCCGTCGAAGCGGTAATCGCCGGTTCAATTCTCGCACTACGCAGATAATTTACAAAATTATTTATTGTATGCGTCTTGCCCGCGCCCGGTTCGCCGGTCAAGAAAACATTGGCGCCGGTTTTTAGAATATTTAGGGCTTCGCTTTGAGTCATGCAGAAGATATTCTACTACATTTTCTTCGGCGCTTTAATGCCGAGGAGGGAGAGACCAGTTTTCATAACGAAAGAAAAAGCGTAGGAGAGAGCGATTTTGTAGCCGGAAGATTTGTCTTTTTTGTCAACTATTAAATTGTTGCCGTAGAAGCTGTTGAAGGAACGAGCGACTTCGATGAGATAGTTTGCGATGTAGTGCGGTTCGTATTCTTTGGAAGAACGCAGGACAATTTCCGGAAACTTATACAATAATTTTTCCACTTCAAAAATTTCCTTTGGAAAAGCGTGCGGGTCGGGCAGAATATTTTCCTTGACTGCTTTCTCTATTATAGAATTCGCGCGGGCGAAAGAATACTGCAGGTACGGACCGGAGTCTCCTTCGGAAGAAATGGAGCTTTCAAAATCATAAATGATGTCTCCACCGGTAGACTGTTTGAGAATAGAATACTTGATAGCGGACACGGCGACAGCCGAGGCGATTTTTTCTCTCTCCGTATTTTCAAATTCGCGGTCGGTCATTTTTTCCAAAACCGCGTCGCGGACATCATTGAGGAGAGACTCGCCCGTAATCACATTTCCCTTGCGGGAACCCATCTTACCCGAAGCAAAGCGCATCATCCCGTGCGAAATGTGCTTCATCTTCGCCCCGTGTTCAGGATCGAGCAGAGAAACGGCTTTGGTCACCACCCGCATATAATCCATCTGCTCGTTTGCGGTAACGATAATAGACAGACTCATATCGGGATTGGTTTTAAACTTTTCCTCGGCAAGTCCGAGTTCTTTCGTTTCGTAGGTCGGCAAACCTTCACGGGTAATGAACACTCTGGTATGAAGTTTGGGGTCGTATTTTTCGGCTTTGAAAACTATAGCCCCATCGGACTCTTCGAAAATTTTCTTGCTACCCTGTGGGTCTATGAATTTGTTGAGATTGGCGCGAACAATACCCTCCCCGACCGGCGCCATCTGGCTCTCTAAAAAATAAAAATCAAATTCTGTACCGAGCGTTTCGTATAAATCCTGAAAAGCGTCCATGGTCACCTTGAAACCCCAATCGTATGTCTCGTTTATCTGCGCGTCGCTTTTGCTGTAAATTTTTTTATTTATTTCATCTATTTTTGCTTTTGCCGCCGTATCATTTTCGTAAAGTTCCGCCCCTCGCGCGTAAGCCTTGCCGATGAAAAGCGCTTGCCTGCTTTTGGATTCATTGCGGACGATATATTCTTTTGGATTTTTTAAGAGAACGAAGATGGCTTTAGCCACATGAAGCCCCACATCGCCTTGATAATTTGCGCGGGAGACTTCGGCGCCGGAATGCTCCAAAATCCGCGCCACGGACTCCCCGATGGCGTTGGTCATCAAGTGACCAATGTGAAATGGCTTGAAAGGATTCGGGTCGGTGAATTCAATCATTATTTTTTTGTCCTTCAGGGTTTCGTTTTTGCCGACATTGTCCGCTTCGTTGACGATCTCCTCGACAGAATTTGCGAAAAATTTTCGGGACAGATGAAAATTTATGAAACCCGCCCCCGCCATTTCAACTTTTTCAATGTACTTGTCGGTGTTTAATCTTAAAATTTGGGCAACTATTTTTTCAGCTAATTCTTTCGGATTGGTTTTTACATTTTTTGCCACAGTCATGGCAACATTTGTGGAATAATCCCCCATCTTTAAATCCGCTGGATGCTCCAAAGCAATATCATTAACTTCTATTTTGAGATTTTCTAGCGCGTCTTTTATTAAATTTTTAATTTTTTCCTGCATATTTTACTTATCTTTTATCTCCGTCTCCCTTGATGGCGCCTCTTTCTTTGCGGGACTTTAATTTCTCCACATTGCTCCGCGCGACATCGTCCAACTTTAAATCCAAATCATGAGCCAATGTCGCCACATACCAAAGCACATCTCCCAGTTCGTCTTTGATCGCCTCTCTGCGGCTCTCTGCCATTTCCCCCGCGCCGTCATCCCCGCGCAACCATTTTTTTATTTTCCCCAAGACCTCTCCCGCTTCGTTACCTAGACCAAGCGCGGGATAAATTATCTTATATTTTCCATCATGTGTGGCGGTTTCTAAGGCTCTTTTTTGATATTCATTCAACTCCATATTATTTTAGCAGATTAATTAATAATTTTCTTCACTTTTTCATAGATTTTTTGGTGAATATTCTTGCGAGTGTCAAGCGTTTTCCCCTCCATACACTTGATTTTTATCCAGCCCTTCTGTGTTTTCGCTAGCCATAGCGCGCTTTTTCTGGAATTTTCTAAAAATTTTACATCCTTTTCGTGAACATCGGCTTTTTTTGTCTTTTTCTTGCCAAGATAACCTCTGACTTCAGTATTGTTCCGTTCTTTGATTAGCCGAAGCACTATCGGAATCGGGACATCAAGATAAAACACCGCATCGGGTTTCGGAATTTTAAAAACTTCGTATTCCATTTCGGCAAGCCAAGTTATGAAATTTTCCCGCTTTTTTGTATTGGCGATTTTTCCCCCCTGATGAATCTGGTTCGCGCTCGCGTATCTGTTGGCAATAACGATATTTCCATCTTTGATCCACTTTGCAATTTTTTCTTTCGATTCAAAACGGTCAGCCGCGTAAAGCACGGAAGCTATTTTCGGATGCGTCTTCACGAAATTGTAGTACTGCTCAGAGAGGCAATGCCCGACAAACTTGCCGAAAAAGTTTGAATAGTATTCGGGAAAATCCACCACTTTCACTTTTCTGCCGTCCTTTCGCAAATGCCTGATAAGCAAATCCGCCTGCGTCGCCTTGCCGGATCCATCCGTGCCGTCTATTACTATCAATTTGCCTCGCCTTTTCATCTACAAAATATAGCAGAAAAAGAATTTAAAACAAATGATTCGTTACTTTTCTAAGCTTCTTAACCCCAAAAATTCATCGATTTTTTTAGAGAAAGTTTTAATATCAGTATCATTGGAAATAGTATAGTCCTAAATTTGGGGTACCCGTCAAGATATATACTCGGCTGCGGTATCTTTACCCGAACCGATAGTTCCAATAATACAAATTATGGTTTTCATTTTTTCTTTTAAGTTCATTCAAAGACTGACAGTTTTATTATATGCCTTTCACACAATCTTTCAAAATGACACACTTTCTGCCATGGCAAAGGTTGTGTCATTATTATTTTTGAGTTAGAATATATTGCATGTCAATAGTAAAGGAAATTCTAGAAGAACTTTGGAACACGGAAATCAGATGCAAAGGAATGCGCGTAAATCTTTTTGGCATTCCTCGTTTCAAAAAATATTCGCCAAGAAGCCTGCGTACAACTATTGATCGTCTAAAAAAGAAAAATTTCGTAGAAAAAGAATTAGCCGGTGTTGTACTTTCAAAGTATGGAAAAGAATATGTTAGAAGAAAAATTGATTCGTTGAAACAATTTAATAAGTTAGAAAACATTTCCAAAGATAAAAATCTTCTCATAATGTTTGATGTGCCAACTGAAAGAAAGGCAGAGAGGGAATGGTTTAGATGGCACCTAAAAAAATTTGGTTATACAATGATCCAAAAGAGTGTTTGGGTCGGACCATCTCCCTTGCCAACAGACTTTAAAAAATATCTTGAAGAAATAAAACTCAACAAGTGCATCAAAACTTTTAAATTAGCTAAGTCTTATCTAGAGTGACACACTTTCTGCTATGGCAGAATTTGTGTCACTTGTTTTATAAATTGAATTTAGCAAGAACTTCTTTCAGATACTCGTCTAGCGGTTCTAAAACCGAAATTTCTCTCAAACTCAGCCACTTGTAATCTGTATGCTCATCACTCAGTCGGACCTCGCCGCGAGCTTCACCCGTATAAGTCAGTCGGACAATATGCTTGTGAGATTTTATAATATCTTGAGCGGCTATTAACCGGGGTTCGCTGGTAATTTCAAGTCCGGTTTCTTCTCTCACTTCTCTTTTAATATTTTCAATCAAAGAAGATCCAGGAATGATTCGCCCGCCGGCAAGCTCCCATTGCCTGCCAACTTTCGGATACTTCTCTGCTGAACGGCAAATAACCAAATACTTGCTTTCTTGATTCTTCAGTAAAATTTTTACTCCGACTTGCAATTGTAATTCCATAAAATTTATACGCACAAAAATTTTAAACCTGTTTCTTTGTCAATTTTTTTAGCAATTTTGGACGGCAGCCAATCTATCACAACTTCGCCGGTGATAGATATGACAAGTTTAGCAACATGCCCGCCGAAACATTTGTATTCCTCATCAGAAAATACGCCGTGCATATGAACAATCGGCTCGTTCTCAAACCACGCGACATTGCCATTTACGGAAACCATTTCTATATTTCCCGTATTGAAAACTTTTTTGAAATATGTTTTCGTCGCTACATCAAAATAACTGAGTTCCACTTCTCTGCACGCGCCAATCATAGAAAAATTGAAAGACGCATCCTTCTTTTTCGCCAAAGATTTCAAAACTTCAAGGCATTCCTCGCCCTTGTCTATCCGCACCACGCTTTTACTTTTCGAATCTAAAATAATTTGCATTGCATTTCACTTTAAGCAAGTAAAGTAATTAAATTCGGGACGCTGGTCGGCGAGTTGAAACATTTGTTTCATTTCTTCCGGGGTGTTGATATGGATAATTTTAAATTTGCCGGATGTGGTCTTATTCACATAGTCGTGCCTGACTTCCAAAATATGCGCGAGTCCCCAGTAAACCCACTTCCCGCCGATATTTTCTACAAAAAAATTCCTGCACGGCGGGGCTTGGTAAATTCTGATGTCTTTTTTGTTTTTAAATTCAAAAATCTTTTCGGAAAAATCCCCCGACTTGAAAGGATTTTTCAAATGCCTTTTCAAGTCAAGCTCGGCTGGAAAGCCTTGCTCTTTGGTGATCTGCAATGTGTCGTTTGTTTCGATAAATGAACCCATGTTATTTATATTGCTGATAAACTTCTACGGGAATATTTGTTGGGTCTTTAACAAAAAAGTATTTTGCTGATGTGCCATTTGTTACATTAGTACATTCATATTTGCTGTGAAGTTTTCTCCAAATTGCCTCGACATCGTTTGATTCAAAAGCGATGTGTTTAACACCTTGAGTCGAAAGATCGTTTTGACTTTCAGGTAAAACCGATGATTTTTCAAATTGAAATAACTCAATTCGCCCACCACTTCCATCGGACATTACAACAATCTTTGCACCCAAGTCTTTTTTCTCAAAAGAATTCTCAGTTTGCAAGCCAAAAATATCTCGATAAAATTCAATGGATTTTTCTAAAGATAAAACCGTTATGCCTGTATGATTAATCTTCATGGTATTTTTATACGAACTTCTTTGGTATCGGAAACTTTTTGGCAAGAGCTTTTATTTCTTTATGCACTGATTCTTTAATTTTTTTATCGTCTTTATTTCGCAAAACTTTTATCATCAGCTCGGCAACTTTTTTGCATTCTTTCTCCTTGAACCCGCGAGTGGTAATCGCTGGTGTGCCGAAGCGAATGCCGGAAGGATCAAGCGGCTTCCTGGTATCCCCCGCGATAGAGTTCATATTGAGAGTAATGCCTACTTCATCCAGCACAGTCTGCGCTTCCTTGCCGGTCACTCCGAGAGAACCAAATACATCCGCGAGGATAAGATGGTTATCCGTACCTCCACCAATCATGCGAACTTTCTCTTTGCGTAAAACTTCCGCCATTGCTTTAGCATTTTTCAAAACTTGCGTGGCATATTTTTTGTACTTCGGGGTCATGGCTTCACCAAAAGCAACTGCCTTTGCCGCAATAGTGTGCATATGCGGACCCCCCTGAATACCGGGGAAAATGGATTTGTCGATTTTCTTCGCAAGTTCTTCACTTTCTCTTGTTAAAATTATCCCCCCGCGCGGACCGCGGAGAGTCTTGTGGGTGGTAGAAGTAATAATATCAAAACCATCGTCAAAAGGATTACGAAGAACTCCGGCGGCGATAAGCCCGGCGATGTGCGCCATGTCCGCCATAGTTACCGCACCCGTTTCCTTGGCGATCTCCACAAATTTTTTGTAATCGAGAGTGCGCGGATATGCAGAAAAACCGGCTAAAATTATTTTCGGCTTCGTCTCGAGCGCGACTCGGCGAAGATCTTCGTAATCAATCTCCCCCGTATCTGGATTTTTCATTTTGTAAGTGACGAATTTGTAGATTTTTGCCGGCAGGGTCATCGGATGTCCATGGGTCAAGTGACCACCGTGCGATAAATCCATGCCAAGCACAGTATCCCCGGGTTCAAGTAATGCGGCGTAAACGGCGAGATTCGCCGGAGCGCCGGAATGCGGCTGGACATTGGCGAATTTGCAGTTGAACAATTTGCAGATTCTCTCAATGGCGAGCCTCTCTATCTGATCTGTAAAATCCTGCCCGCCGTAATATCTGCGCCCCGGATATCCTTCGGAATATTTGTTTGTAAAAACCGAGCCGTTTGCCGTGAGCACATCTTCCGAGACATAATTTTCCGAAGGAATAAGCTCGAGTCCTTCCCTCTGCCTCTTTTCCTCTCCTTTTATCATTTTTTCTACTAGTTTGTCATACATACTTACAATATAACAGATTAATTTTGAAAAGAAAATGTTTTATCTTTCCCATCGGATTTCATGATAATTGTACCCGATAAATCAGTTCGGAAAATTTGCGCGCCAAAAGACGACAAAGTATTCAAAACATCAGGATGCGGATGACCGTATTTGTTGTCTTTACCATCAGAAATTAGCGCGTATTTCGGGGCGACAGCTTTGACAAAATCATTTGAAGAAGAAGTGCGCGAACCGTGATGCCCGACTTTTAAAATATCGCTCGTAAGGTTGATTTTTGGATTGCGTTTGGAATTTTCCAAAATTATTTTTTCTGTAACTGATGTGCTGTCCCCCGTGAGCATCACCGAAGTATTTCCATAGGAAAGTTTTGCCACAATTGAGCCGTCGTTCGTATTCCACAAGGAGACATCGCGGTCGGGAAACAAAATATCAATCATTGCTCCGCCGCCGAGATGAAGCCGCATTCCCCTTTTTGCTAAAATGTTTGGGATATTTTTATTTTTTATTTCTTGTTTAAAATTTTGATAAGTTTTAGAATCGTTAATGGTTCCAGATTCAAAAACTCCACCCACTTTGTAAACTTTCAAAACATCTTCAAACCCGCCGATATGGTCTTGGTCAGGATTGGTAATGATAATTCCGTCAATATATCTGTCAAACGGAAACATCACGCGCGCGAGCTGGCTTAAAATTTTCCTCGGTGGACCGCTGTCAATGAGAATCTGCGTACCAGTAGGCGATTCTATAAAAAGCGCGTCTCCCTGCCCGATATCAAGCATGGCAAATGTTAGTTTTCTATGGGAATTTTTAAAATCCTGATAGAAAAGAAAGATTGTTGAAACTAGAAGCAAAAAAGTAAAAATGAGCAGTCCGTGTTTCTTGGAATTTTCAAACATGCTACAATACTATCATGACCCTTCTAAAATAATCAGGGTCATAGTGATGAAAGAACTATGAAAAAATTTGAAGAATTAAAATTTAATATAGGAGAGTTGAAAGGGATTTCTAAAAAAACAATTGAGGAACACCTGAAACTGTATGCCGGATATGTGAAAAATACGAACCTTATTTTAGAAAAAATTCCCGAATACGAGAGTTACGCGAAAGAAGACGCCTTTGCTCCTTATGCCGCAAGCGAAATCCAGCGCCGTTTCGCTTTTGAATTTGACGGCATGAGAAATCACGAATACTATTTTAAAAGCCTTGAAGGCGGGGCTAAAATAGTGCAAGGAGAAAGCCATCTCAAAAAAGCGATGACGGAAGAATGGGGCAGCGTTGACCTGTGGTTCGCCCGTTTCAAGGCTATCGCCATGACGCGAGGCATAGGCTGGGCAATTCTTTACTACGACCCTATAAACAAAAAACTTCTGAATGCTTGGGTGGACGAACAGCACTTGGGACACCTGACAGGACTGCGCTGGATTTTTGGAATTGACATGTGGGAACACTCTTTTTATCTGGATTACGCGACCGACAAGAAAAAATATATTGACGCCTTTTTGGAGAATGTAAATTGGGAAGTGATAGAAGAAAATTTTGCAAAAGCAAAATAAAACTCGTCGCAGGCGTACTTTTTAGAAAGCCTTGCGCAGGCGGACGCGCCGAGCAGTTCGCTAGCCCAGCAGGGCTAGATAGATTGCTTTATAAAAAGTATGCCAAGAAAGAGTTTTACTAAAATTCGGTGAAAAAACTCTTAATACTTCTGCCGAAAAGTTTGTAAATAAACCAAGCGTAAATTGCGAGTATTACGAGAAGCGGAAAATTGGGAATGGAAAACGACGCAAACGGCATATTGGCGAAGAAACTAATCACGCCAAGTTCGTAGCGCAGAAATATATACGAGATAAAACCCAGCGGCGCGGCTAGTATGTATGAAATAAGTCCGATAAAACCAGTCAGAAATCCGAGTCCCATTGTAAATGGAATAAAAGCAAGAATAAGAATGTTGGCAGGCAGAGCGACAATAGAAAGATTCCCCATTTTATAGAGAATAAAGGGCAAAACAAAAATATAAACCGCGCAGGTGACCGAAACTATGTCGCGCAGTTTAAAATGCGGTGTCACCCATAAAAAATATTTTTCAATTCTCGGTGTAAAAAATATAACTGCCACAGTCGCAATAAAAGAAAGCTGGAAAGAAACATCGTAGACAAGCACAAAAGGATTCAGTAGAATCATAAATACGCCCGCCAAAATGAGCGCCCGCGCGACATCGTAATTTCTGCCGGTCGCGCGGGCGATCAACGCCAAAGTCGCCATTATCCCCGCCCGGATCGCGGTAGAACTCGCGCCAGTCATCAAAACGAAAAGAAAAATAGTGAAAATACCCGCTCCGATACCAAAATTTTGCGTTACATAAGGCGCTTTAGAAAACAATTTCATAATCCATTCGGCGATTATCGTCACATTGTATCCGGACAACGCCACGATATGTATCGTGCCGGTATCAATAAATTTTTGGCGCATTTCGCTACTGAAAGAAGCTTTCTCTCCTAAAATAAGCCCGCCCATAAGGAGAGATTCCGGACTCCGGATTGCCAAATTCATTTTTTCCAAAAATTTTTCTTTGAGAGAAAACAACGCGCTTCTGATAAAGTTGCCATTTCCTCTTGAAATGATTTCGGGAGTTGCGTAATTCATTACGTAATAAATTCCGTCTTTTCTTAAATAATTTATATAATCAAAAACTTTGCCCTGATCCGTCATAAAATTCTCCGGCTTTTCCAATTTGCCTGAAATTTTAACTTCATCGCCGTATTTGAAATACTGACCAAGATTTGCTGTTGCCAGAATTTTGGTAGCGGGAAAAGGTCTTGCCTTAAGGGAATCCAAGGCAAGACCTTGTACAGTCAGTTTTTGATTATTTTCTCCAACGCTCGGCTCATCTGCAACAATGCCGGACAGGGTAACTTTCTGACCTACTCTGGACTCAAAAACGCTAGGCGCTGAAACATCCACCATATTAAATCTAAAAATTCCCAAGAAAAATGCGAATATAAAAATAGAAAATATTATCCCCCAGTTATTCTTTGAAATCAAAGTGAAAAATAAAAATAAACTAAAAGCAATTACACTAAACAAAATAATTAAATAAAAATCCACAAACAAAAAAGAACGCAAGAGAATTCCGAATATAAAACCGAAACAAATTGAGTGAAAAATCCTATCTTGCATTTAAAACTATATCAATTTTATTAATTACAGATGTTTTTTCTAAATGATTTTCATTCATAAATTCATTATACTAAATAACATCTTAAAATCGAACTGGTCAACCTGGCAGGTTGACCAGTTAAAAATCTCCACTAATTGGATTTGCAATAAAATCCTCTAAGTCTTTTTTGTATTCTTTTTCATTGGTATCAAATAAGTCATAGAAAAGTTCAGTATTTATAATCGAATTAAATTCACTCTTCTCTCCAAAATAATCCCTAAAACTTGACCACCTGTATGATTGTAAAAAATTCAAAATTTTCTTTGAGTTATTATTTGTTAGATTTTTCCAATTCGGAGATATAAGATCAGCACAATTAAGATCAATGTAAATTGGTGTGTAAAGAAATTGACTATTTTCAAGAATAGGAATTATTTTCGCGCTATTTTGAAACAAATAGCCACTTCTGCCTTCATTCTTAGTGTTAAAATATTTTGTATATGCATTGCCTAAACGTTTTGTAAACTCTAAAATTCCTCCCTCACAAACTTCGTACAACAACAAATGATAGTGATTAGGCAGTAAACCCCATTTTAATATCTCGACTAACTTTTTTCTTTCCGATAAAATTTGCTGAATATCTTCAAGTGGATTTTTCTTGCGTACTCTAATTTTCCCGTCTTTATTATTTAATAAAAGTAAATTTCGTACAAATCTAAGATAATCTGCTTCGTCAAGAAAAATTTTTCTTTTATCAACTCCCCTATTGCATATGTGCGCCGAATCTCCGACCATGCCTCAAGTATAAACCTTGTTGCAAAATTGGTCAACCTGCCAGGTTGACCAATGCTTGCATTTTGGAGAGCATGTGCTATATTGTTGTTCGTGAGCAAGAATACACAGCCAAATAAACACCTTTCAGCCGTAGCGGCGATTATTATCGGTTCTCAACCTAGAGAGCTGATATTTGCGCTGTAAAAACAAACTTAAACTAAACTTACAACCCAAACACCAGCCCTCTAAATGGCTGGTGTTTGTTTTTTGACAACATCGAATATTTAAGCAAATACGCCAATTTGGAGGGTTCGAACGGGAACCTTTCGATATTTGGCTTTTACTGGCGTATTTGCATAAGTATTTGAAAGGTTTCCAACTGAGCCCTCCAATGACACCATGGAGGGTTCTTTTCGTTGTTGGTGTCTAAACAAACACACAAAAAGGAAAAAAATGGACAGGGAAGAAATGCGAATAAAACATGGTCCCTTTAGGGACCGTAGAAGACATGTTCACTTTAGGGTGGTGTCGAATGGATTCACCCGGGAGCAGTGGATATCACACTTTCGTGGGAGACTCTCGAGAGGTGCGTACAAAATCCTGCGTCAGGCAGAAGAACCGCCCACAAAAAAAGTGATATACAACATCGGAGTTTTGGCATTCAAATACAGATATTCAGGGATTTCCGCGGAGATGGTGCAGGAAGTTGCTAAGGAAAAGAAATGGCTACATTGCCACTGGGAAGTCGCCTGCCTTATTCGAGATGCTTTAAGTAACGAAGAGTTAAAGGATCTGAGGATGGGATGGAGCCTGATGTTCGTGAATAATGGACTAACGGACATATTCTGCGATCCGCATCTGTTATTATACATCGATTTCAACGCAAACGAAAGCAAAATCGATGCTTGTAAGCAACATCATGACCAATATTGGTGCACAACTATAGGTTTTCCGTTCGTAGTGCCAGAAAAAGAGCTGGCGAAAATCGACTACCGAGTTGCGGTGTAGACACAAATCAAAAGCAAACCAAAAATGAATGTCCAGCACCAAACCCCGCAGCAGAAGCGGGAAGCAAAAATTCTGCGACGAGCAATCAGGAGGAGTCAGATGACTCTTGAAGAGAT
>JBBUHH010000060.1:0-2147 GCA_038055775.1 Patescibacteria group bacterium | reverse complement strand
TCCAAAAAGATCACATACCGACAAATCTTTTTTTGCAACCGCAATACCTAAATAGCATTGATAGGACCCATTATAGATATCTCCAAGCGGGGGACATTTTGAAACATCCTTTTTTATTGTAGTCGCGCAGCCATCACTTTTACACAAGGTTGCATCTTGAGTTGCTATGGCCACTTCGTCATAACAATCGCTTTGATGCATCCATCCAGTTTGAAAAGACTGTTTAATATTCTCGCAATATGATGCATCCTTGCGAAGCAAAGCCAGCGACTGGTAACATCGGGTATTTAATTCATAATCTGCATATTTTTCGCACTGGACAACATTTTTTTGCGAGTCGGGCAAAACGAACTGGAAATACTGAAAATTATTTTCGGGATTTTCAATATGAGCGATGCTTAACGATGTTTTTTCAAATGTTTTATTTTTAGAAATATCGGAATAGTGTTTAAAGAAATAGTTCATTACAGCAAAAGTAATAAGGACAATACATACTCCTAATGTAATCAGTAGTTTTTTCGAAAATATCATGATTTAAATATATCATGACTATTGATTATTAAGAAGCTTGTATGTTATTATTTTAATATGGAACCAAATGAAAAACAAAATAGAGAGAAAATAGTTAGCTGGATTTCTTTTATCGTCATTATTTTAGTACTCGGGAGTGTTTTTGGGTATATCTATCAAAATCAAAAAAATGTTATAGCTGATTTTAAAGAAGAAACACGACAATTACAACAAGAAAACGAAGCAGCAAACAAAACGCTTGGTGAAAAGACAAAAACCCTTGAAGAAACTAATGCCGGTTTTCAAAATAATGCGCAACAGTTACAACAGGAAAACGAAACGATAAACAAGACGCTTGTAGCAACAAATAAAACATTAAGTGAAGTTAAAAAAACTCTCGCAAAAACAAATGATGAATTAGCCGTCGTAAAATTTGTTTGTTCCGGCTTTACTGAATGTAAACAGCGGATGGGAGAAATGCTACAGGAGAGGTTGCTTAAACGAAATGGCATAAATACATTTACCATTGAAGGCGGAGGTACAGGTCTTAACTTTTACAAATATTTCTTAGATCCACAAAAATGGGACGGACCATGGAAAGGCATTATATCTGACGAAATGCTTGCGTTTATAAAAGACCACTGTCCAGCAAAAATTTATAATCAGCAGGGATTTTTAGTCGCTAAAAATACATATCGAATCAATGAAACAAAAGTGGCAGAAATTATTTTTGACAATTCAGATGATGGATCTTCAGAGATTTTGTGCGCATGGACAGAAAACGAAGCAACAAAACAGTTTCAGAAAATTGATTAGGAAAAAATTTTAATCACTTTTGCTTGAAAAGAATCCGGGTCTTCCTCCAAAAGTTCATCGTACCAATCGGCTACCTTGCCCCAAGAGGTTTCTTTTTGGATATTTTTAGAAACATCTTTCTTGTTCATTTTATTTAGAAACTATTTCGATAATTTTCTGAATAACTTCTTTAGTTTTATTTTCTTTGATACTGCCGACTTTGTAAAAAATAATATTTTTATCAGCTGTAAAAATTCTGTTTGGTCTGACATTGCTATTAACTGAAAGACTACCCGACACAAAATCAGTTTTCTTTATGGCTACTGAATATTTATCTTTAATCGTCTGACTAGTTATCTGACAAAGAATAACATCATCTCCTCTCAGTTCATTCACCACAAAAGCCGGGCGCTTTTTAACCTCTGATAAATTGGAAAACGGAAAAGGAACGACTACGATGTCCCCTTTTATAAATTCTGCCATGCTTTTTCTTCTTCCTTTTTAAGCCAATCTTTGGATAAGCTCGATTCGCTCGCGACAGCAAAAATACTTCCCTTTTTCATATCGGCAAGTAGATTTTTTGAATTTAGTTTTCCTAAACTTTTAGTAATTTTTTCGTAAATATCTAAAGGCAGAAGAACCATTGGATTGCCACCAATATTTACATTAGTATTTGATTTCAATAACAAATCATTCACATAGTATATTGTAATATGAGATGTAAGATAAGTAAAGTGAAATTGCCTGTCGTTGCAACAAAAAAAACATGCTACAATTAGGCAATGTATCGCGCATTTTTTGTCTGCGTATTCGCGCTTGCTGTAATTTTTTTGCCGTTGCAA
>JBBUHH010000059.1:0-7697 GCA_038055775.1 Patescibacteria group bacterium | reverse complement strand
ACCCACTCTCACTATTCCCTATTAGACGGGCTCTCAAAACTTGAAGATTTAGTGAAATTGGCAAAGAAATTCAATATGCCGGCGATGGCTATCACCGACCATGGCAATATGTACGGCGCGATTGAATTTTACAAACTGGCAAAAAAAGAAGGCATCAAGCCTATTATCGGAGTGGAAGCGTATATGACCGCCGGAAGCAGAAAGGACAGAACCACGGAAGCCGGAGGAACGAAAAGATATTATCATCTAATCCTGCTCGCAAAAAATTTAGAGGGATATAAAAATTTGATGAAGCTGGTCACTATCGCGAACCTTGAAGGCTATTACTATAAGCCGAGAATGGACAAAGAAATACTCCGAAAATATGCGGGAGGCATTATCGCTTTATCTGGTTGTCTGGGCGGAGAATTGTCGCAGACGGTAATGCGGGGCGATATGAAAAAAGCGGACGAGCTGGTGCGCGAGTACCAGGATATTTTCGGCAAGGAAAATTATTTTATAGAAATTCAGCGCCATCCGTCGGTAGAAAATGACGAAGCAGTACGCACCTCACTAATTGCTTTGGCAAAAAAACACAAAATTATGATCGTCGGAACACAGGATTCGCATTATCCTTGTAGCGATGATCATGACGCTCATCATACATTGCTCCAGATAAATACTCAGGGCGATGTAAAAGACGGCGCAAAATTCGAGTTTTCAAACGATGATTTTTCTTTTATAGACACAGCGAAAGCGACAGAAGTTTTCAAAGATATTCCAGAAGCGGTAGAAAACACAATGAAAATTGCCGATATGTGCAACTTGGAACTTGAACTTGGAAAATGGGTTTTCCCTGATTTTAAAGTGGAGGATGGAAAAAGTTATGATGAAAAGTTGCGTGAACTCACATATGAAGGTTTAAAAAGATTGGAATTAAAAGAAACTCCGGAAATTAAAGAACGAGTGGAATACGAATTAAAAGTAATCAAAGACAAAGGATATGCGCCATATTTTTTGGTGGTGGGTGATCTTTTAGCATATGCGAGAGAACACGGAATCCTCACAACAATCAGAGGCTCGGTAGCGGGTTCGATGGCTACATATCTCCTCGGAATTACTAATGTAAATCCAATAGAATACAAAATACCTTTTGAGAGATTTTTGAATCCTTTCCGTCCATCAGCGCCTGATATTGATATGGATTTCGCCGACAACCGGCGAGATGAAATGATTGAGTATGTAAAAAAGAAATATGGAGAGGATAAAGTGGCGCAAATAGGAACTTTCGGCACGATGATGGCGCGCGGAGCGGTGCGCGATGTGGCCCGGGCGCTCGGTTATCCGTACACTATTGGAGATAGAATTTCCAAAATGATCCCGATGGGTTCTCAGGGTATGCCAATGACTATTGATCATGCAATGGAAATAGTACCGGAGCTTGCCGAAGCCTACAAAAAAGAAAAAGACACGAAGGAAATAATAGACCTGGCGAAAAAACTGGAAGGATGCGTGCGGCATATTTCGGTGCATGCCGCCGGAGTAGTGATTTCGCCACAGCCCCTTATAGAATATGTGCCGCTCCAGTACGACCCGAAGGGAGAAAATAAAATAATCACCCAGTACGATATGTACAATATTGAGGAAGCGGGACTTTTGAAATTTGACTTCTTGGGGATTAGAAACTTATCCATCCTGTCGGACAGCGTAAGCTTGGTAAAAAAATTCTACAATATAGATATAGACATAGAAAATATTCCACTAGACGACAAAAAAACATTTGAGCTCTTGGCCAACGGTCAGACAGAAGGTCTATTCCAATTGAACGGCTCCGGGATGACTAGATATTTGAAAGAGCTAAAACCTACTTCTATCCACGACATTAATGCTATGGTCGCGCTCTATCGCCCCGGCCCAATGGAATCAATTCCAGAATACATAAAACGCAAGCACAATCCGCATCTCGTAAAATATATGGACCCGAGAATGAAAAAATATCTGGGAGATTCATATGGATTAATAGTGTATCAAGATGATCTGCTTCTCTCTGCTATAGAGCTCGCCGGCTACAACTGGGAAGAGGCAGATAAATTCCGTAAGGCTGTAGGAAAAAAAATACCGGCAGAAATGGCAGCGCAAAGAGAAAAACTAACAAAAGGCATTATCGCAAACGGGCAGACTCCGGAATTTGCCGAAAAACTCTGGAAACTTTTCGAACCTTTCCAGGCGTACGGTTTCGGCAAGGCGCATGCAGCGTCTTATGGCAAGGTTGCCTATCAGACGGCTTATATGAAAGCGAATTATCCTGTTGAATATATGGCGGCAATCTTGACGGCGGAATCCGGCGATGTGGAAAAAATCGCCCAAATAATTGAAGAATGTAAAAATATGAAAATTCCAGTCCTGCCTCCGCATATAAATGAAAGCTATGGAGGATTTACTGTGATATTACCCCCGAGCCAGCCGCCTACGCCAAAGGCTACGGCGAGCCAAGGAAAAATAAGATTCGGACTTTATACCATAAAAAATTTAGGAACGGATATTGCCGACGCCATAATCAGAGAACGAAAAGAAAAAGAGAAATTCAAATCCATATCGGACTTTTTAGATAGAATCAAACATAAAAATCTGAACAAGAAATCCATGGAAGCGCTGATAAAATCCGGCTGTATGGACGAATGGGCGGACCGCGGTGTGTTACTTTCAAACCTAGAGGCAATGCTCGAATATAATCACGAGGGCAACCTGCAAAACAAAAATCAAATTTCACTTTTTGGCGGGATGAATTCGGTCAAAGCTCCGGAATTTAAATTACAGCCCGGTAAAGAAGCGACACAGGCGGACAAGTTGCTCTGGGAAAAAGAACTGCTGGGACTTTACATTTCGGGACATCCGCTCGATAGAATACGCGCCAAGCTGGAAAGCCGAGATGTAAATATTAAAAAAATAAAAGAGGACAAGGAAAATAATTTGGGAAATGGAATACAGGTTACCATCGCCGGCATTATTGAAACAGTAAGACAGGTAATAACCAAAAACGACGAGAGAATGGCGTTCCTGAAAATTGCGGACCTGACCGGTTCCATTGAAGCTGTCTGCTTCCCTTCTTTGTTTAAAGATAATATCGACCTCTTGGTCGCCGAAAAATGCATAGCCCTCTCCGGCAAAGTCTCTCTAAGAAATGGCGAAAAAAGCATCATCATCGAAGCCGTGAAAGAAGTCTAAATTTCACCATAGTTTCCTTGCATCCCAACATCATCTAGCATTAGTACGCCATGACATACTAATGCTATAATACAAATATGACAAGAAACGACCCAAGAATGGGAAACCTGAAAAAGAAAGTACTTCTGCTTTTATACGCCGGGCTGGCGCTAGGTTTAACCCAATCCCCCAAGAAACAATGGTGGATTTTAAAACAAATACCAAAAGAGTGGGCAAAGGTAAATCGCCAAGCTTTAGAGAGAGCCATTAATTCTTTGTACAAATCTCATCTGGTTGAAGAAAAAAAACACAAAGATGGCAGTACTACTTTGATTCTGAGCGAAAATGGAAAGAAAAGAGCCTTGAGGTTTAATATCGACAAGTTGGAAATAAAAAAGCCGGCAAAGTGGGATGGGAAATGGCGTATAGTTATGTTTGATATTCCCCACAAATTAAGAACTCTGCGCGACTCATTGCGTATGCACTTCAAGGAAATTGGACTAATTGAACTTCAAAAATCCGTCCTAGTCTATCCATATCCCTGCAATCAGGAGATAGAGTTTATTTTAGAACTTTATAATGCGAGAAAACATGTGCGTTTTGTTTTGGCTGAAATGGTAGACAACGAACTACATCTAAAAAATAAATTTGGGTTGATTTAATTTATTTAGCATTAGTACGCCATGACATACTATTGCTAAATAGGCTTTTTGTAAATACAAAACTAGGCAAAAAGTTCTTTGTCTGAAACGCCGTAGCTACGCATTATTTTGTAGACTTCGTATAAATTTTGATCGTAGGGTTTTAAATTCTCTGAAACATCACTATAAGGGGGTATATCCCCTATGCCATTGTGTAATGTTAAATTTAGAGATGGATGTTCAGAGACAAATCTTTCAAAATGCTTCTTCTTGCGATGAACATCACCGCTAGGTCCAGAAACAAAAAAAAGAAAAAAGTTGTTGTAATTGGGTATGGTGCTTGGATAATCTAGGGTGCGATTGCTAAATTCTTCCAAACTTTAGAATTTTTTGTCCTTGTTCGGGGGTTTGTGCGAGTTGTGGTGCCTGATCTCCTGCCATATTATTTTAAATATATTAATTATACAAACTCATTGCTTTTTCGCGACCTTCGGTGAAAATTGTTTCTACGGCTTCGGAGACTTTTTTTGAAAGTTTTTTGATTGTTTCGAGTTCGGGCTTTTTATATTCGCCGAGTAGAAAATTCAAAACGGCTTTCTCCCCTTTTGGTTTTTTCACTACGCCTTTAGGAGTGGCGGGAGAAATGCCGATTCTGATGCGTAAAAATTCCTCTGATTTTAGGGCTTTGATTATTGAACCTAAGCCGTTATGTCCGCCGGAAGAGCGATTGAAAGAAATTTTCATCTTGCCGAGCGGCAGGTCAATGTCGTCATAAATCACAACGAGGTTTTTCAAATCTTTTTTGGTTTTGATCAAAGGGGTTACGGCGCGTCCTGAATTATTCATAAAAGTATCCGGTGTCAGAAATTTTATCTTGCTGTCTTCAAGCTTTTTTTCCACCCACAGAGCCATCATCCGCCCAGTATTGTGACGAGTGTTTTCATATTCTTTGCCGGGATTTCCTAAGCCAACCACCAATTTCATTATCACATAATAACATATAATTGTAGTATAATGTCAAGTTTTTTTTGTGATATACTGCTTTGGTGGAATCAAAAAAGACTAAATCGCAATCATTTTGGGAGTTTGCGCGTTTTGTCGTTTTGGCTTTAGTGATAGTTTTCGCCATCCGTATCTTTATAATGGAACCTTTTGTGGTTTCAGGGAGTTCTATGGTTCCCACTTTTGAAAACAGCGATTACCTGATCATAGATAAAGTTTCTTATAGATTCGGAAACCCAAAAAGAAATGACATCGTTGTCTTCCGGTATCCGAACGATGAAACAAAATTTTTTATCAAAAGGATAATAGGCTTGCCAAATGAAACGGTGGATATAAAAGGCAGTATCGTAACCATCATAAATGAACAAAAAAAAGACGGGTTTCAGCTTGACGAACCTTATGTAAAAAACACCGCAAATAATAATACCCGCCTTGAGTTGAAAGACGGCGAATATTTTGTAATGGGCGACAACAGAAGCGGCAGTTCAGACTCAAGGTACTGGGGAGCGGTAAAAAAGAATCTCATCAGCGGAAGAGCGCTCTTGCGTTTACGCTTATGGCCGATAAATAATGTAGTCGATATATTACCAGGCAGTTATAAACAAACAAATGAGTAAAAATACAAAAAGTAAAATATCAAACATGACCTCGCCAAAGGGAATGCGAGACTTGCAGAGCGAAGAATATTATGCCTTCCAGGGATTTTTTGAAAAAGCGCAGGAGGTGGCGGTTTATTACGGCTTCAAACCGCTTGAAACTCCAATACTGGAAAATGAAGAGGTTTTCACCACGGGCATAGGCGAGGGCACGGATATTGTGGATAAAGAAATGTACATACTAAAAACTAAGGGCGGAGATCGCTTGGCGCTTCGCCCGGAACACACCGCGCCTCTTATGCGCGCTTATATAGAACACGGAATGCAAACAATGCCTCAGCCGGTAATGCTTTATCAATATGGTCCGTCTTTCAGGCATGACAAACCCCAACGCGGACGATATAGGCAATTTTGGCAATTTGATATTGACGCAATTGGAAGTGAAAAAAGCATTATGGACGCAATAACAATTAAAACCTGCATTAGTATTTTAGAAGAAGCGGGGGCAAGCAACCTTTCTATAGATATCAATTCCATCGGCGACAAAGAGTGCCGAGGCGCATACATCAAGGAGCTTACGGGCTATTACCGCAAGCATGTCGGCGAACTGCCGAGCATAGACCGGGAGCGCCTGAAAACAAATCCGTTGCGCATCCTGGATTCCAAAGAGGAAAAAACAAAAGAAGTAAATAAAAACGCTCCGGACTCGGTTTCTTTCCTGTGTCCCTCCTGCAAAAAACATTTCAAGGAGGTATTGGAGTATCTAGAAGAAATGGGAATCCAATACAATTTAAACAAAAATCTAGTGCGCGGATTGTCTTATTACACCCGTACTGTCTTCGAAATCGTAGAGCAAGAAGGCGCAGAAGACGGATCGCCTCTCGCCCTCGCGGGCGGAGGACGATATGATTATTTGGCTCGCCAGTTGGGTAGCAAAAAAGATGTGCCGGCTGTGGGTGTCTCTATCGGCGTGGATAGAATAGTTTCCTCTCCTTGGTATAAAAAACTCGCGCCCCGTATATTAAAGAAACCGAAAATTTATTTCATCCAATTGGGTCCTGAAGCAAAGTTGAAAAGTTTGAATGTAATTGAAATACTGCGCAAGGCGCATATTCCTATCGCTCAGTCGCTTTCCAAAGACAGTCTCGGGTCACAACTCGCTATAGCCGAAAGACTTGCCATACCTTATACGCTCATCTTTGGAGTAAAAGAGGCGCTCGATAATGCCGTAATAGTCCGCGATATGAGCAACAGATCTCAAGATACCGTAAAATTAAACAAACTTTTGGAGTACTTAAAGGAACTTAAATAGCCAGATAGAGCCTTAGACTCTATCTAAGAGTCTAAGGCTCTATCTGGCAAACACAGATGAAGAAAATTTTGCAAAAAGATGAAAAAGTATTGCGAGCCACAGCCAAAGAGGTGCCAATTAATGAAATTACTTCTTTAAAAATAAAAAAAATTATAAAAGAAATGTCTGGGGCGCTCAAAAGCCAGTCGGACGGCGTGGCCATCGCCGCGCCGCAGATAGGATATTCTTTGCGGATTTTTGTTGTGTCCGGCAGAGTTCTTAAGGCAGGATTCCCTGAGAGTACAGAAGAACCTCTTAATTCACCTCATCCCAACCTCCCCCTTCCGAAGGGGGAGGTGACGGAGGGGGTAAAGGAGAGGGAGGAAATTCCCAAAGACTTGATTTTCATCAACCCAAAAATCTCAAAACTCTCCCGCGAGAAAGACTGGGTGCCGGAAGGATGCCTCTCCGTCCGCCCGCTTTATGGCAAAACTTTCCGCTCTAAAAAAGCGACAGTCACCGCTTATGACGAAAACGGCAAAAAATTCACCCGCGGCGCTTCCAGTCTACTCGCCCAGATTTTCCAGCACGAAACAGACCACTTAAACGGCATACTTTTCATTGATCACGCGAAAGATATAAAAGCGGAAGCGCCACAGAAGTAAAAACATGGAAAATCAAAAATTAAATTTCGTATTTTTTGGCACTCCCGATGTGGCTTCGGAAACTTTGGAAATTCTCAAAAAAGCGGGATTTTTGCCAACGCTCATAGTCACTTCGCCGGATGCGAGAGCCGGGCGAGGCTTGCGTCTGCAAGCCTCGCCCACTGCCCTGTTTGCCGAGCAAAACAATATCCCCTGCCTGAAACCGGAAAAACTGGGAGAAGAAATCTGTAATGTTTTGAGAACCCTTGGTAGGAGCGACGGCGACGGACAGAGAAAATTTTTAGCAGAAAATTTTAGTGGTGAGCAAAATATTGCAGAT
>JBBUHH010000058.1:0-1908 GCA_038055775.1 Patescibacteria group bacterium | reverse complement strand
GGCGCCACTACTCTCAAAAACGGTAGCCGCGGTGAAGCCGCCAAGGAACTACAAAGATTCTTGAATGATAAATTGAATCTTGGTTTGGCGCTTGATGGCATCATTGGCCCAAAAACTATTGCCGTCATCAAACAATGGCAAAAGGACAACGGACTGGTAGCTGATGGTCTGATTGGAGCAAAGACAAAGGCGATGATGAACGCTCAATAAATTCTTTGAACTTCAAGTAGCGCAAAAAACCACACCAAAAGGTGGTTTTTTGCGCTACTTATCCACAGGACAAGTGTGGCGTAATAAATTAGTGGTATAATTACATTGTGTTGATTTTATTAACAAATTTAATTTAAGGTACGGAAATTTAAAAATTTCCTATCTCTAACGGGATGAATAAAAATATATGGATAAAAGTGGTTGTCGTTTTAGTAGTGCTAATCGCGCTCGGTCTTTGGTATTCCAGTAGCAGATATGATGCGGGATACGAAGCGGCTATCGCTGATATCAAAGCTCAGCAAGCGGAAGCTGGCGATAAGGCGGCTAAAGCGGCCACCGACGAGGCCAATCCTTTCAAAGTAGCCAATCCGCTACAGGGAGTTGAAGCCAACCCATTTGAAAAAGCCAAGAAAACTCTAAATCCATTTGATTAAACTATTTTATTATTAGAAAATATAACCATATGACATTTGCTAAAAAAATAAGTCTGTATGGAGTGGTTATGGGGTTGGTATTGATGTCGGTGTTGATGATGTGGAGCGTTGCTTTGGCGCAGACAGAAACCACCGCCCTAAGTACCACCGTTTCCGCCGACATTCCAAAAGAACTCGTTTCCTTGGCGGAAGACTTGGGTTGCCAAACTAAAGTGGAGTGTGCCGCAAAATTCAATGCCGATATTGAGCAAGGCATTGTTTTGGCTCAAAAATACGACATCTACACCCCGGAACAAGAAAAAGTGGCTACTTCGTTCAAAACAGAAGTATTGGAGCGACTGCGCGGAGTTAGCCAGGATGATTTTGAAGGAGAAATTTTGGCTCTGGCTAATAAAATTTTAAAAGAAAAGCCGGCTTTAGCCAAGACAATGAGTTTGACTCGACAAACGGTGAACGCCGCCGAAACAATTATAAACACAGTCAAAGATGCTGGCGTGAGTATTCAGACTTGTCAGCAATCGCCGGAGGACTTATCGCGCGAACAATTGATTGCCTGCGTTAAAGCTGGCAACAATTTGTCCAATAAGGGAACAGCAGTCGGAGAGTATATTCCGAAAGGAAATGCCAAGGCGGGAGAAGCGGAGAAGATGCTCGCTCTTGAAACTTCCTTACTGGCAGGGGAATATTCAGGGTTGGGCAAAATTAGTGTTGAAGAAGCCGGACAAATTTGTCTAAAACCAGGCTCAGAGTCTATTACTGATTGTGGCATAATTGCTCAAAAATTCTTTGGCAATGAGGGTCTTAAGGAGTTGCAACGAGCTAGAGAGCAAACAACTCAAATTAAAGAATACTACACAGAAGGGATTACAAAAATGGAATTGGTAACGCCGGATGGACAAAAAATCATAGGCAAGGGCGCCATTAGAAACGCCTGTGACACGGCTTTTGAAGATAGTAATCTAGGTTTGGCTCGCGCCTGCGGAAATTTTGCCGTCAAAAACGGCTACGCCACCCAGGAAGAAATTGAAAACGGATTAAAACTGCTGGAATCGTTCTCCAAAAAATCCGAAGGAGTTGATTTTGACGATTGCCGTTTCAATCCGCAATCTTGCCGAGATTTCTTACCTGATGATTTTCGCCCGCAATTTGATTCTCAATTTGAAATTTTTAAAATAATGTCCGAGTCCATCGGTTTTGACCCTGCGCGTTGTGAAAATTCTTCTGATTCCGATATTGGCAAGCGATGTTTGGAAGGAGCTAAGAA
>JBBUHH010000057.1:0-3947 GCA_038055775.1 Patescibacteria group bacterium | reverse complement strand
CTCCTTAAAGAAGAATTTGAATATTTAGAAAGTGAACTTCTAAGTGAAACATTCATTTTTGTATCGGCTAGACTCATATATTTATATTAGCAAATACATAAAATAAAGCAAAATTAAACTCTTAACATAGTTATAGAACCATTTTTGTGCAATCTGATGACTTTTGATGCCTTGCTTTTTATTTCTCCTCCGTCTATATATAAGTCTATCGCATCTCCGAAATATTTTTTTGCTTCAGCAATATTCTGTGCAGGAGGCAATCCTTCCAGATTGGCGGAGGGCGCGACAAGCGGACCGGTTTGTTTTAATAAATTTTGTAAATCTTTTTGGGCAGGCACCCGAAATGCAAGCGTTTTTGTGCCACGATGCAGATAAGTAAATTTTTCTTCCGGACAATCAAGAATTATGCTAGTTGGCTCTTTGGCAGAAAATATTTCTTTTTCAGGAATTTCTATGTTAAATTTTTTTAGATCTTCTGTGTTTCCAATCAAAATTATACAGGGTTTCTCTGGACTCCTTTTTCGGGCGGTATAAATTCTCTCAACTGTGGAAAAATTGTCCACCCTGCCTACAATTCCGTATAAAGTATCTGTCGGCATAATGACCACACCTCCCACTTTAAGCAGGCATATGAGATTTTCATTATTCCATATGTCGTTATTCAGCATTGAAATCATATTACTACTAATGTATAATTAAACAATATGATGATTAAAAAGATTGTGCGGTTTTTTGACCGATTGGAGGATAGGGTACGCGGCAAACTGAGCCACTACCCAATCGTTTATGCTTTTTTGGGAGGCGTGGGTGTTGTACTTTTTTGGCGCGGAGTGTGGCATACGGCGGATGATATGGGCATGAGTTCTCTTTCTTCGCTCGTTGTCGCTGTGATTCTCCTTCTCATGACGGGGGTATTCGTCTCCGCATTCATCGGAAACCGTCTGATTATCTCGGGCTTGATTGGCGAAAAGAAACTGGAGGAAAAAGAAGAGAGTGAGATACAAACAGAAGAAGCGCAAATCAGAAGTTTGCAACACACATTAAAAAGGGTGGAAGAAAAACTGGATCATCTGGAAACTCATCTAGGTCCGGACGAAAAAAAATAAATCATTATCTATTTTTACCCAATATCCGAAGGAATTCTTCGACAGAAATCTTTGCTTGGCGAAGAATGCTCGCAAGATCTTTACGAGATACATCACGAGAATGCCGCGGCACAGTAGCAAAACGCGTTGAATCTTTGATGTGTCTCAGAAACACATGACTTCCTTTCTGTCTCAGAATAGCAAAACCAGTTTTTGTAAGCGCTCTGATAATCACTATCGCTCTCAACATTGGGAGGATGCTCATACTAGAATTGCAACAGGTCCAGACAACTGAGCAACTTTCCCTTTACCGCTAAACATGCCTAGATCATCAATAACAATCTTCCCGTCACCAAAAGCAACCTCGCAAAGAAGTTCAATTAAATCTTTTGCCATGTATTTTGCATCAGCCAGTGTCGAACCCTGTGTCATTGTTTTGTCAAAACTTGGAACTTCAACCAAATACAATTTATCAGTATTGTCGTACCAAATATTCACACCAAAACTGCCGTATTCTGTTTTTATAAGATATTTTTTTTTCATATTCCTATCGTCATTATAACACATTATTAATAACGGGGAGATATGAGAGGATTGCACTCTCGCTAACAGCTCCACAAGCTGCTGTGCTACTACTACACCAATATCTCCATATAGTCCTAAATCTAGCAAAAAAGTTCCATAAACGCCACTCTTATTAAAAAAGTTGGATAATGAAACTAAAATCATAAGTGAGGGAAAGCGGAGCAAAAATCAAACGGGGATCATTGCGCTTCAGGAAAAAAGTTTCAAATACTCCTCATATCCCTCTTTTTCCATTTCTTCTTTCGAAATAAAGCGCAAAGCGGCGGAGTTCATGCAATATCTTTTTCCGCCGCGATCTTTTGGTCCGTCATCAAACACATGTCCGAGATGCAAATTGGCATATTTCGAACGGACTTCTGTCCGCTCCCAAAATAACGAACCGTCTTTGTGCAAAGTTACCGCCTCATAGGAAATAGGTTTTACAAACGAGGGCCAGCCGGTGCCGGAATCATATTTATCTTTGGAAGAAAAGAGCGGTTCGCCGGAGAGTATGTCCACATATATTCCCTCTTTTTTGTTTGAGTCGTACTCGTTATTAAACGGCTTCTCTGTCCCCTCTTCTTGAGTCACTTTGTATTGTATCGGTGTGAGTATTTTTCGTAAATCCGTCTTGGCAGGTTTTACATAGGATTTCCATTTTTCGTTTTCGTCTTTAGAAATTACACTCATATTTATTTCCAGCGCGGACGAAGCAGTAGGTATTTCTACCTCAACTGATCTTAAAGATTTGTAATACCAAATTGAAACCAGAACAATAAACAAAACTAGAATAATCGCCATATTTTTTCTTTTCAATAAAAAGCTCATAATTTATTTCCAAATATCCAAAAACACTCCGACATAATGCACCACCACATACAAGAAAAATATGTAGCCGAGTACGCCAACGGAAAGCGTTAAAAATACAATGTTGATAATTTCTTTGCGCCGCCTCTTGGCTTCATCAATCGTACAAATTCCCTTTTCCCGGCGAAGATAAAAGACAACTGAAACGATAAGCGCCGCTAGACCAACCAAACGAAAAACCCATTTATATTCTCCATAGAGAGTATCCGAAAGAGAAGTGGCAAAACTCACAGTGCTAATCCCAAGCGCCACTAAAATAATAGGCGACAGGCAACACAAAGAAGCGATAACGACCGGCACCGAACTGATTTTCAAAAGTTTTTTAATTTGCATCGCGCAGATATTTTAAAAAACAATTTTAGTATATCATAATCTCGTTTAGAGAGCAGTTTTTATTTGTCCACTATCTTTTACATATGTTCAACATCGTAGACACTTGCGCCAGGCAAGACCTAACGCAGAATCTTCAAATTTGTATATTAAAATCAATATGTGTTATGATACCCTTATCATGGAAATACTTGATAAAAAACTACAAAAACAAGTTCGTACTGTTTCAAAAAAACTTGGTGTGCCAGTAGGTGAAGTCTTCAGACGGGCCGTTTCAAACTATGTAGGCAATATTGAAGACCTTTTAGACCTTCAGAATGAACTTCGCGCATGGGATAAACTATCAGCAGAAACCATGCGCAAATATAATTTCTAATATGAAACCCGGCGATGTGTGGATTGTAGAAATTCCTGAACTTGGCACTCATGAACAAAGCGGCATCAGACCAGCTATAGTTGTTGCGTCTGTGGCAAAAACAATAGCGACTATCATTCCATTCACCAGTAATAAATCAGCACTAAGATTCCCATACACCCTGTCTATTTTACCGAACAATAAAAATGGCCTGTCAGCCGAATCTTTTGCTCTTGTTTTTCACATTCGCGCTCTTGATACAAGTTTTTTAAAAAAGAAAATAGGTGAACTTGATAAAAAAGATTTGGCTTCTATAAGAAAAGAAGCACGAAGATTAATCGGATAAAATTTATTTTACAGTACGGAAATGACTGATTTCAAAGAAAAAGTTTTGAATGTAGTCAGAAAAATTCCAAGAGGGAAAACTATGTCGTACAAAGAGGTGGCGAAGCGCGCGAGCCGACCCAAGTCGGCTCGCGCAGTCGGAAATATCATGACCAAAAATTTCGACCCCTCCGTCCCCTGCCACAGAGTCATAAAGTCAGATGGCACACTTGGCAACTACAATCGCGGCGGCACGAAAAAGAAAATGTCAATCCTGCGCAAAGAGGGAGCAGTTAAATAAATTTTTTTAAAATAGTAGTCGTGTTATAAAACACCACGATCGTGTATTTTCATAGCATGATATTTTTGTGCTGTAATTATACACTTTGCGCGAACCTTTTTCGAGCGGAAACTGGACGAAT
>JBBUHH010000056.1:0-2375 GCA_038055775.1 Patescibacteria group bacterium | reverse complement strand
CCGTATCTGGGGCTTTTGAAACCTCCTCGGCAACCGGTATCACGAAATCCGGATAATCATCGTGCTCATCATAAGTAAAGGCTCCTTTGTCTATGACTTCATGCCCGGCGGCTTTCAGGCAAGTCACAAGCTTGTCCTTAAGCACATATCCCGCATGATCTGTTCCAATAAATATTTTCATGTATTATGATGTCTAATCATACCATAACTAATCAAGCTTTGACTTAACAAGCCTTTTTGCTTCTTTCATAAAAAATTCTTGCCATTCTTTTGAATCAATCTTTTTTATCATATTCGGGTAATCTTTCAATACTTCCGCTTTTACAAACTGGCTACTTAATTGAATCGGGTTTATATAGGTATCAAATTTTACTTGGGCTTTTTTAATGAGTTCGTCAATATTCCAAGATTTTTCTTGCATTAGAATAAAATACAGATCAATAAAATCTCGAGAGCGGGGCTTCTGATAGATTGTAAACAATTTATTGACGGCAATATCTATCAAGCTGTCTATATATAAATTACTAAGTTGCTTTTTTGATTCTATCCTAGGAAACGGGAAATATGTAAATTCTGTCTTTATATTATCCTCTTTCAGTTGAAGAAAAAAGAGGTTGCGATTAAAGCTTTGTTCATAATTTACTTTTATTATTCCAGCCTTGTTTTGTATTTTCTTCAAAACGGAGGAAATGGAAATAGGGTCAAACTCTTTTTCAGAGAAAAAATCTAAATCTTCCGACAAACGATGCTGAAGGTAAAATTCCGCCAAAGCGGTGCCGCCGGAGAGATAGAAAGAATCCGAAATTGACTTTTCATTACTTAAAAGCGTGAGCAGGTTAATTTGATTTTTCGATAATATTGACGGCATGGACAAAGTATACAAACTAAAAGATGGCTAAAGAAATAGCTTTTCTCTTCCATTCATCTATGTCAAGTCTATCCCAATATTTGATAAGGTCGGTTTTCTTTGCTTTAGTCGTTCCGATGCCCCAATTTATCCATTGCTCGAGCTTCCAAATAGCCAATTGTTCTGGATCCTTTTCAAGTTCTTTTGTGTCAACTGACCAATGCTTATTCATGTCTGTATTATAGCATATTTTCAGAAAAATTGCCCGAGATTTTTATATTAATTTAATTGATTCTCGTTTTTAACTTTCCCACGCAACATTTCAATCAGTTTAACGATAATGCTGGCAAGGAGATAAATCCACACCATTTCCAAAACAAGCAAAATCAAAAAGTTATCAATTCCGAGCCAATAAGCCCAAAAAGGAAGAAAGACTACTGTTTGGAAAATATTATTACCCTCCAGTCCCTCAAATCCACCCAAGGAAGAAAGGAAATACCATGTAGAGAACAACAAAACTATAAATACACCAATTCTCAACCAATTTATTTTTCTCATATTAATTTATTTTGCTTCCCGTCTTAATCACATGATCCACTAAAGTATACGTATACCCCATTTCGTTGTCATACCAGCCCATCACTTTGACTAGGTTGCCGCCCACCACGCGGGTAAGTTTGAGATCGGCGATAGAGCCGTACGGACTGCCGAGGATGTCGGAGGAGACGAGTTCTTCTTCGGTCACGGTAAAAATCCCCTCCCATCTCTTTTCTTTAGCCGCTTTTTTGAGAATCTCGTTCACTTCTTCTTTGGTTGTAGATTTTTTAGAAACAAAAGTGATGTCAACGATAGATCCGGCGGCAACCGGCACCCGGATAGCAATGCCGTCAAAAAGTCCTTCCAGTTTTGTAAACGCCTTGGTCACAGCGATAGCGGCTCCGGTCGAAGACGGCACGATGTTTTGCGCGGCGGCGCGGCCTTCACGCAAGTCTTTTTTGCTGGGTCCATCTACCAGCGCTTGCGAGGCAGTATATCCATGCACAGTATTTAAAATTGCTTTTTCTATCCCAAACGCTTCATCTAAAATGGCAATCAATGGCGAGGCGGCATTCGTCGTGCAGGAAGCGTTTGAAGTGATGTCGCATGTGCCAAATTTTTCTTCATTCACGCCCATTAAAATAGTCTCGCCCTTCGGGACGCCAGAGTTTTCGACATAGGCGCCAGCCTCCGCTTCAAGCTTCGGCTTGGCAAAGGGCGCGGAAATCACAACTTTTTTTGCGCCGGCGTCAAGATGCGCTTTTGCCTTGTCAAAACTTGTGAAAAGTCCGGTGGATTCCACAACGACATCAACACCCAAATCTTTCCAAGGCAGTTTGCTCGGTTCTTTTTCGGCTAATACTTTTATTTTTCTTCCGTCAATGCTTATCTCCTGTCCTTCTGCTTTTATAGTATGTTTCCATTCTCTGTAAACCGTATCGTATTTCAAAAGATATGCCATATTTTCCACGCTTCCCAAATCATTGACCGC
>JBBUHH010000055.1:0-12943 GCA_038055775.1 Patescibacteria group bacterium | reverse complement strand
TTACTTCGTTTGGTTTTCGTAATAAGTTCGTGCAAAGGATAGTAATACTCCACAAAAAGAAATAGTATGACTTTAACCTTAAATTTAAGTTATAATAGATAACATGATTGTTAATCTTTTTAGGCGAGAATTCCCACCACTTCCGAGTGAAGAAATGGACGAAAGAACAAAAAAGGCGATTAAACTATTCCAACAAGTTACAACCAAGGCATCAGAAGAAAATTGGAAATATGTTGTATTGTCTGGTTTCGCTATTGACTCCTATCTTGGTTATATCTCCAGAAATCATAAAGATGTTGATTTTATAGTGGATAAAAAAAATATCGAAGCAGTTAGGTCATTTCTAGAAAAAGAAGGTCATTCAGTTTACGAATCTAAAAAATATGGTAACGATTTACTAAGGATTGACCCGATTGATAAGGAGACAACCCGCGCCGCTCATTGCGATATCCACATTAGTTTTTTTGACGACAAATCAAAAGAAGTCGTAATATCAATGCTAGGTAAAGAAATACGTTTTAAAGGCGACTATAGTGATATTTCTATCGAAAAAGAATTTTTAGGCGTAAAAGCAAAAGTACTAACACCATCTCTGCTTCTCGAAGAAAAGAAGGGCTGGACAGAAAAAATCGGCTTATCCGGCAAAGAAGAAATAAACAATTTAGAAAACATAAAAATACAAAAGATAATATCAATGTCCCTCCCCTCCTAATTTAGGAGGGGCATTCGACTTTAGTCGAAGGGGTGATAATATAAATAAATTCTATGCAATCCGTAAACAACATAAAAAGTTTGCGTGACAGAAGAAAAGAACTTAGAAATAAAAGTACACCGGAAGAAATTTTGTTGTGGCTAAAATTAAAAAATTATCAAACCGGTTTTAAATTCCGCAGACAGCATAGTATCGGAGGATATATCGCCGATTTTTATTGCCCACAAAAAAGATTAGTGATAGAAATTGATGGACTGCAGCATTTTAAAAAAGACAATAAAGAATATGATGCAATTCGGTCAAAATTTTTTGAAGGGTTAAATATAAAAGTTTTAAGATTTACAAATATAGAAGTAGGTACAGAAACTGAAAAAGTTGTGGGGAAAATAAAGTTAGCACTCACCACCTCCCCTGACTAAAGTCAGGTACTCCTCCTACGATAGGAGGAGAGGGTTCGAATTTCCTCCCCTCCTAGTTTTAGGAGGGGTGCCAGCAGGCGGGGTGGTAATCCTCCCCTCCTTATGAAGGAGGGGCGCTTCAACTTTAGTTGAAGGGGGTGGTAATCCTCCCCGCCTCGTGGAGGAGGGGCGTCCGACTAATGTCGGAGGGGTGGTGATTTTTGAGTGTGGTGATATTTAATTATCCTTAGCCGCCTCGAGAATCACTTTTACATTTTTCTCGACGCCTTTGGAGAGAATTTTTAGATTTATTACTTGACCGACGCTTTTTCCCCGAATGACGGACGCTAAACTTGTGTCTTCATCCAATTTAACTCCGTCAATTTGCAAAATAATGTCATTTTCCACTATCCCCGCTTTGTCCGCCGGACTTCCGGGAATAACGGCAAGCTCATCGGCGGTCGCTCCGGCTTTTACCAGCACTCCATAATCAACCGTAAGATTATTTTTTTCTTTCATCTGCTCGTTGATGGCCACATAGCGAACGCCTAGATATGGGCGGATAATCTTGCCGGTAGCTTTTACTGATTGAATTGCGCTTTTAACGCTATTGATGGGCAGAGCAAAACCGATATTCTGCGATCCTTGAGCCACAGCCACATTCACCCCGATCACTTTTCCGGAAAGGTCAAGGAGTGGTCCGCCGGAATTACCTGGATTAATCGCCGCATCCGTCTGAATGACATGATCAAGCACTTCCACGGCGCCGGAACCGCTACTCGCGGTTATCGAACGCGCCAGCCCCGACACCACTCCCACGGAAACGGTATTTCTGTATTCACCTAGAGCGTTCCCTATGGCGATAACATTTTGCCCCACTTCAAGTTCATCGGAATTGCCCAATGACAGATAGGGAAAATTGGTTCCTTCAACTTTTATAAGAGCAATGTCTAAGATAGGGTCGCGCGCCACAACTTTAGCCGTATGTTTTTTACCATCATTGGTAAAAACGGTATATTCAACCTCTTTTTGGTCCACCACATGCTTATTGGTCAAAATCAAGCCGTCGCTTGAAACAAAAAACCCCGAACCTCCGCCGACTTGCTTTTTTTCCGTGCCATTTTGGCGATATTGCGGAACATTAAAATAAAAACCGGGGAATAAATCGCCGAAAGGATTCGTTTGTTGTTTAGGGTCAATGTAAGTTTCGTATTTTGGAACTTCCTTGGAAATAATTATTGACACAACGGCCGGATTTGTTTTTTTAACCGCGTCAATAACAAAATGTTCCTGGGAGAAAATAGTTTGCTTTTCTAAAATTCTTTCCGTGACCTGCGTATCTTCTTTGCTGTTTTCATTGCGGACATCCTGTAAATATTCTTTGGCAAAATACCCGAAAAGGCCGGCACGGTATTTCCAGACTAACCCGAGAACCAGCAAACCAATGATAAGAAAAGAAACTAAACTGACAAGGAAAACACCGACAAATTCTTTTTTTGTAAAATTGTCCTTTATTAATTTTGGGAAATTAAGATTGTGCATATATTTAAATAAAACCGCTCATAATCATAATGTTAAATTATATTTATTTTTTTAATTTTAGCAAGTTGTTTTTATAAATTTTTTCTTTATACGGCTTAAGCCGGACTATTTTCACTAAAATACCTTTATTTTTCAAGTCTCTTTTGAGATTTTTGATATAATTTTTTTGGTCATATCCCAAAGCGATAATGTCCGGCCGTTCCCGCGCAATGTGCGGTATATGGTTTTTAATTCCAGAGAGAACTGTTTTATCAATAATTTTATATTTTTTAATTAAAGCAATCCTTTTTTTCTCATCCAGAGACGGTAATCGCCCTTTAATTTTTAAAACATTTACATCCCGCGCCACGGAAACGATTAAAAAAGATTTTGGAGCAAGTTTTTTGGTCTGCTTGAAAAAATCTAGGTGCCCTTTATGCACTCCGTCAAAAGTTCCGAAGACCATTATTCTTGTTTGCCTGTTTTTTTTGCTCACGGGCCGAAATCAATACTACTTATCACAACCGGAGAGAGCGGTCTGTCCGCTTGGTTGGTGGGGGTATTTTCAATTTTCTTCATAATATCCATTCCGGAGATTACTTTACCGAAAACGGTATGCTTGCCATCCAAGAAATTATTATTGGCCACATTGATAAAGAACTGACTGCCGTTTGTGTTTGGTCCGGCATTAGCCATGGAAATGGTACCTGCTTCATTTTTATTGGCAGGGGTTATCTCGTCCGCAAACTGATACCCCGGCCCTCCTGTGCCCCACGAAACCATTTTGGAGTCGTCTTTGGTAAGAGGGTCTCCTCCCTGAACCATAAAACCTTTTATTACTCGGTGAAACTTAACCCCGTTGTAGAAACCGTCTTTGGCAAGCTTGGCGAAATTGGCCACGGTATTCGGCGCTTGTTTTTCAAAAAATTCTATCTCGATTTTCCCCATATTTGTGTTTAAAATAGCAGTCATATTTTCTTTTTTATTATCTACATTAGTAATATTTTCTTCTTTTTTATTATCTCCTTTCAAAAGCCATCCGCCTAAAACAATTAAAGCTACTACGACAACGATACTGATATATTTATTCATGAATTCTTTTGTTTATTTTAATCTTCTTTCTTATAAAAATGCGCGACCAAGACTATTGTAATCAAAGAAATGTAAGTTATCAAGGAAAGCATCGGGAAAGAAATCAGTCCGCCAAATTCATTTATAAGTTGCACATAACATGATACTCCAGAAGCATCACAAGGGAGGTTGCCAGTATTGCCGAAGTAATACATAAAATTCTGGTAGACAGATATCATAAAGCCAATAGACAGAAGCGGAAGTACATACTTCACTATATGACGATCCTTATGCCATATAGCCATACCGAAAATTAAAAATAACGGGAACAAGAAAATTCTTTGATACCAGCACAGGTAGCAAGGCACAAAGCCGACTATCTCGGAATAAACCAAAGAAAAAAGAGTCGCCGATAAAGCAATGACAAATCCGAGTGTTAAATAATGCTTATCGATAAAAGTGAGATAAGTATTTTTCTTCGGTCCGATAAAAAGCAAGAATAAGGCAATTAGAGACAAAACAGATAAAACTATCGCCCCAGAGCCTAAGAATAAATTTAAGGAGTGAATATTTTCTGGATTCATTTTGTTTTTTTATTTTGGCAACTCACAGCTGGTTTTCTCTGAGAGTTGCGCAAGTGGAATTTCTCCGTTTAAACGGGTGCCATCGGCAAATTCCCAAGTCGGATAACTCGGGATTTTTTTATCTATGCAAATTTGCGTCTGACCATTTCCATTGGCATTTGAACATTCGACATAAGGAAGCAATTTAGCGGAAGCCCCGAATAATTTTTTCTGATTTTGACAATGTTTGCACCAAAAGGCTCCGTAAAATACCGCTCCCTTTTCCCCCAAACACTGCGCAAAAACATCATACTTGCCCGGCTCCACCGGCACAGGGTTGTTCTTGGACCTTACTATTACCGCAGCAATTGTTCCCAGCACCAAAAGGCCGATAACCGAAAGAAAAATTTTTACATTGTTATCCATTCATTTAGATTATACTATTTTTAAATCCCAAAGCAAATCCAACCCCCTTGTATTCCCCCTTATCAGGGGGAAAGAAATACCAAAAGCATCACCATCGTCAGAGTGAAAAATATAACTCAAATACAACCCCTCTTAGTCTCCCCTTGTCAGGGGAGAAAAATTCGTTCCAGCATTGACCCCCCCCTGATAAGGGGGAATGAGGGGGTTGCATTTGTATTTCGTTCCCCCCTGATAAGGGAAGTTAGGAGGGTTGAATTCTTAAAAAATTTTTGGCAAAAAGACAACCAAACCGACAGCAACAGCCGTAATCGCGGACAACAGAACTGCGGCGGCGGCTACATCTTTTGTATCGCGAGCAAAAGGATGATATTCGGGAGAGGTCAGATCTATATCTATTTCTATCGCGGTGTTGAGTGTTTCAGTCACAAAAACAAAACCGATGGCAAACACAAGAAGCGTCCATTCCAAACTGGAAACTCCGAAATAAAATCCGAAAATTATTACAACTAAGGCTGATATGATGTGGATAAATAGATGCCTCGTCGTCTTTGAGACGACATACAAGCCCCGAAAAGCATTCCGAAATTTTTCGCCGTATTTCACTTCCCGCCATGCTTTTTTTTCTTCTTGCTTGTCCATCATATTGAAATTCTTAAATTTTTAAATATTTTAATTTACTATGAATATCCCCTTCATTCCCATCGCCCGGTGTTTGCCGACCGAGCAGTAATATTCAAAACTGCCGGTCTTGTTCGCCGTAAATTCTAAAATTTCAGTTGCCGGCGACTGTGCCTGCTTTGCGGCAACTCCATATTCGTCTATTTTGAAATCATGAAAGCCTGCGCTGTTTTCAAAAATAATCTTGACCCTGTCCCCTTTTTTAACTGTTATGAGAGATGGAGAAAAAGAAAAATTCTTGCCAGTCACGGTAAATTCTTTCACAGCTTCGGTATTTTCCTCCGGCGCCGTAAAAGAAAACTGTTGCGTCGCGACGCTATCATTGACATCTGCGGGAGCCTCCACTTTGCTGGATTTTCCTATAAACAGAAATCCTAAAACCAGCAAAACCATAAAAATTATCGTAAAATAAGTCTTTTTCATGGGTTAAAATTTTAATTTATAAATAAACCCCAACACCGCGATTATAACATAATCATTGATATTGTATGTAAATAGGCTGTGGACTTAATTGTAGCAGTTCTTCCGGCGTCATCAGCGCCGTATTAGGCTCTTTGATGTCGTTGCTGTAAAACAATTTAAAGCCAGTAAACTGCACCGGTTCCTTATAAACAGAACTGTTGTATGTGCTGATTTTTTTTGCCGCTACGCCAAAACCGTCCATATTGATAACTATCTGCGCCTCGGGCAGGGGCTTGATTTGATTATAATTAGTGAGCATTTTCTGGGTGTAGCGATGGATAACCAGAATTTTCGGCGGAAGATTGTTCTCTTTGGCTATTTTTGCCAAATAGTCTGCGGTAAAATTTATATCGCCAGCGTCAAATGTGCCAACAACTTTCCCCGGCCGGATTCCGTTCTTCATGGAAAATTCCGGATCAACTCCCAAATGCACATTCGGCAATTTCAAATATTTCTCCAGTAAAGGAACTTCCGTTTGCAAATCGGAAAATCCCACCTGAATATCCAAAAAAATAATCGCGTTGATTTTTGCCGCCATCCTTAGCACTTTATCTATTTCAGAATCAGGCATACGGAGACGATACTTCCCGTCCTTGCCGGCTAAACCCTGCGCAACAACCGCGATATAATGGAGCGCCGGCACAGCGGGAGTATCCGGGTCTGCGACTTCCCATTTTTTTACTTCTTCGTTCAGCTTCGCGAGCATTTCTTCTTCGCCGTATTCCCCCAACACTCCCATTTGAGTTGAGTACAAATTTCCGTAATACGCGACAACTCGTTTGAAAGGCAGAATCGCGCCGGCGTTCGGATAGACGGTCGAGGCCGGCCAAAGGCTGGGCAGAAATTTATTGTTGGCCAGCTGTTCCATTTTTTTATCGTAGGCTATGGTATCGACAAGCGGCACAATAAACGCATCTTTTTTATAAAATATGTTTGCAAAAAATTCTGGAAAGATGAAGAATAAAACAGAAGCCGAAAGAATTGCGACCAAAAAAAATCGTATAAAATATATTTTCATATGCTGCGGGACTTGGAATCGAACCAAAATTTTCGCTTTCAGAGAGCGACGTCCTACCTTTAGACGATCCCGCAATAATGTAAACTTAACACATTTTTTCCGGAATTAGAAGCAAGACGGCAATTAGCCGGAATTTCCTTTACTTACAAGCAAATTTATGATAAAATGAGGTAGTGAGGTACATATTTGCCATCATTGGCAGCGTCGTCTTGACTGTAACTCTGGTTGCATTTTTTTTTAATTTTAATCAAGTAAATGAAGAACGAGCAACTCTTGCCACTAATCTAGAACAACGGGCCATCCTCCTCGCAGACAGCTTGAAAGAATCAGTAGAACCATCCTATGCCAATTCTCCGCAAGCTTCCCTCAAAACATCCCTGCAAAAAACCGTGGACAAGTTTGCCAACCGTGAAAGACTGGCGGGAATCGCCCTGTATGACAACAAGGGAGTACTTCTCGCCACATCTTCCGGACTGCCAAAAACAATAATTGAAAATACAAAATCAATTGCCGATGCGATGGACAGCAATAAAGCAAAGAGCGATTTTTTTGACGCTGAGAGTGAGACAAGATATGTGTTTGTCGATCCGCTCCATAATGATGTCGGCGGAATTGTGGGAGCATTGATGATTGTGCAAAACGCGGGATACATAAATGCCGCCATCGGCCAGATTTGGAGAGATAATTTACTCAGATTATTAATCCAAATAATTATCTTCTCTATCACTATTTTCATCATCCTGCGTTTTTTTGTTTTCCGGCAAGTGGTCCGGCTGGTGGATTCCATCAAGCAAATCCGGCTGGGTAAAAAGAATGTCACTTTCAAAGAAACTGAAAAATATTCCTTTTTCACTCCCCTTGCCAAGGAAATCACGCACATAGTCAACAGCTTGTCACAAGCGCGTTCATCCGCCAGCGAAGAAGCGCGAATGCGTCTGGAAAAACTTGATACCCCTTGGACTTCCGAACGTTTAAAAGAATTCGTTAAGGCTTATCTTAAAGATCAGAAAATTTTTCTTGTGTTTAAGGGAGAACCATACACCCATAAAAAAGGCAAGGACGGCATTTACTGTTTTTCCCAAGCGGGCGGCGTTTTGACAGCCCTTGAACCATTGATGGAAGCTTGCGGAGGAATGTGGGTTGCTCATGGCGGCGGCGATGCCGATAAAGAAACAGTAGATGAAAACGACACCATAAAAGTTCCGCCAGACAGTCCAAAATACACTCTGAAAAGAGTCTGGCTTACAGACAAGGAAAATAAAGGATATGACAAAGGATATTCTGCGGAAGGCTTATATCCTCTGTGCCTCAATACTCACACCCGTCCCATATTCAGAGAAGAAGACTGGGTTGAATATAAGCGAGTGAATGGAAAATTCGCGAAAGTGTTGCTCTCGGAAATAAAAAATGTCCAGAGGCCTATTATCATCGTAAATGAATATCACTTCACTCTTTTGCCGCAAATGATTAAAAAAGGTCGCCCAGACGCGCGAATCGGCATATTTTGGCACACTCCTTGGCCAAGCGCGGAAGCTTTCAGCGTTTGCCCGCAAAGAAAAGAAATTCTTGAAGGAATGCTCGGCGCCGATGTGATTGGTTTTCATACACAACAGTTCGGCAATAATTTTATTGATACAATTGGGAAAAATGTAGAGTCGTTGATAGATTTTGACAGATTTGCCATTACTCGCGAGGAACACACTTCCTACATTAGGTCATTTCCGGTTGGGGTTGATTTTACCAACAAACAAGATTCTGAAGATTCCGTCCTGCTGGGGGAAAAAATATTAAATAACCTAAAAATAAAAACAAAATACTTCGGCTTGGGTGTTGACAGGCTTGATTATGCCAAGGGAATTCCTGAACGCTTCAAGGGCATTGAACTTTTTCTTGATAATCATCCTGATTACAAAGAACAATTCACTTTTCTTCAAATCGCGTCGCCTTGTCGTTCCGAAATTGAAAAATATCTTGAATATAAAGATATAGTTTCGCGGGAAGCTGAACGAATTAATAAGAAATTTGGAACAAAAGAGTGGCAGCCGATTGTCCTTGAAATGGTGCAATACAACCATCCGGATATCAATTCACTTTATAAATTGGCGAATGTGTGCATTGTAACATCATTGCACGACGGAATGAATCTTGTTTCCAAAGAATACGCGGCGGCAAGAAATGATGAGTTGGGAGTGCTTATCCTGAGCCAATTTACCGGGGCTTCTCATGACCTAAAAGAAGCTTTGATTATTAATCCTTACAGCACAAAAGAAATTGCCGATGCCATATATAAAGGGATTATAATGCCGTCCGTGGAACAAAACAGGCGGATGAAAAATATGCGCAACAGTATAAAAAACTACAACATCTACCGCTGGGCGGCAGAACTTCTAAAGTCCATAGTTGAACTCTAAATATTTGATGAAATATATCTTTCCTAAACTGCCTGAAATAGAAGATAAGATTAAAAGCCAAAAATACATGGCTCTTTTGCTAGACTTTGACGGCACCATATCTCCCATAGTGAAAAAACCCGAAAGCGCTTGCCTACCGGAGAAAACTAGAAATATACTTAAAAAAATCAACGAAATATTTCCGGTTGTAATTGTTACCGGGCGCCCACTCAATGTTATAAAGAAAAAAATCGGGGTTAGGCAATTTCTATATGCCGCCAGTCATGGCTGGGAAAGAAATTTCGGCGTAAAATTTAGAAAAAAAATAGTACCGAAATTTGTTTTGAAAAAGCTCAATCAATTTAGAAAAATCGTTGAAAAAATTAAGGAGTATTATCCGTCTTTGATAATTGAGAAAAAACCCTATTCGGTTACTTTTCATTACCATTTAATGCCGACCGGGCAGAAAAAATCTTTGAAAGGATGGTTGGAGAAATTTTTCAAGATCGTTCATAAGCAAACTTCAATTAAAGTTTTTTATGACAAAGAAACAATAGAAATACTTCCCGGGTTAAATTGGACAAAGGGCAATATTGCCAAACTTGCTCTAAAATATTTACACAAAAAAAATTCAAAAAAATTTACACCAATTTATATTGGCGACAGTTTAACAGACGAAGACGCTTTTCGCGCGCTTAAAAAAGGGATTACGATTCGTGTGGGTAAAAACGAAACAAGCGCGGCAAAATGGTATCTGCGCGATCAAAGCGAAGTAAACATTTTCCTCAAGTGGCTTTTGTCCTTGAAAATCTAGTTTTTTATTTCTCAAGCATCTTTGTTGTCCTTTGGGCGCAAGCTTTTATGAAAGCTAGGAAAAGCGGGTGCGGACTAAGCGGGCGAGATTTAAACTCCGGATGGAATTGAGTTCCTAGATAAAATGGATGGACAGTCTTTGGAAGTTCGGCTATCTCCATCAAAACTCCGTCTGGAGATTTGCCGGAAAATACTAGTCCGGCTTTTTCAAGTTCGGGAATATATTTAGGATTAACCTCATAGCGGTGCCTGTGGCGCTCGGAAATTTTAAGGGTTCCGTAAGACTCTGCGGCAATACTCCCCTTTTCCAAAACCGCCGGATAGGCGCCCAGTCTCATTGTCGCCCCGTAATTTTTATTTTTTATTTTTTCAATTTGGTCAGACATGGTGGCGATAATCGGATACTTTGTCTCCGGATCTATTTCGTTTGAATTGGCGCCATCGAATTTCAAAATACTGCGAGCATAAGCAATAGTTAAAAGCTGCATGCCAAAACACAATCCAAAATATGGAATTTTATTTTCTCTAGCATAATCCGCCGCCAAGATCATTCCTTCGGTGCCGCGCTTGCCGAAACCTCCCGGGACAATGATGCCATCTAGTTCTTTGAGTTCTTTTAATTGTTCGGGGTCTTTTTCATATCTCTCTGAATCAAGCCAAAAAATCTTAGGCTTGTGATTTTCCGCCCAAGAGGCGTGATTGATGGATTCTATGACGGAAATGTAGGTGTCTTTGCACGATTTAAAATTAAAATATTTGCCGACAATGCCGATTTTTACTTCTTTTTCAATTTTTTTGATTTTTGCGGCAAGAGCCGTCCAGTCAGCCAGGTCTTTTTTGCGGGTGGGCAAACCCATCGCTTTGAGCAGAACGGCGCCAAAATTTTCTTTTTCAAAATTAACCGGCGCGTCGTAAATAGAATAAATATCCGGAGCGGAAATTATCCTATCAATAGGAAGACTACAGACATTGCTAATGGTTTTTTTGATGTCCAAAGTAGCCTGCTTGTCCGCCCGGCAAATGACAAAGTCGGGATTGAGTCCGACAGAATGCAGATCGATAACAGCGCGCTGGGTCGGCTTGGATTTCTGCTCGCCGAGCAAGGCGGGCGTTGGAAGATAGCTTATGAGGACGAATAGTACATCCTCCGGATTTTTTGATTTCATCATTCGCGCGGCTTCAAGAAAAGGCAGAAGCTGGTATTCGCCGACCGTGCCGCCGTATTCCACTATCGTCACCTCGGAGTTGTTCTTTTTTTGGCAAACTTCTATGCGCCTGATAATTTCCTTCGGCACATCCGGATACACTTCCACATCCTCCCCGCCATATTCTAGATTTCTTTCGCGCCGGATAACTTCCGCGTAAATCTGGCCAGTGGTTATGTAATCCTCCCTGGCGCAAACTTGGCCGGTAAAGCGCTCGTAATTGCCCAGATCCTGGTCGGCCTCAATGCCGTCCTCGCCCACAAAGACTTCCCCGTGTTCTGCCGGACGGATTGTGCCTGCGTCAATGTTCACATACATATCCGCTTTCAGATTGGCGACCAGATATCCGCGAGACTGCAAAATTTTGCCGATACTCGAGGCGGCAATACCTTTGCCGACACTTGACATCACTCCTCCCACCACAAAAATATACTTGCAATTATTTTTTTTCATAATTTTATAGGGCAAAGTTTTTTAAAATTTTTTCTGAGGAGGGTCCACTCCAGCAGGAGGGGTGACCGAAGAAAAAATTTTAAAAAACTTTGCCCTGATTCACTTATTCAAATACTTCCTAACCGCCAAGAAACTGGAAATAACTCCCAAGAGTATACCTGATAATAAAATAATTGCAAAAATTTGAAAAAAGTTTGAAACATAATAATCATAGATATTAAACACCCCAAACCAAGCAGTATTGCGCACGAGCCATGCAGTAAATGGCCAAAAAATAACAAGAGTTGCGATAGTGGCGATAATTCCATAAATTGCGCCCTCAACCATAAAAGGTCCTCGAACGCGCATTTTAGAAGCCCCTACAAGGCGCATCACACCGATTTCTTCTCTAGCGATAAAAATAGTCAGCCTGATGGTGTTAAGAGTTACAATAACGGAAAGAATCACAAGAATAATGGTGGCAAGAAAACCAATTTTTTGCGAATCGGATATTATATTGTTCAGCTTGTCTATGACTAATTTATTCTGATAATAATTTACTTTATATATGATATTGGCGGAACCCAAGACGAGCGCATTGTCGCTTTTCATAAAGTTTGCGATACTTTCGTACTGAGAAATTTCTTTAGCTTTGACGCTCAAATACGCTCCGAGCGGATTGTTCCCTATTTCATCCAAGGCCGCAATCGTAGGATAATCGCCTGAATGCCGCTCGCGGAAATTCTTGAGTGCTGTTTCAGCATCCGTGTACAAAACACTATCCACTTCTGGCAACTTCAATAGAGAAGACTTTAAAAGCATGATTTTGCTTTCTGGGGCGTCTGTGGTGAAGTAAATCCTAACATCCACTTTATCCCTGATAACATCAAGTGAAAAATAGAGTACTCCTTGATATAAAATAATAAAAGCAAAGACGGAAAGAGCGATGGTGACCACCAGCACGGCGGCGACAGAAACCGAGCCGCCTCTTTTGAAGTTTATGAATCCCGCTTTTATAATTCTTTTGAATTCGGTCATCCCGATACTAAATTTTATTTATTAATATTTATCATTATACCCCGTAATCAAAAATTTAGTACGGGACAGGTGTTATCTTGGATGTTTGCTGTCCCTCACAATTTTGCCGTTTTCCATTGTTATTACCCTTTTCCCGACAGAATCAATCACCCCGCGGTTATGGGTAGCCAAGATTACCGTGGCGCCGAGATCGTTTATTTTTTTTAAAATTTGCAC
>JBBUHH010000054.1:0-8231 GCA_038055775.1 Patescibacteria group bacterium | reverse complement strand
GCACTCACATAGGCACATATGTTGGAGTTTCGCCATCACCCGCTTCAAATGAAAATAATTAAAAAAAGTTATCCACACTTTTAAATAAAAATCATTGTGTTGTGTTCTCATTTGCGGGATAATTGGGATGTTCCCGCAATAAAAAATTTTGGTCGCATTTTTTTTGCGAACTAATTTTAGTAAAATAATTTTCATTCCCCGCCGCGGCGGGGCAAGCTATGGCAAAGAAAAAGAAACGAGCAGTAAAAAAGGGAAAAAGAAAAACAGCTAAAAGAGGAAAGAGAAAGGCTACAAGGAGACGAAGATAAATTTCTCTGTTCGTGCAAAAAATTTCCGAAAAAATCGGAAATTTTTTGTTTTTATGCTAGTATATGTTTATGAGTTTTTTCAGTAAAATATTTGGCAATGAAAGTTCAAAATTCATTAGGAATACGAAGGAAATAGTGGCAAAAATAAACACTTTTGAGGCGGATATTTCGAAGTTAGCAGATGCGGATTTTCCCAAAAAAACGCAGGAGTTTAAGGACAGATTGGACAAATCTGAAAACATAAAAGAGACACTTGACGAGATATTGCCTGAAGTTTTTGCTTTGGTGCGGGAAGCAGCTAGAAGAAATCTAGGCGAGAGGCATTATGATGTCCAATTAATCGGCGGACTCGCGCTTCATAATGGCAAAATTGCCGAGATGCGGACAGGGGAGGGAAAAACTTTAGTGGCTGTTCTTCCAGCTTATTTAAATGCATTAACCGGCGAGGGTGTACACATTATTACTGTGAACGATTATCTCTCCCGCATCGGCGCGGTTTTGATGGGCCAGGTTTATAATTTTCTAGGTTTATCCGTGGGAGTTATCAATTCAAGCAATGTTTCTTACCTGTACGACCCCGCGCGCAAAGAAGAGGATAAGGAACGGGATACCATTGGTGAATTTAAAGTTGTCTATGATTTTTTAAAACCATGTTCTCGCAGGGAAGCATATGCCGCGGATGTGACATACGGCACCAATCACGAATATGGTTTTGATTATCTGCGGGACAATTTAGCGACATCGGTGGAAAATTTAGTTCAGCGCGGGCATCATTACGCAATTGTGGACGAAGTGGACTCCATTTTGATTGACGAAGCGCGCACCCCGCTCATAATCTCTAGTGCGGCAGGAGATTCAGAAGATTTTTATACTAAGTTTTATCAGATCGCCAAACAATTAAAAAGAGATACTGACTACGCAGTTGATGAAAAATTAAAAGCGATTACTCTCACAGACGCCGGCATCACTAAAGCAGAGCAATTACTCGGCGTGGAAAATATTTATACGGAGAAAGGCATTAAATATGTTCATCACTTGGAAACAGCCGTAAGAGCGCAAGCCATTTTTGAAAAAGATAAAGATTATGTGGTCAAAGAAGGCGAAGTGGTCATTGTCGATCCATTTACCGGAAGGCTTCAGCCGGGCAGGCGTTGGAGCGAGGGTATTCATCAGGCAATTGAAGCGAAAGAAGGCGTGAAAATAGAAAAAGAAACTCGCTCCTCCGGCTCGATTACTTTCCAAAATTATTTCAGGTTTTACAAAAAACTCTCCGGCATGACCGGCACGGCGGAAACTTCGGCGGAAGAATTTTTAAAAGTATACGGACTTGATGTCATAGTTATTCCGACTAATCGTCCGGTTGTCCGCATAGACCAAAATGACCTGATTTATCAGACAGAAAAAGGAAAATTTCAGGCGATTGCCAAAAAGGTCAAAGAACTCAATGCCAAGGGACAGCCAGTTTTGATTGGAACTATTTCCATAGAAAAAAACGAACTTCTTTCTGCATATTTGAAGCAAGAGGGTGTTCAACATGTAATTTTGAACGCAAAAAATCACGAGAAAGAAGGAGAGATTATCGCCCAAGCGGGCAAACATAGCGCGGTGACTATCGCTACCAACATGGCAGGGCGCGGAATAGATATCAAGCTCGGGGGCAATCCGCACACAAAAGAAGAATATGAGGGAGTGGTAAATGTCGGCGGACTTTTTGTCTTAGGAACGGAGCGGCACGAAGCGAGAAGAATTGACAACCAGCTCAGAGGGCGTTCCGGCAGACAAGGGGATCCGGGCGCGACGCAGTTTTTCGTTTCACTTGAAGATGATTTGATGCGAGTGTTCGGTTCAGACAGAATCAAAAATATGATGGGACGATTTGGAATACCGGAGGACCAGCCAATTGAAAATAGATTTATTGGTCGCACGCTGGAAAGCGCCCAGACAAAAATAGAAGGCTTTCATTTTGACGCCCGCAAGCATACTCTGGAATATGACGATGTGATGAATCATCAGAGAAAGATTATTTATGAGAGAAGACAAAAGATGTTGCTCTTCAATAAAAGCGAGATTGGAAATTTATTGAAACAAATTTTGGAAGACAGACAGGAAAAAGAAAAGCTGGAAAAAATAATCAAAGAAAAAAAAGAAAAGCTCGGCGAAGACGCTTTCCTTGAAACAGTTAGGAGGATTTCTCTGTACACTACCGATACTCTCTGGATGGAACATCTGGAGGCTATGGATTATCTGCGTTCGTCCGTGAATCTTCGCGCATATGGACAGCGCGAGCCGATCGTCGAATACAAAAAAGACGGACTAATGATGTTCAAACAAATGGAGGAGACATTCAAAGAACAAGTTTTTGCTTTAATCAGCACGATACAGGAACAGGCTCAAGTAAAAGCAGAAGAAAATCAAACAAAGCAGACTTTAATAACAAGTCACTCTGAGCCATCTGAAGATGCAAAAAGCGCTCAGACTGACTCTGCTTCCAATATCGGCAGAAACGACCCGTGCCTCTGCGGCGCTATTAACCCCCAGACCGGCGAAGTCTACAAATACAAAAAATGCGGACTCATCAACGCGCCTCAGCATCGGAAATCACTAATAAATTAAACTATGGGAGGAAAATTAGTTAAACCATCGGCTGATTACAAACAAAGTTTTTTAGAAGCGGAACGAGAATATGAGGTAGAAGGTAAACCCAGAAACGCTAGTCCTGGAATGCTTCTTGAAGAATTAGAAAAAGATTTTGAAAAATATTTAGAAAAAGTTACAAACGAAGAAAAGGGAATAGGATTGAAAGAAGGCTATGTTCCAGTTTCTATGCTTTGGCTGGTAGATGAGGGCGAATTTATTGGTTCAGTTGCAATCCGCCATCAACTCAGTGATAGATTAATGAAAATGGGTGGCAATATAGGGTATTCGATAAGGCCGTCTAAAAGGAAAATGGGTTTTGGGATAAAGATTCTTGAACTTGCGTTGATTTTTGTAAAAAGTTTGGGTATCGACAGGGCTCTTCTTACTTGTTATGAAGATAATCTAGGCTCGGCGAAAGTAATAGAGAAGAACGGCGGAGTGCTGGAAAATAAAATGGAATACGAAGGAAAATTATTGAGAAGGTATTGGATAGAGATTAAATAATATGGAAAATAATTCATTAAAATCTCTGCAAATAGCCAGGCAGTTTTTGGGAAAAGAGGTCGAAGTTGTTTTTGACAGACCCATAGGAACAAAGCATCCTAAATTCGGATTTATTTATGAGGCTAATTATGGGTACATACCAAATGTAAAAGCCCCAGATGGGGAAGATTTGGACGCTTTTTATTTAGGAACAGATCAGGCATTAGAAAAGGCAAAGGGGATTGCTAAAGCAATTATTCACAGACTGGAAGATGATGACGATAAACTTGTGGTTATGCCGAAGGAAATGAATATGACTGACAAAGAAATTGAAAAAGCAGTTCATTTTCAGGAAAAGTGGTTTAAGCATGAAATTCTAAGAAAATAAAAAGTATGAAAATAATAAAATCATGCTTAGATACAAAGTTTCACGATCGTGAAGTTTTTATGGTAGAATGGTAATATGGAAAGCAAAAATTTTAAAATAAAAAGAAAATTATTTTACTCTAAAGTCGCCAAAATTAAAAAAATGAAGTGGGACGGGAAATGGCGAGTGGTTGTTTTTGATGTTTGGGAGAATACCAGATCTAAAAGAGACGCTTTGCGCTATGAAATAAAAAATTTTGGATTTATTCAGCTACAACGAAGCGTGTGGATTTACCCCCATGAATGCTGGGGATTCATTGAACTTTTAAAGACCAATTTATCTTTTGGTAAAAATATTAGATATATGGTGCTTGAGAAGTTAGACCATGATGACAAGTTAAGAAAATTCTTCAAATTATAGGAAAAATATTCAATAAAGAAGTTCACGATCGTGAAATTTGTAAGAATATATCAGGTCTTACTTAACAAGACAAAATATTTTGTGGTATATTATATTTTTATGTTAAGTGCATCAGAATTCAAAAAATTAAATGTTGAAGAGGTTGAAGAAAGGGTGGAAAAAATTATTGAAAAGCTGAAAATTGGCGACCGCGTTTCTTTGGCTTGGTTAAAAGATTTTACTTATAATTTTGATTTACCGACCAAGGAAATAAACAAAGCCTATTTTGGGAAAATTTTTAATTTGCTTCCATGTGATATTTCTGAAAAAGATATGAATGAAGCTGTTTCTGTTTTTAACGATGTATGGAATTGTTTTCCGCAAAAGATAATAGGCGGTATTTCTCCGCAAGATAAATTTTTTGAGGATGACCTGAAGGCGGAAAAAGAAGCTGATGATAAACTAAATGGAAAAATTCCGTTAACCGAAGAGGAGCAATTATGGAAAGATCACTTTGATAGGGCTAGGGGAGAACTTGATCCATATTTAGATTGGACGCAAAAGGAAGTTATGCCCAAATACAATAAATATGTTAAAGCGCAAGAACATAAAAAACCCAATGAGGTTGTAGGTGTTGCTGGAGTGCTTTTAGAAATTTGCGGGCAAATGGGATTTTTGGAATTTCAGAAAGTACACCATGGGTTTATAAAAGATTTTCCCGATATGTTTTTGGCTTCAGTAGTAGGACCTAATCTTTCCAGAAATGAGGTGAAAGAATATTTAGATAATTTTTTGATATTTTTGGAAAATTATTATCCCGTAAATTCATTCAAGAGAATAATATGAAACAATATAAAGTTCACGATCGTGAAATTTAATTGCCCAACACTAGAATAAAGATATGAAAATAAAAAAATCTTACAATGTGAAAAAAAGATTTTCGGAAATAACGAAAATAAACGCAAATTCCAAAAGTTTTGATTTTCTAAAAAAAGAGCCTGAAATTTACTCTAGAAAAGACATTAAACAAAAATAATTATCCACAAGGAGCAAAAGAAGAAGGTGGTATAATTTATAATATGCAGCAGTCATATTATAAATTAAAACATCGAGAGCTAATTCTAGACAACGCAGGAAAAAAGTATCACTTAAAGATACGGGATTTGCCGGATGATGAGAAACCGCGGGAGAAGCTCCTCGCTCATGGAGTTTCCGCCCTTTCCGCTTCAGAGCTTCTTTCGGTGGTTTTGAGCAACGGGACGAAGAGGGAGGGGATAAAGGAGATGTGCGCTCGAATTATGAAAGACTATGGTGATGGTAGTATTATGAGAGAAAAAAATCCGCGGACTCTCGCCGATAATTTAGGCATACCGATTGTGAAAGCCATGCAGATTATCGCTTGCGCCGAATTGGGGCGGAGATTTTTTGAGAGAAATAGTCTGTCCAGACCCACCATTCGCACCGCCCGCGAAGTTTATGACTATGTGCGAGACATGCACAATCTTTCCAAAGAGCATTTGCGCGGTTTGTACCTAAACACTCACTACAAAGTCATCCACGATGAAATTATTTCTATCGGCACCGTTGACGCAAACATTATTCATCCGCGCGAAGTTTTCAAACCAGCGGTGGAGCATTCAGCGGTGGCTGTTATCTTGGTGCACAATCATCCTTCCGGCGTTGTTACTCCATCCGAAGCGGATTTGGCGGTGACGACTCAAGTTATCGAGGCTGGCAAGATGCTCGGAATTGATTTAATTGATCACGTCATTATCACCAAAGATTCTTTTTTGAGCATTCCCGCTTCTTATCATTAATTTTTTTAATTATGTCTACACAAATTTCTTACTCACTTTACACAATTAATTTTCCAAAATATTGGCTCGTCCGCGATGAGCCATCCGATAGGCTTTATACGCCCGAGATAGCAAATGCTCCGCATAAAAATATGCTATTTCACGTACAAGCAGGGGATTATATTACCACCCTCGCCAGCATTTTGCGCTTTTTTGAAGAGACAATAAAAGACAGTAAAACTACGCCCGAGATGCGCTCTCTCCAGCTTGTCTCCATCCGAAAAGTTATAAGCGACCTCTTATATCTCAATAAGTACTATACTATTGCGCCGAAAGACGAAAAAAAGACTAATTAAAAATATAGCATCTACAGTATTTTATAATATGAAATTTCACGATCGTGAAATTTTTATGCTAGAATACTAAAATAGAAACATGGAGGAAAAAAATTTCAAAATAAAAAGAAAATTTTTTTATTCACAGGCGGTCAAAATCAAAAGAAGGAAATGGGATGGGAAGTGGCGAGTTGTTGTTTTTGATGTATGGGAGAATACCAGATCAAAAAGAGACGCTTTGCGTTACGAAATAAAAAATTTCGGATTTATCCAGCTTCAGCGAAGCGTGTGGATTTATCCTTATCCATGTGAGGAATTTATTGAACTCTTAAAATCTAGCCTGTCTTTTGGGAAAAATATCAGATATATGGTGCTTGAGAAATTGGATCATGACGACAAACTGAAAAAATTCTTTAAACTATAGCGAAAGTACCGAATAAAATTTCACGATCGTGAAATTTTGTATTATGGGTGATTTTGTGATATTCTCTTGGTAAGTGCTATGAAAATAAAAATATGATTACCTACGAAGATTTTGAGAAAGTTGATATCAGAGCGGGAGAAATTTTGGAAGCGGAGGATTTTCCGGAAGCCAGAAAGCCTATGTATAAAATAACCGTGGATTTTGGTCCGGAAATAGGGATCAAAAAATCGTCCAGACAATTTACTCATCATTATAAAAAGGAAGATTTAGTTGGAAAGATGATAATCGGAGTGGTTAATTTTCCACCAAAAAAATCGGACCGTTTTTGTCTGAATTTTTAACTCTTGGACTTGCCGATATGGAAAATAAAGTGGTTCTTCTGATGCCTACCCAAAAAGTTCCTAAAGGTTCGCGAATGATGTAGGAAAATTGGAATTTTATTCTATTCATATTCAGCGCAAAATATGTCCGTGTTACAAAATTTCACGATCGTAAAATTTTGTATTATGGGTTATTTCATGATATTGTTTTAAGTATAAATTTGAAAATTATTAGTGACAATAACTAGGAATGGACTATCTCTAAACATGATTAAACACATTTGGCTTGATTTTAGTGAAACAATCGGTTCTATCAACAAAGAAGCGCACAACACATTGCGTTATGAATCCTACGCAAAATTCAAAAATAAACCAGTAACCCTAGAACTAATTCAGGAATATGAAAAGTTATACGAAACCCACGCGCATAGCAACTCTGCTATTTTTAAAAATCTTGGACTGCCCGCAGGTTTCTGGTCAAAATTAATAGGAATGGTAGACCCACGAGTACACTACCATCTCATGGATCCGAATATCCCAGAAGTTTTGGAAAAAATGAGTAAAATCATTCCTGTTTCCATTTTCTCAAACATAGATTTAAATAGGATTCTTCCCGCCTTAGGTGTTGACATAAAGTGGTTCACTCATATTTTAAGTGCAAATACATTAGAAGTACCCAAACCCGCTTTAGGAGGGTTTTATAAAATGATTGAGCTTTCATCTCTTCTGCCGGAAGAAATTTTATACATCGGAGACCATCTCGAAAAAGATATTATTCCGGCGAAAAAAGTTGGAATTAAAACTGGAGCTGTATTTGAGAAAATAAAAGAGGCTGACTATTATTTTAAAGACTTTAAAGATATACTGGAACTTATAAAAAATGAGAAACTTGTTTAAAAAACTGAAAACAATTTGGTGGCGGGTGAAGTCGGCTGTGGCGATGCGGTATTACGGCAATCCGTCAAGAAAAATGAAGATTGTGGGAGTGACGGGAACAAACGGCAAGACGACCACAGTTACGCTTCTTTACAAAATTGCGACTGCGCTAGGGTATAGAGCCGGACTTATCAGTACGGTAGAAAACATAATTGCTGGGGAAAGAAGACCGACCAACATGACCACGCCGGATTCGGTGACTCTAACCAAACTTTTTGACGAGATG
>JBBUHH010000053.1:0-11491 GCA_038055775.1 Patescibacteria group bacterium | reverse complement strand
TTCTTCGATGTCTATCGCTTTTTTATTTGATTTTGGCAAATCGCGCACATGGCCCACCGACGCGCGCACTGTAAAAGCGCCGTCAAGATATTTCTCAATAGTTTTTGCTTTTGATGGCGATTCAACAATTAATAATTTCATGTAAGGCTAAGTATTGCACGAAAGTTAATTTTTTGCCAAATTTTAATTAAAAACTTGCGCGGATTTCTCCCAACTCTTCTTTAATCAAGCCTTTTATCTCCATCACGGACAGGACAGCGTTTGCTTCACCCGTGGGCATTTTCATTTCGCGAATTAGTTCATCGCGAGGAAGCGGTTCCATAAGCAGTTTCAGTATTTTTTGTTCTTCCGGCAGAGCATCATCGAACAAACTTTGTTGTTTGCTTTCTTTATCCACTTTAAAACCAAGAGTTTCTAAAATATCGTTACTACAGGTTATCGGAGTCGCCCCCTGCCTGATTAATCTATTAGTGCCTTTTGAAAAATCGGAATTTATCGGACCCGGCACAGCAAGAACTTCGCGATTATAATCAAGCGCCATGCGCGCAGTAATGAGCGTCCCGGATTTTTCTTGGGCTTCAATAATGAGCGCCGCTTTGGAAAGGCCGGCCACCAGGCGATTGCGCATCGGGAAAGTATAAAAGGCCGCTTTTGTTTCCGGTTCAAATTCAGATATCAGGCACCCGCCCGAATCCACAATTCTTTTCATCAATTTAATATTTGGATTATAAGACAACGCCGCATCGGAAATTCCCGACCCGGGAAAAGCCACGGCGATAAGCCCCGCATCCAAAGCCGCTTCATGAGAAAGAGCGTCAATGCCCACAGCCAAGCCGGAAACTATCGCGATCGGGTACCCCTTTAATCCTAAAATTAATTTACGCACCGCGTCTTTGCCGTAAGTAGTTGCTTTTCGGGAGCCGACCACCGCAAGGCAAACAACCCCTTCGGGGGGCAATTCACCCCAAAGGTAAAGAACTTTCGGCGGCTGAGGGATTTCCAAAAGCGCTTTAGGGAATTTTTCTTTAGGCAGTTTTTGAATTTTCATAAGATATAGTATACAATATAAATATGTTAGACATAAAATTCATCCGGGAAAATAAAGACATCGTGCAAGCGGGCGCGGAAAAAAAGCGGGTAAAGATTGACATTCAAAGTCTGATTGCTCTTGATGACGAGCGCTTGAAATTGCTCAAAGAGATTGAGACTCTACGCGCGGAGGTCAATAAAGTTTCCAATGACATAGTACGCGATCAAGATCCGGCGCTAAAAATCCAGCTGATAGAAGAAATGCGCGTAGTCAAGGAAGAAATCAAGACAAAAGAAGAAAATTTAAAAAAAATAATAGAGGAATGGCAGAAAATGATGCTGAAGATTCCCAACATCCCGTCGGTAGATACACCCGAAGGAGCCGACGAAACCGCAAACAAAGTACTGCGAAGCTGGGGAGAAAAACCGCAATTTTCTTTCACTCCAAAAGAGCATTACGAAATCGGAAAAGTTCTCGGAATAATCGATACCGACACAGCCGGAGAAGTTTCCGGCTCGAGATATGCGTATCTTAAAGGCGACTTGGTCCCGATGCAATTTGGTTTAATTCAAATGTGTTTGGAAATTTTAACCAACAAAGAAACGCTGGAAAAAATTGCGAAAGACGCAAACATTTCCATAACTCCTTCTGTCTTCCTGCCTGTGATACCTCCTGTCTTTATACGCCCTCTCATACAAGTAAAAATGGCGCGATATATGACCCCCGAAGACCATTATATGTTTCCAAACGACGACCTGATGCTAATCGGTAGCGCTGAACACACCCTAGGCTCGATGCACATGAATAAAATTTTTGAGGAAAAAGATTTGCCGATTCGTTACGCCGGATATTCCACCGCATTCAGGAGGGAAGCCGGAGCGGCCGGTAAAGATACAAATGGCATCTTGCGCCAGCATCAATTTGATAAGCTAGAAATGGAAGTTTTTTCTTTGCCGGAAAATTCTATGCAAGAGCAAAACTTTTTGGTGGCAATTCAGGAATATGTGCTTCAGCTTTTAAAGTTACCGTATCAAGTGGTAGCCGTCTCGACTGGCGATATGGGTTTTCCGGACAATAGGCAAATAGACATTGAGACATGGATGCCCGGACAAAATAAATATAGGGAAACTCACAGCTCTGATTCCACAGGAGGATTTCAGTCTCGCCGGCTGAACACGCGAGTGCGCCGAGCCGACGGGAAAATAGAGCCTGTGCATATGAACGATGCCACCGTAGTCGCAATCGGCAGGATGCTTATTGCCATTATAGAAAATTACCAACAAGCTGACGGTTCGGTAAAGATTCCCGAAGTCCTAAAAAAATATATGGGAGGGAAAGAATTTATAAAGTAACATGATTAAAAAAAAAGATGTTTTACATTCTCCGCGTCTTTTGAAATTAAAAAAGCGCAGGCAGAGGGTTATTTTTATAAAAATTTTCCTTTTTCTTTGCGCGTTTGTCTTTATCCTCGGAGGCGCGATCTATGTATCCCGCATTTCCAGCCTTAATATCAAAACGGTAACAATAACCGGAAATAAATTCATAGAAACTGAAGCAATAAAAACGGCGGTAGAGAAAAAACTTGCAGAGAAATATCTATGGTTTTTTCCAAAAACCAATATATTTATTTACCCCACAAAAGCAATCAAAGAAGAGTTGCGTAATGAATTAAAGAGGCTCAAAGACATAGACCTTTCGCTGAGTTACGGAAACATTTTAGATATAACCGTTAGTGAAAGAACAGCGTCTTATGTATGGTGCGGAGATATGCCGCCTGCGCCGGATAGTTTAGAGCAGGCAAAATGTAATTTTTTAGACAACTCGGGCTTTATGTTTGACGAAGCGCCGTATTTCTCGGGCGAAGTTTATTTCAAGTTCTACGGGACGGACTTGTCCGGTGTGGATTTTAACAAACTAATTTCTTTTAAAAAGACGCTGGAGGTCGCTGGAGCAAGACCTGCGGCTTTGTTTATCGGAGAAAACGGCAATATTAAAATGTTCCTTTCTCCGGAAAATTCATTATCAATAGAGCCGGAAATAATTTTTAAAGCCGATGCTGATTTTGAGAATGTGGCAGAAAACCTGCAAGTGGCGCTTTCCACCGAGCCCTTGAAATCAAATTTCAAAAACAAATATTCGTCTTTGGAATACATTGACCTGCGATTCGGTAATAAGGTATATTTCAAGTTCCGATGAATCCCGTTAGAAATAGGAAATGCTTCGCATTTCCGTAGTAGTATTACTATTTGTAAAAATTTAACTATATGATTTCTAATGGGATGAAAAACTTTTGGCGGGAGTTGAGAAAGCCTATTTTATGTCTTGCCCCTATGGCAGATGTCACCGACTGCGCCTTTCGGCAAATTATCGCAAAGTATGGAAAACCAGATATTTTTTGGACCGAATTCGTTTCCGCTGACGGTCTTGCTCATCCCGTTGCGAAAGAGAAACTTTTAGTAGATCTAAAATACTCTGAAAACGAGAGGCCCATAGTGGCTCAAATTTTTGGTGGCAAGCCGGAAAATATTAAAAACGCTGCCGCCCTTTGTAAAAAGCTTGGCTTTGACGGCATAGATATAAATATGGGTTGTCCGGACAAATCTATCGAAAAACAATGCGCTGGCGCGGGGATGATGAAAAATCCAAAGCTGGCGCGGGAAATTATCCGTGCGGCGATAGAAGGCGCGGACGGACTGCCTGTGTCGGTAAAAACCCGTATCGGTTACAACGGTCACGCCTTGGATGAAGAGTGGATCAAAATCTTACTTCAGGAAAATATCGCGGCGCTTACTGTGCATCTGCGTACCCGCAAAGAAATGTCTGATGTGCCTGCCCATTGGGAATTAATGAAAAGAATCGTGGAGATTCGCGATGAAATGAAGAGTGAAACTTTGATTTTAGGAAACGGGAATGTCGTAGATACTGACGACGGCAGGAGGAAGTGTGAAGAAACTGGCTGTGATGGAGTAATGCTGGGGAGAGCGATATTTGGGAATCCATTTTTATTTGCAAATAAAAATGTCCTGAGCGAAGTCGAAGGGCTATCCCTCGATTCCACTCGGGACAAAACCACTGCCGAAAAATTAGAGGCAATGGTTTTGCATACCAAACTTTTTGAAAAAATGCTCGGAGGTCACAAAAATTTTGCTATCATGAAAAAGCATTACAAAGCATACTGCAACGGCTTTGAGGGCGCAAAAGAATTGCGCATGAAACTAATGGAGACAGAAAATGCTGAACAAGTCGAGAAAACAGTTAATGATTTTTTAAATAAAAAATAGTATACTGCTCTCATGCATGATTTAGCTTTATACAGAAAATATCGCCCGAAAACATTCAAGGAAGTTCTTGGACAGAACCATATCGTTGATGTTCTTGAAAGTTCGGTGGAAAAAGGCAAAGTCTCGCATGCTTATCTTTTTGTCGGCTCGCGCGGCACAGGCAAGACTTCCGTGGCGCGAATTTTTGCCGTTAGTATTGGTGTATCTGTAAATGACTTATATGAAATAGATGCCGCCAGCAACAGAGGCATTGAGGATATCAAACTTTTGCGCGAAGGCGTACGGGTCCTGCCTTTTGATTCAAAATACAAAGTCTACATCATAGACGAAGTGCATATGCTCTCCAAAGACGCATGGGGGGCGCTTCTCAAAACATTGGAAGAGCCGCCGAAGCATGTCATTTTTATTTTAGCCACCACGGAATTGCAGAAAGTCCCCGAAACTATTATTTCCCGCTGTCAGGTTTTCACATTTAAAAAAGCTTCGGATACTATTTGTAAAAAAATGTTGGTAGATATCGCCAAAAAAGAAGGCTTTGAGCTGGACGGCGGTTCGGCGGAACTCTTGGCAATTTTGGCGGATGGGTCTTTTCGCGATGCTTTAGGTGAATTGCAAAAAGTCCTCAACTTTACCAAGAGTAAGAAAGTGGATAGGGGAGAGGTGGAAAAAATAACCGGCGCGCCGAAGACAATTTTGGTAAATGATTTTATTTCCGCTATCGCCTCCAAGGATATAGAAAAGGGGATTGCGACTGTGCGAAAAGCCTCCGAAGAAAACTTGGATATGAAATTATATTTGAAACTTATAGTCACAAAATTCCGCATGGCAATAGTCCTGCGTTACGCGCCGAAACTCAAAGAAGAATTTGTGGGCGATTTGTCTGAAGCTGATTTGGAATTTCTGCAAACGCTAGTAAAAAAAGACTCCTCCGGTATGCTCCGTTCTCCCGCGCTCGCCATCCTGCTGGAAGCCTACCAAAATATAGACAACGCCTTCATCACCGAGCTCCCGCTCGAACTCGCGCTGGTCAAAATTTTAGGTGAAAAATAAATAATAGTATCATCGTACTAGTATGCTAGTAATGTGGGTTATGGGTTGGAAAAAATCCTAAAAAATAGTAGTATTGTGAATGTGAGTGTTTTATTGGGGGATCGTCTAATGGTAGGACAGTGGCCTTTGAAGCCATTAATTTTGGTTCGACTCCAAGTCCCCCAGCCCTTCGTCACTTTGTTCCTCAGGGTCTGCGACAGCAGACCATTAATCAGGGACGAAGGTCCCGAACGAATGTGAGGGAAAGAAATTTATGTTTTTTATTTATATCTTAGAATGCGCCGATAAAAGTTTATATGTCGGTTGCGCCAATAATCTTGAACGAAGATTAGAACAACACAACAATTCAAAATGGGGTGCGTATTGTACCAAAATCCGCCGACCTGTAATTCTAAAATATTCAGAAAAGTTTGAAACATTGAGAGAAGCAAGACAAAGAGAGTCAGAAATAAAAGGTTGGCGGAGAGAAAAAAAATTAAAATTAATAATATAGTTTATATGAAAAATATTTTGGATTTGGGTTATTCAAAAAGAAAAAACGGCCGATTTCATCTTTTTCCCTCATTCTTGGATTCATTTTTGACGCTTTCACGCTGAAGCGCGCAGACACCCTTTTTGAAAATCTACCGAACAAGGACAAATAATAGGTCGCCTACGGTTTACCATCGTGCCGGTTTATACTGAACCCGCGCTTACGACTGAAGAAAAATTGAAATAAGTTTCTCTAAACCTTTTTCGTCAAAGAGAATTGTTTTCAAATTCGGGTATTTTTTGAAATCCAAATTCTCAAAATGCTTGGCTTGGTCGTCAATAAATACTACTTCTTCATCTTTATATTTTTCCGCTATTTTTTCCACAGCTTCCTTTTTACTGCCTTGGACTATAATAACTTCTCGAAAAAGTAAGTTTATTCCGGTTTTTTTTATTTTATCCAACTGCCATTCTTCGTATCCATGACTTACAATAAAACAATTTTCCTTACCTATTTTTTTTACAATATTTACTAATTCTTTATCTAAAAAATTTTTACTTTCTTTTAATATTTCTTCGTAAAAACTTTCTTTAATAGAAAAATGTGTCAGCATTTTTTTTAACCAAAATTCACTTTTGGGTATTTTTTTATAATATTCTTCTGCCATACTGCGAGACACACCCGCTTTTTCTAAACATATATACATATGTTCTTTGAATTTCTTTGTGTTATGAAACAGCACATCGTCAAAATCAAAAATAAATCTCATTTTATTTCTTTATTATTCTTTCTATGCACTCAGCCAGTTTTTTTGAATCGTGGCGGATAAATCCTTTTGTGCTTGGTAATATATCTTCTTTTGCTTTTTCAAATATAATATTGGAAAGAAGGGAAGCCCTAATGACACGGTTATCATTTAAATTGTCTTCAATGAGTACCCCTTCCCCCTCCTCTTGTTTATAGCGTTCAATTTGTTCTTTAGACAATTGATCATTATTAACTAAAATAAAATCAACGGGTTTTCTTAAATATTTTTCTACATCTTTTACATAATCAGCCACTTTCCAATTCGTCGTATGTCCTGATTTGTTGGTTAAATTTATGGGCAAAATTATTTTGGCTTTACTTTTTAAAATGGCTTCCCTAAAACCTTCAACAATTAAATTGGGAAGAACGGAACAGAAGTAATTTCCGGGACCTAAAACTATGAAATCTGCTTTAAGTAGAGAGACTTTCGCATGCTCATTCAATAAAACTTTATTTTTATAAAAAACTTCTTTAATGTCCACGGATTGCAAATCGGCATTTTGTATATTATTTTCTCCCTCAAAAACTTTTCCATTTACGAGTGATACCACGAGTTCCGCTTTATTTTTTGTTACTGGTATTACTCTGCCTTTGATCTTTAGTATCTCTCCTGCTATTTCGACTCCTTTTGCAAAATCTCCCGTAACTTTTTCAAATGCCGCTAAAAAAATATTTCCAAAATTATGTCCAATTAAAGTCCCTTCTTTAAACCTGTAATTCATCAATTCGCCCATTATATTGCTATGTTCAGAAAGAGCCACCAGGCAGAGTCTTACATCCCCGGGAGGTAAAACTCCAAGTTCATTTCTTAACGCTCCGCCAGAACCCCCATCGTCCGCCATGGAAACCAGCGCAGTAATAGAGAAATTTGGCAGGTTTTTCAATCCGGAGAGAACATTATAGCTGCCGGTGCCCCCGCCGATGGTGACTATATTTTTCGCTTTAGATTGCATTTGTAAATATTAGCCTAAATTATGATTTTTTGCTATCATCCTTCCATGTGCGGAATTATTGGATATATAGGTAAAAGAGAAGCGCTCCCGATAATCCTTGAAGGTTTGTCCCGGTTGGAATACCGTGGTTATGATTCTGCGGGAGTGGCTATTTTAGATGGAAGCTCAAAAAAAAATGTGCGGACTGTTGGAAAAGTTTCACTTCTTCAGAATGCCTGCAGTAATATGAAATTGCCCGGCGCGCTCGGTATCGGACACACCAGATGGGCGACTCACGGCAAGCCTTCAGAAAAAAATACTCATCCTCACACCGACTGCACAAAAAATATATTCATCGCTCACAATGGCATTATCGAAAATTACCAGACGCTCAAAGAAGAGTTGAAAAAAAGACATCACACTTTTAGTTCGGAGACTGATTCAGAGGTTATCGCGCATCTTATTGAAGAAAATTATCAGAAAGAAAAAAATCTGGAAAAAGCAGTTTTGAAAACACTCAAATCTCTGAAAGGAACTTATGGGCTGATGATTGCATCTTCATACGAGCCGGACAAAATAATTGCCGCTCGAATGGGAGCTCCTGTGCTTCTCGGACTCGGAAACGGAGAAAATTTTATCGCTTCGGATGTATCTGCGGTTATTGCCCATACAAAGACGGTGCTTTATTTGAATGACGGAGAAATAGCTGTTATCACTCCGCAAAGCCATAAAATTTTTACGCTTGGCAATCGAAGTGTCAAACGAGCGGGGGAAGAAATTGAATGGGATATTGACCAGATTAAAAAAAGCGGTTTTGAGCATTTTACTTTAAAAGAAATCATGGAACAGCCGGAGACGATCAGAAACACCCTGCGTGGCAGACTCTTGGTAAAAGACGGGCTTGCGAAGCTCGGCGGAATTGAAGAAGTGACTGAAAAACTCCGTCTTACGAAGCGAATACAAATTGTCGCCTGCGGCACCGCCTTGAACGCAAGCCGGGTGGGGGAATATATGCTGGAAGAATATGCTGGTATCCCGACAGAGATAGATTATGCTTCTGAATTCAGATACCGCAAACCGGTTGTAGATGAAGATACCACACTCATTGCGGTGTCTCAATCCGGGGAAACCGCGGATACGCTGGAAGCCATGCGCGAGGGGAAAAGAAAAGGAACGCTCACTCTTGGCATTGTGAATGTCGTCGGTTCCACAATCGCCAGAGAGACCGACGCGGGAATTTATAATCACGCTGGACCAGAACTCTCCGTGATGTCTACAAAAGTGTTTATTTCACAACTTGTAGTATTCGCGCTTTTAACTCTCTTTCTGGGGCGACAACGCGGACTCTCGCTTTCCATGGGAAAACGAATTGCTTTAGAGTTGGAAGCGCTTCCGGATAAAATTGAGAAGATACTCTCAAAACGAAATGAGATTAAGAAAATCGCGAAGAAATACGCTAAGTATGAAAATTTTCTCTTTATGGGCAGAAAATATAATTTTCCCATCGCTCTTGAGGGAGCGATGAAACTAAAAGAGTCTTCTTATCTACATGCGGAAGGAGTCGGCGCAGGAGAGATGAAGCACGGACCAATTGCCATGATAGATAAAAATTTCCCGAGTGTGTTTATCGCGCCGCAAGATAGCGTATATGAAAAAGTTATTTCAAACATGCAGGAGATAAAAGCCCGGGACGGAAAAGTTCTTGCGATTGCTACTGAAGGAGACAAGCGCATAGCGCATATCGCCGATGATGTAATATATATTCCGAAAACACTCGAAATGCTGACTCCTATCTTGTCCGTCATACCTTTGCAACTATTCGCTTACTATCTTGCCGTGGAAAGAGGTCAAAATCCAGACAGACCCCGAAATATGGCAAAGTCCGTGACGGTAGAGTAAAATTAATGAAAAATTATATGAATACTTTTCTTCACAATCTTCGCGCCCGCGCTAAGGACGGACATATCAGGAAAATAATTCTTCCGGAGGCGGAAGATGAGCGGATGCTTGAAGCGGCGAAAATTATTCTGAAAGAAAAAATTGCTACGCCTATCTTTGTCTGTAACAAAGAGAATGCTCCAAAGATTAAGGCTCTTGGTTTTGACTATGTTGAGATAGAGGAAGGGCGGGCAGATGCTCTCGCTAGATTACTTCTTGAACTACGGTCGGGAAAGGTCGGCACAAAAGATGAATTGACTTCCGAAATGGCGCATCGTCTTGCGCGCGATCCATTGATGTACGGCATGTATTTGTTGCGCGAGGGAGCTTACGATGGGTTGGTGGCTGGCGCGGCATACGCGAGCGCGGATGTTTTGCGGGCAGGACTATGGCTCGTCGGAAAAGCTCCCGGAATCGAGACAATCTCGAGTTCATTTTATATGATTGTCCCGGGTTTTCGAGACGGGGACAATGAAGAAGTTTTGACTTTTTCTGATTGCGCCGTGGTGCCACAGCCAACTTCCGAACAACTCGCAGACATTGCCATTGCGGCTTCGGACGCTCGTTCCCGTATCGTCGGAGACGAGCCCAGAGTAGCGCTTCTTTCGTACAGCACGAAAGGTTCCGGCGGTGATGGTCAATCGATAAGTATTGTAAAAAAAGCGCTTGATTTGATACGCGCTCAAAGACCAAAGCTTATTATTGATGGTGAAATTCAAGCGGATGTCGCGCTCGTCAAATCTATTTCAGATCGGAAAGCTCCGGGAAATTTGATTGATGGCAAAGCGAATGTATTAATTTTCCCTTCGCTTGATGCCGCAAATATCGCTTACAAGCTCGTAGCATGCCTTTTCCCAAAGACACAAGCGCTTGGTCCGATTTTACAGGGATTGAAAAAACCGGTCAGCGACTTATCACGCGGAGCGAAGATAGATGATATCGTCAACATTATAAGCATTGTCGCATCGCAATCACATGAATCCCGTTAGAGGTCATACGGTTTATTATTGGAAATAAAAGAGAAAAATAATTTATGTTAAAAGTTTTAATTAAAAGTGATATAATTACGGAAATGCAAGGCATTTCCTACCTCTAACGGGATGAATAAGAAAAATTATTTATCAAAAGATGTTGTTGAAAAAATAGACGCATACTGGCGCGCGGCAAATTATCTTTCCATCGGGCAAATTTATCTGTATGATAACCCGCTCCTCAAGCGTCCGCTTTCTCAAGATGACATCAAACCTCTTTTGATGGGACATTGGGGTACATCGCCGGGGCAAAATTTTTTATATGTCCACCTAAATAGAATAATAAAAAAGTACGACCTCAATATGCTTTACATTTCAGGTCCGGGTCACGGCGGTCCGTCCCTGCTTGCCAATACTTATCTCGAAGGTACTTACAGCGAAGTGTATCCCGATATCAGCCAAGATTCCAAGGGAATGAAAAAATTGTTCAAGCAATTTTCTTTTCCTGGCGGCGTACCCAGCCATGTTTCCCCTGAATGTCCCGGATCTATTCATGAGGGCGGCGAGCTGGGTTACTCTCTCAGCCACGCGTTCGGGGCGGTATTCGATAATCCCGACTTAATTACTGCATGCGTTGTAGGGGACGGGGAAGCGGAGACGGGACCCTTGGCAACCTCATGGCATTCAAACAAATTCCTCAATCCGAAAACCGATGGCGCAGTACTGCCCATTCTCCATTTAAATGGATATAAAATCTCAAACCCAACGATTTTTGCGCGTATTTCAAAGGAAGAATTGAACCAGTTGTTTCGCGGATATGGCTGGACACCGCACATTGTCGAAGGAGAAGATCCGCACGCGATGCATCAAGCTATGGCAAAGGTACTGGATGAAGTCGTTGTTGAAATAAAGCGTATACAGGCAGATGCTCGAAAAAGAAATGTGACTACTCGACCGCGCTGGCCAATGATAATTCTCGTAACGCCGAAAGGTTGGACCGGACCGAAAGT
>JBBUHH010000052.1:0-2169 GCA_038055775.1 Patescibacteria group bacterium | reverse complement strand
GCGTTCACGCACCAGTTTTTATTGAAATCCACCAGCAGGGAAAACATAGTTTCAAATTCCGGTGTCTCTCGCATGGCGTATATGAACCTCCAAGGCTGAATGTTGTAAGAAGACGGCGCCCAGCGGGCGGCGTCAAAAAGGGTCATCAGTTCCTCCTCCGACAATTTCTCCCCCGACAAAGCCCGAGGCGAATGTCGATTCAAAAACTGGTCATCTATCTCGTATTTTGTTGTGCGACCGTTTAGGGTTTTTGGCATGGGTTCCATCATATCATGAATCTAAGAATTTTGATATAATGAAAAAATGAGAGAGAAAAAGATAAAGCAAAATAAGGGCGTGATAATTTATCAGGCAAAAAACGGAGCCATTGAGCTTCGTGGTGACTTTACGCGCGAGACATTATGGGCGACACAGGTTCAAATTGCTAGTATCTTTGCCATTGAAAGGTCTGTTATCACTAAACACATTAGAAATATTTACAAAGAAAAAGAACTTGAGGAAAAGGCAACTAGTGCAAAAATTGCACTAGTTCAAACTGAGGGAGAAAGAACCATAGAAAGAGATGTAGAGCATTATAATTTGGATGTTGTCCTTTCAGTTGGCTACCGTGTTAATTCAAAAACTGCCACAGAGTTTCGAAAATGGGCAACAAAAACACTTCGTAAATATATCGTTGATGGATACGCAATCAACAAAAATCGAATCGCGAAAAATTACGCGCAGTTTCTGAGTGTCGTAGAAGATATCAAAAAACTTTTGCCCGCAGGGTCTTCCGTGAATGCCGGAGACGCAGTAGAACTCATCTCGCTTTTTGCGGATACATGGCTTTCACTTGATGCATACGACAGGGAACTTTTATCAAAAGGCAAACTGACTAAAAAGAAAGTTGACCTCACGGGAGATAAAATATCAAAAGATTTATTCACTCTGCGAAAAACTCTTATTGAAAAAGGAGAAGCCACAGATATATTTGGTAGTGAAAGAAGCGCAGGCGCTGTTTCTGGAATTGTCGGCAATGTGATGCAGACATTTGGAGGCAACGAACTTTATCCGACTGTAGAAGAAAAAGCGGCGCACCTTTTGTATTTTATGGTCAAAAATCATCCGTTTGAAGACAAAACTCCACCAATGATTATTTTGGAAGAGGCAAGGTATGTTGAAAAACTTAAAGTTTGGCTCACAGAGAATCCTAAAGGAAATTCTCAAAATGGAGTGTATTTTGTTTCCACAGGTCCAGGCTCGGGTAATCCCACTCCGCAAGTAAAGGACAAGAGCGAAGATGAAGCGTGGAAAGTTTTGAGTAATAAATTGACCGATTTGGGTGTGAAAAAAATTTTAATGGGCGGAATGCAGTTTGATGTATCTGAATTTAAAAGAGATTGGACTGGTAAAGGTCCTTGGGTGGCTCGATGTGTTGGTATAGCGCTTTCACATCTTTCAAAAGACAAAGCGGGAAAATTTGAGGTTGAACTATCTGCACTTACACAACCGCGAAGTAAAAGAAGATACTTTAATTCGATAAAACATAAAGATGGTTTAGTTGGAGGAGGTTTAGGAGATTAGAGCCAGCAAAAATTTTTCAATCTTCTTTCCATCTCTGCGGAGCCATGCGACATTGCCTTCTAGCTTTTCTTTGACTTGCTCTATGGCGCGTTTGGCGCCCGGGGCTTCGTGGGTGGCGAAGAATTTTTTGAAAGATTTAAAATGCTTTTCTTCTGCGCTGCCCCCAATAGCTTTGACTAGGCGTTGGAGCGTATGCCCGCCTTCGCCGTAACGCTGGACTAGAGTCTTCCAATTCTTTTGTATAAAGGAAAGCCAAATATCGCGACCGGCGGGGTTCGCGCCGAGAGAGGAGAGAATGCTGATGGTATCTTGCTTGCGGACATTTTTGCTCAAAGCAAACTGGCAGGTTTGTTTCAGGAGTTTTTCATCTTGGAAATCTCCCAAGGCTCCGCCGAGGCGGTTTTGTTCTTCGTGCAGAGTTTCTTTTTTATACCTCGCCATAAAAGCTCGGTATTCCTTTTCTCCGCCCCACTTCCCAATGATGGAATACACGGCTCCGCGGATATCGGGATTTATTTTGCCTGTGGCAAATTTTTTCTTTGCTTCGGAAATTATTTTTTCATCGCCTGATCGGCCGGCGCGAGAAATAGCAAGCGAACGGAGAAG
>JBBUHH010000051.1:0-12269 GCA_038055775.1 Patescibacteria group bacterium | reverse complement strand
GGTGTTGGCAAATTTTGGATTCAAGCGCGAACCTTTTATCTTTTCAATCAGTAAAAATAAAAGCCGCCCGCCGTCCAGCGCCGGAAACGGAAGCAGGTTTATAATGGCGAGATTTATGGATATTAATGCGGCTAAAGAAAGGAGATAAACAAAACCGATCTCGTAGGCGTCGCCCACGATGCCCACAATGCCCACGGGTCCGGTAATTGATTCAAGACTGCCCTTGCCCTGTATGCCTTCCCCAATGAGCGTAAAAAGCCCTAGCGCCGTGTCTTTGGTGACAGCCAAGTTTAGAAGCATCCCCTCCTTAAAAGCCGTAAAGAAGGGTAATTTGGTCGTGCCTATCATATCCATGGATATGCCTATTTTAGGATCACTATCAAGCGAAGTTTGAGTGGGAGTAATTTTAGCCGAGTGAAATACTTTATTTTGCCCGCGCATATATCCAAGATTTATTTCTTTACTGCCATGAGAAAGCACAAATGATTTCAGAGTATCAGGATTAAGAGTTTCAATATAGTCGTCTCCGCTTGAGAGAGCCACTATTTTGTCTCCAGACCTAAGCCCCGCCGCGCCCGCCGGAGAATTTTCCAAAACAGAAACAACCGTCAAATTTACATCGGTTAATTTGAAACCTGTGGGTTCACTACCCGCTGATGTCGGAAGTCCGGACATAAATCCGATGGAAAACAGTATCCACGCCAAAAGAAAATTCATTGCTACGCCGGCAAATAGAATTATCGCCTGCTGCCACTTTGGCTTGTTCACAAAACTTCGACTAGCATCTGGTCCATTAGTGTTTTCTTCATTAGGATTCTCTCCAAATATTTTAACAAATCCCCCGATAGGTAAAGCATTTAAAGTATATTCCGTCTCGCCTTTTTTAATGCCGAATATTTTCGGCGGAAAGCCAAAACCGAATTCATCCACCCGGACGCCAAATTTTTTTGCCGCGAAAAAGTGTCCACATTCATGAACGAGAACCAATACCAAGAGGATTATAAAAAATATAATGATGCTCATATAGCTCTACCCCATCACTTCTTTCTGTTTTTTCTCAAAGCTTGCCTCCAAGTTTCTATTTGCTTCATCAATAATCTTTTGCAATTCTTCTTTGGCTTTAAATTTCTCATCTTCCGTCAGCTTCCCCTCTTTTTCTTTTTTCTGAATGTCGTCCCATATCCATTCCCGCTCTCGCCGTATTGTTATCCTTTGTTCTTCTAATTTTTCTTTCAATACTTTCACGAGACTTTGTCTGCTCTCTGTAGTTAACTGTGGAAAAATTACCCGAATACCCATATCGTCAACAGCAATAGAAAGCCCTAAATTAGCGGCGGCTATCGCTTTTTCTATTTCTTTTATCTGGCTTTTGTCAAAAGGATTGATGCGCAGAGTCTTTGGGTCTTCAATGGATACGGAAGCTGTATTTTTGAGCGGAACGCGCGAACCATATGCCTCCACCGTTACGCCATCTAAAACCATAGGCGACGCTCGCCCTATATTAAGCTGACTATATTCCTTGCTCAAAAAATCCCCTACTTTTTTAATTTCTGCTTTAAAAATTGAAAAGTTGTACATCATGTATACAGTATAACAGAAATTAAAATTTAGGCACAACTAAAGCTACTGACTCCATCAAGGTTTTAGTAGAACTCCCCGGCATACGCAAAAATTCGCGTACTTTGAAAATATGCTTAAAAAACTGAGTATCAAAGCCCGCCTTTGACACTAGCTTTTTATGCAAGTAAGATTCAAGCGAGTTTATGAATCTTAATGATTTCGCTCTCATAGAATCAAGCTGCGCTGTGTCTTCTTCAGCCTCTTCTTCCGTCAAAAAATCTTTTAAAAAATTAATACGCGCGTTTAGGGGCATTTTAAGAAACACCTCAACTTCTTGCATATCTTCCACTAGGCAAGACCTAGCGGAAATCACATAAAATCTGGAAACAAGCGTTTTCAGCAAAGAATTCTTGTCTGGGACAATTAAAAAAAAGTGGGTGTTTGCTGTCGGTTCTTCAAACATTTTCAACAAAACATTTTGCGCGTCCAAGGAAAGAGTATTTACGCAGATTAAAAATATTTTCTTACCAAGTGAGAAGCTTTTATCTGTGGACATTCCTCGTAGACTGAGCGCTTCATCAATTTTAAAATTATCGATGGATATTCTGCAGAAATCCGGATTGCCGGAAATCTTAATGTTTAAATTTTCAAAAAATGTTAAAACTTCCGGCACAATTTCTTCCCGCGCTCCCTCAATCAAGTACGCGTGATGCAGATAATTTTTATCCAAATGTTTGAACATTTTACTTCTTGCTTAATACGGTTTTTTTGTAAACATCAAGATGCTCTAGTGCTATGCCTGTGCCTCTTACCACGCAAAAAAGCGGATCCTCGGCCAGAGTCGCTTTCACTCCCGTTTTGCGATAAACCAAGTCGGTAAAATTACGCAGCTGGGACGAGCCTCCGGTCATAATTATTCCCTGATCGATAATATCCGAAGCGAGCTCAGGCGGAGTTTCCTGCAAGACATCTTTGATCGCTTTAATTATCTGTTTGAGTTCTCCGTCAATGGCGCGCACGATTTCATTAGTTCCAACTCGCGCGGAACGGGGCAGTCCCTGAATAAAATCCCGCCCTTTGATTGTGACAGAAAGTTCTTCTTCCAGAAGCATCGCCGCGCCGATTTTTATTTTCACTTCCTCGGCCGTCCTGTCTCCTATCGCTAAATTAAAAGTCTTTTTGATGTAGTCGGCGATTGCCTGATCTATTTTATTTCCCGCGCATTTGACAGATTTAGAAGAGACTATGCCGCCAAGCGAAATGACCGCCACATCCGTCGTGCCTCCGCCGATGTCCACCACCATATGTCCCTTTGATTCGTAAATCGGAATTCCCGCGCCGATAGCCGCCAAAATGGGCTCCTTGACCACATAAGCATTTTTTGCGCCAGCGCGGATGGCAGCTTCCACTACCGCGCGCCTCTCCGTGCTGGTCACTCCCGCCGGTACAGACACCATCACATCCGGCTTGAAAAAATTAAATCGCCCCATGGCTTTATTTATAAAATAGCGAAGCATCGCCTCGGTTACCCGATAATCCGCAATCACTCCGTCTTTCATCGGGCAATAAGTAATTATCGATTCCGGCGTCTTGCCAATCATGTCTTTAGCTTCAAAACCAATCGCTAAAATCCTGTTGTCCTGTTCAGAAACGGACACCACAGAAGGTTCGTTTAAAACGATTCCTCTGCCCGGCACAAATACAAGCGTATTGGCTGTCCCTAAGTCTATACCCAGTTTCTTTGAAAAAATTCCCATGAGTTTCATATTATCACATTTGTGATAGAATCAAAGCATGAACAAAGACGAAAAAAACAGTCTCAAAAATCCCTTCGCGGGATATCTGGATAATCTAAAAAAGCACAAAGAGGCTGTAAATCCAGTTCATGAAATAGTAAACTGCTACTACAAAATGAACGGTTGGGAAAAAATGCCGAAAGATTTTTATAAGAGCAGATACGCCTATAATAAACTCGCCAAAGAGGCAAAAATGCTTTACATGGCGTGCAATGAGGTACTAGATGACGCCATTTGGGCACTAGATAAGATGAAATACTTGGCCGGGAAAGGCGGTTTCGACTGGTCTATCATTACTTGTTTGAAACATAGGTTAAAATAGTAAGTTTGCAAATTATATTGATTTAGCTTATACTCTTTAGTGATATGCAATACCTGTACATTCTAGAAACGGGATTGGGGAAAGACAAACCGCCAGTCGAATTTTCAGCCGGTAATCATGTATTTGCCAGGGAGTACGCAAAAAAAGAAGGGGGGATAAGGATATTCGTGGAAATCCCCTTATCCACGGAAAAGGAGGAAAACACCTCTCCTTTGGTCCGGGACGACGCAAGTCGTTCTATAAAAATTTCGGTGCTACACAAGTGAGATTAGCATCGGAGAAGAGGGACGTGCCGCGGAACCATCCGTGCGCGTCCCTTTTTTACGCAACAATTACCGTAAATTCCCCTCTTTGTTTTACAGGATTTTTTATTAGATATTCCAAAACTTCAGCCGGCGTGTCTGTTTTAAATTCTTCATAAATCTTTGTCAGCTCGCGCGCGATGCAGACTTTTTTATTGGGGCAAAATTTTATAAGCGATTCCAGAGTTTTTAAAATTCTGTGCGGAGATTCATAAAATACCATCGTGCGCAGAGATGAAGCAATTTCTTTAAATAAAGTTTCTCTCCTCTTTTTGTGCGGCAAAAATCCTAGAAAAGTAAATTCGTGCGTCGGCAATCCTGAAGCCGAAAGCGCGGCAATGACAGCCGAAGGTCCAGGAATGGGAACCACCTGAACCTCTCCCCCAACCCCTCTCCTTGACAAGGAGAGGGGCGAAGGGATGAGGTCGAATTTCTCTTTTATTTTTGAAACTAGCATCGCGCCCGGATCTGAAATCGTCGGCGTGCCGGCATCGGAAACTAGCGCGAGATTCTTTCCCTCTTCTAATAATTCAAAAATTTTATCTACTTTGGAAAGTTTACTCTGGGCGTGATAACTCATCGTGGGCTTACTTATGCCGTATTTATCTAAAATCTTTTTTGTCTCCCGCGTATCTTCGCACAATATCAAATCAACGCTTTTAAGCGTCTCAATCGCCCGAAGCGTGATGTCTCCCATATTTCCTATCGGCGTAGCTACTACAAAAAATTTCGACATAAAAAAAAATTATTTATTATAAATATCGTGATCTCCAACAGCCAAAAATACGACTTCATCTTTTTCAAGATAAGTAAAAACTATTCTATTTTTGTAATCAATGGAAAAACCATATCTTGAAGCAAGCCGACCATGTAATTTATGAACTTTTAATGCTTTATGATTTTTTCTGTCTTTGAAAAGTTCAGTTTTTTCTAAAACTTCTTCCTGTAATTCAAGCGGGAGAACATTAAACTGCCTAATAAAAGCCGGAGTGTAGGCTATTTTCATAGAATTATTTTATCTTTTTAGCTAATTCTCGTAAATCCCCTCTCAAAATTAAACCTTGTTTTATCTCCTGTTCTGACTTAAGCACGGCAAAAATAGCTTCCTCCTCAGATAGACGAGTCAAAGCTTTTCTCATAACTTCTGCCTTATTGCTGGCAAAACCAGATTTAACCAAGTTATTTAAAAATAATTCTAATTTTGAATTTAAGGGCACAGATATTGTGGACATATGATAATATAATATTAATTTATAATACTACTATTTAGTATATATCTATCCAGCAAAATAGTCAAATATTTTTCAGCGTCGTTACTATGTAAAATTTAGGCATTCTTATTTTTCTTCAAATTTATTCTTTTTCTCTCCGTAATTTAAAGTAGCATTATCCCATCGCATTTTTTCTGAAATAATTTTTCTAGCCTGAATAGTTAAATCTAAATCAAGCGGGTTAGCAGTCCATACAAAATTTTTAACCGCTTCATTCGACTGAAGTTGAGGCTCTTGCTTTAATTCATTTTTCGCAGTTGTATTTGCAATACCAAAGCGTTTTCCTTTTATTTCATACGAATCAATAGAAAAACCTTCAAAATTACCATCGTAGGTAATCCCTAATTCTTCCTTTAATTCTCGGCGAAGTCCTTCTTCGAAACTTTCCCCTTCCCTTATTTTACCTCCTGGAAAGTACCATTGACCCGAAAGTCCCTGCACTAAAAGTATTTCTCTTTTCCCTTGAGTATTAATACGAAAAAAAGAAACTCCGACGATAGTATCAAGCTGTTCACCACCAAGTTCTATCTTTCGTACTGCTTCTTTCATATTTTTTATTTCCTATACTTCCTCATTCTCCACTTGTCGGCGATTTTGACGCGAGTGAGCGAGCGTTCGAGTTCGGCTTCAAAATGCTCAAAGTCTACATGGTCTTTATTCTCTAACTGTTTTTTGAGCTCTTCCGCGCGGGCTTTGGCTTGCGAGATTTTTTCGTCCGAAAACTCGGACACATGTTCGGCAAAGTCTGCCAGCACAGCGACTTCTGTCACATCATTTCCATTTTTCTTTATCTCCACAAATCCACCCACGACAGCCATCGGCACATGCTCGCCATTTACAAAAGCGACGACATCTCCAGACTTGAGTCCGGCTATTAGCGGAATATGGTCCGGCAAAACGGTAATCTCGCCTTCGGTAGTCGGGATGCTGACTTGGTCTGCCATTTCTTCAAGGACTAGGCGTTCTGGTGTGACTATTTTTAGTTTTAATTGTTTTGACATAATTCAAATTTTTTCAAACACCCTTTCCTTCGACTTCGCTCAGGACTTCAGCGCTACATAGCGCCTCGCATATAAAACTCCCCTTCCGGCTTACTGTCGTGCTTGCCTTCTAGAATTTCTTTAAACGAACGAATGGTTTCCTTGAGCGGAACATACTGCCCCTTGGTACCGGTGAATTGCTCGGCGACGAAGAATGGTTGGGAAAGAAATTTCTGAATCTTGCGGGCGCGAGCTACAAGCTCTTTGTCAGCTTCCGAAAGCTCTTCCATACCCAAAATGGCGATAATGTCTTGTAAATCTTTGTAACGCTGAAGCACGCGCTGAACCTCGCGGGATACATTGTAATGTTCCTGTCCGACGATGTTCGGGTCGAGGATGGTCGAGGATGAGTCGAGGGGATCAACAGCCGGATAGATACCAATTTCTGAAAGCGAACGATTCAAAACCACCGTGGAATCCAAATGCGCGAAAGTAGTCGCTGGGGCCGGGTCGGTCAGGTCGTCCGCCGGCACATAAACCGCCTGTACGGAAGTGACCGAGCCTTTGTCTGTAGAAGTAATTCTTTCCTGCATGGCGCCCATTTCTGTTCCTAAAGTTGGCTGATAACCCACGGCGGAAGGAATACGACCTAAAAGCGCGGAGACTTCCGAACCAGCCTGCGTGAAACGGAAAATGTTGTCAATAAAGAAAAGCACATCTTTGCCTTCTTGGTCGCGAAAATATTCCGCCATCGTGAGTCCAGACAAAGCTACCCGCATACGCGCACCAGGCGGTTCGTTCATTTGTCCGAAGACCATTGCTACTTTATCGAGGACTCCAGACTGCTTCATTTCGTGATACAAGTCGTTGCCTTCGCGAGTTCGCTCTCCAACGCCGGCAAAAACCGAATAGCCCCCATGATTCGACGCTATGTTATGAATAAGTTCCTGAATGACGACAGTCTTGCCCACCCCGGCTCCCCCGAAAAGCCCAACTTTTCCGCCTTTCAAAACCGGACAGATGAGGTCAATGACTTTAATGCCAGTTTCTAATATTTCCACTTTTGTGGCTTGCTTTATGTATTCGGGAGCCTTGCGGTGGATCGGCGAGTGCCTTAGGCTCTCCGGAGAGCCAAAGGCAATACCGTCATCAATCACATCTCCAAGCACATTAAAAATGCGTCCCAAGGTCACTTTTCCAACAGGCACAGATATCGGCGCGCCCGTATTGACGACTTCCATTCCGCGAAAAAGTCCGTCCGTCGTATCCATGGCAACTGCCCGTACTACTCCGCCTCCCAAATGCTGTTCGGTTTCCAAAATGAGTTTTTTATTTCCATTTTTTATCTCTAGCGCAGTAAAAATATCCGGCAAGTTTTCGCCTCCGCCCGAGGCGGATCCGCCTTTGGCGGAGAAGTCTACATCCACGACCGGCCCGATTATTCTTTTGATTGTACCTGTTGTCATAATTTTATAATTTATTGATAATTTTTTGTTTAAATTTCTAAATTCACCTCACCCCATCCCTCTCCTTGACAAGGAGAGGGGGAATCAACTTACGCTCGCCATGCCGGCGCTAATCTCCGATATTTCTCTGGTAATATTCGCCTGTCGGGCTTTATTGAACATCAAAGTCAGGTCGTCTATCATTTCTCCGGAAGCTTCGGATGCGTTCTTCATGGCAACCATCCGGGCGGACTGTTCGGAAGCATTTGACTCTGTCATCATCTGATATATCTGCATTCTAGTCAATTTTTCAGCAAGACTGCTAATTAATTCTACTTTATCTCCTTCAAATAAATAATCAGACCTCACCCCAACCCTCTCCTTGTTAAGGAGAGGGGGAATTCCTTCCAGGGATTCAATTAGCTCTTTCAAATCTGTGCGGGAGACCGGCAGTATCTGCTTGATATTCGGTTTTTGTGTAAGAGCGGAAATAAAATCGGTATATACTACTAAAACTTTCTCATATTTCTTTGCACTATACTCGTTTATGGCTAATTTGGAAATAGGAAAAATTTCATTCAAAGAAATCTTGTCGGAGAGTGAGAAAGTGGCAACCACATTCACGCCCAATCTGCGCATTGCCACATCGCCTTTTTTGCCGACGGTTATCGCATCTATTTTTGTAGTATTATTTTTTAATAATAAAATGGATTTCTTGATAACTTGCGCGTTGTAAGCCCCGCACAAGCCCCTGTTTGAAGTAATTAAAATAAGCAAAATTTTTCTTTGGTCCGCCGTAGCTTTTTGCGCAGGCGACTCTGAACGCTCCGTGAAAAGCGGATGCTCTAAATCTTCAACACTCTGCGCGATGGAAGTCAAAATTTCCCAAGAATATTCGGCGTAAAGTCGCGAAGCCAAAGTATTTGCCACCGCCCGTTTCATCTTCGAAGCGGCAACCAGCTCCATAGCTTTGGTGATCTTCTTGGTATTCTTTACGCTCTTTATTCTTCTTTTGATTTCTTTGGTTCCTGCCATAAAATTATATTAACACTTTTTTAATTTAATTTCTTTTTACCTTTAATATTTAAAAAGTTATTTTTTGTTTGAATTTTTTTACCAGAACGACTTTCTATTTCTTTGCGTGTTTTGCCGGCTATTTCCCCTCCTTCTTTAGCATCAGTATGCAATTTATTAAAACCCTCAGAATTTCTGTCTACAGAAAGTTTGGTTGTAGTAGCCTCAGCAAGCATTGTAAGTATGAGCTCTATATCTCCCATATGGTCACGCAGATTGTGCTGTACAGAAAGATTTTTGTGTTTTTTATAATCATCCACTTTCATACTAAAAGTTCCCTGCATTATTTCATTAGTCAAAATAGCATATTCAACTCCTTTTTTCAGACCTCGCTTGTTCCATTCATCTGTCAAAGTATTTCGCACGGCAATGCCGCGCATTCTTTTTGCTATCCAATCAGTAGAAAGACCCTTCTGCTCATATAAGTTCTTCATTCTTCCCATGGCAAGTTCGGGATTTTGAATTTCATCCACTCTTTCTTTTCCGACTTTGGCAAGCCATTGTCTAAATGGCTCAGCTTTTGGTGATGGAATAGATTGAATAATGCGAAAAATGCCTTCCAAATCAGCGCAGTTCATTTGCTGAACACCACCCTTAGTAGGTACACCAAGGGTATGGACAAATTGTCCATACCCTTTGCTTAATTCTGGATCTCGTCGTTTAATTTTATTAATATAATCCTTTACGTTTTTCGATTCAACAAGCACAAAGACCACATCTTCGACAACAAAAAACCATTTTTCATCATGCCAAACCCTTCGGACTTTATTTCCTTCAAAAAGTGCTATATGTTTATTTTTTTCTTTGGTGCCTGCCATATAAATTAGGTTCTAGCGACTAGGTTCTAGTTCTGATAATACTTCATCTAAAACTTGTAATCTTAATCTAATATCATCAAATAGAACTCTAGGACCTCTGTCTTTATCTTCTAAATTGAGACCCGACTTTGCAATTATTTTTTTAAATCTTTCCAACTCATTTTCTCCCAATAGAGTCGAAAGAAAACGAAGCTTTCTTCTTAAAATTTCTATAATTTTATTTTTGTTCGGATTTAACTCAAAGTTATTATCTGAAAAGATTTTTTTAAATGTTTTTTCTAGGGATAAACGATTTAGAATGATACCTCTTTTATAATCATAAAAAGCATTGTGAAAATCAAAAAAATTCAATTTAGAATTTGATTCATTAATAATTAAATTTTTATGTTCAACTTTTTTTTTAAGTTTTAATGGATGGGGACCTAACAAAAAGTTATGGTCATAATCATCAAATATGCACCTAATGATAAAAAGATCTGCTTCCATTTCAATAGTAATATTTTCTTTACCGGATTCAATACTGTCAAAATTTTGCTCGTGAGTATAATAGTCATTGCCAATTTTTACAATATCTGAAACATTAATCACGCCTTTTACGAGAAGAGATAGAAATTTTTGAAATGAACCATCGCGGTCTATTCTATGAAATTTCTCTCCGGTTTCTGTGTCAACATAGACTTCAGTAAGACGATATCCTGGATCTATGGTATTAAACCTACGCTCAGTACCCGTAAATTTCAAATTAAGAGCTTCTTCTCTTAGAGAAAATTTTGATGGGTCAGCTATGATTGGTTTTGTTGCGATTTTTTCGGGCATATCTTATTTTACGAAACTACTTTTAAATTCTGTAATCGCTTTTTTGAGCGCTTCTTCGCCTTTGTCTGTCCACATTTTGGATTCTGTAATTTCTTTGTAAAAAACTTTTGCGTGGCGTTCGGTGTAATCAAGCAGTCCGGCTTCAAATTCCTTTATTTTATTCACCGGCACATCGTCCATGGAGCCCTTAGTCAAAGCGTATAAAGCCACCACTTGGTGTTCCACCTTCATCGGCGCGTATTGGAGTTGTTTCAGCACTTCCACCGCCCTTTTTCCTCTCTCTAACTGCTTTTTGGTGGAATCATCCAAGTCCGAACCAAATTGGGCGAAAGCTTCGAGTTCGCGGAACTGGGCGAGGTCGAGTTTGAGCGTGCCAGCAACTTTTTTCATGGCTTTGATCTGCGCGCTGGAACCCACGCGGGAGACCGAAGATCCGACATTGACTGCCGGACGGATGCCTTTATAGAAAAGGTCCGACTCCAAAAAAATCTGCCCGTCGGTAATGGAAATGACATTGGTCGGAATGTAGGCGGAAATATCTCCGGCCTGCGTTTCAATAATCGGAAGAGCGGTGATGGAGCCACCGCCATATTTGGCATTTCTGCGGCAGGCGCGTTCAAGTAAACGAGAATGAAGATAAAACACATCTCCCGGATAGGATTCGCGGCCCGGCGGACGGCGAAGCAGAAGGGAGATTTCGCGATAAGCAACCGCGTGCTTGGAAAGATCGTCGTAAATAATGAGCACATCCTTGCCCTGGTCCATAAAATATTCTGCAATGGCTACGCCGGAATACGGGGCGATATAAGACATAGCGGCGGCTTCGGAAGCTCCGGCAGAAACAATCACCGTGTAATCCATCGCTCCGCCTTCCTCTAGCCGCGCCTCTAGTTTGCGGAGTTTTGAATCCTTCTGTCCGATGGAAACATAAACGCAAATCATATTTTGCCCTTTTTGATTCAAAATAGCATCTATGGCAATCGCCGTCTTGCCTGTCTGCCTGTCACCTATGATAAGCTCGCGCTGACCGCGGCCAATCGGAATGATAGCGTCAATCGCCTTGATGCCTGTAGCCACCGGCTGATCCACGCCAAGACGAGTGACGACGCCGGGAGCGACTTTTTCAATTGGATAACTCTTCGTAGATTTTATAGCCCCCTTGCCGTCAATCGGAACGCCTATTGCATTCACCGTTCGTCCTAAAATACTGTCGGATACAGGTATTTCTAAAATCTTGCCTGTCGCCTTTACTTCATCGCCTTCTTTTATTTTTTCAAAACTCCCTAGAATAATTACTCCCACCGCGTCTTCCTCCAAGTTGAGGACGACACCGGTTTCTCCATTCGGAAACGAAACCATTTCGGAAGATTTTACATCCGAAAGTCCGGAAACTTTCGCGATGCCATCGAACACTTCCATCACATGACCCACTTTTTCAGTTTGCGTATCTATCTTGAAAGCCTCTATTTCTTTTCTTAAATTTTCTACTATATTATTTGACATCTTATGTTTCCCTTATTAAAAATTTTTCTAATTGGCGAAGTTTGTTTTTATATGTGGCGTCCAAGATTTCATCTCCAACCTCGACCCGTATTCCGCCCAATAATTCCGGTTTTTCAAAAAATTCACTAACTATACTTTGAGCCTTATATTTTTCTTTCATTTCATTCTCTAATTTTTTCTGCTCTGTGTGTCCTATTTTGCGCGCTGTGATTGCTTTCATTCTGACTATCCCCTCTTTTTTATCAATAATTTCTTGCAAAGCATTTAGCACTTCTTTGGATTTCCCAATCATGCGTTTATTCTCTAAAATTTTAACCGAACGCTTGAGCGCCAACCCTAAGTTGCTACCTGACTTTCCTTTTGTCGCGCTGTATATAGCTTC
>JBBUHH010000050.1:0-2915 GCA_038055775.1 Patescibacteria group bacterium | reverse complement strand
TCGGACATCATGATTAATGTTACTCCTAATGAGAGCATAAAACAATGATATCCTTTGCATTATAGCATATTTTAGGGTATTTTGTCAAGTTCAATAGTCCTGAGTTCAACCCCCAAGTGCAACACTCCTTGAATTCAAGGACTATTTTTCTTCTCTGTTTAAAATTCTAAATCCATACATTACAGCATCGCAAATAAAATCTTCCAATAAACTTCCATCATCTTTAGTTTGAGCTTTATATAGATATGTATAATACAATCGCTTGTTTTCCTGTTTAATAATCGCAGGCGGCATATTAGCTTTGAGCAACATGGCACACATCAAAATCCGCCCGATGCGTCCATTCCCATCTGAGAAAGGATGGATTTGTTCAAAATGACTGTGAACTGTTGCTGACAAAGCGATTACATCATCTGTATTTTTATTTATTTCTTTTATAATATCAGGAATTAAATCTGGAATTTTTATATAATTAGCAGTAGGCAAGTTGACTCCCAAAATTCTGACCGCATGGTTTCGATACATGCCTGCATCGGGACGGATGCCATTCATTAAGATACTATGGAGCTTGAGAATCAAGATTTCATCCAATTTTCCATCTTTGGAAAGGTATTCAAAAAGATAATTAAGGGCTGTTTGGTGATTTTTAGCTTCAAGCTGTTCAGTCAAGGTTTTGTTTGGCAAGGAAACATTGTCAAAAAGAATGGACGCAGTATCCGGCTCAGTAAGAGTGCTTCCTTCGATTTTATTGCTGTTGTAAGTAAGTTTCAGTAAAAATGTGTCCCGAATGTCCGGATTGTCGAGTATTTTGACAAGAACTTTTTTATATTCTCCTGATTTTTTTCTCAGAACCTGTTTTTTGCCCATGAGTTGCTCCAGCGGAATTATTTTTTCTCCCGTTACTTCTAAAAATAACTCATCAATGAGTTTTTGTATTTTTGGTCTAGGGATTGATTTACCTGTCCACCAACTATTAAAGGTCACAAAAGAAACACCGAGCCGTTCGGCTAATTTAGTTTGAGTCAGACTGGTGGCTTGTTTAATAACCTGTAATTTCTTTGGGATATCCATAAAGAGTAGAATAGCAAACTTTATAAAGTTTGTCAAAACTTGGAAAGTTTATAAAGTTGTCCAATTATGTGGATAACCCCCACACCTTTTAATTAAAAGGTGTGGGGGTATGTTCTGAAGCAATAAAAAAACGAAAGGTGTGGGGGATAACCCCCACTTTGCACAAATTTTTACATAGTTTATAATATAGGCTATGACAAAATCTAAATTTAGATTCTCGGATTTTTTTTCTCGTTCTCTGGTCGGGTTGCTTTCTTTAATAATGATTCTTTCCCTCATACCGACACAAAAAGCGGAGGCATATAATCCTGCTTGCGTGCCGGTGGCGGATGATTGGCTCTATAACAACGATGGAACGCCGCGAACATATCAGTTAGGAGATGAAAAATATTTTGAGAATAACATAGGAGCGTATTATGACCCCGATGATGGGAGTCTTGTTCCTGCATACGCAATCGGAAGTCGAATCAGAGAAAATAGCCAATATGCTTTTGATAAAGGTCTAGTACCTACTATGGATGGTACATACGGTTATCCTGGCGCTCTTTTTATTCCAGGTACCTTGCAATATTACAAGACTGTTGTTGGTCCGACGAAACCCAATGTTACTGAAAATCCTATAAGGACTGAGAGTATTAATGTCGTCCCCACAGGTACTTATTATCTTAAATATCACCTAAAATTTACTTGCGCCGATCATGATCCGAAGTTTACTGTAAGAAGTGTTAGACCTGACGAATACGGCAATTTTCCTGAAAGTTACAATCTTAAGGATACACTCCGTGATTTTTTAGTAGATTGGAATCCAGGAAGCACTCGTCCTTCGCATGGCATTCGCGTGTTCTCGACTGGCGGATCTGGGACAGATTTTGACAGGACACTTTATTCAAATTCAACCTGCATTGAACGCGATCGAGTAAAAAATTACCAAGGTGGATGGTTTTCTAATATAGTAGAGGCTGCTATCGAGCCTTTTCGATCGCAAATAAATAATGGTACTTTTAACTACAATGCTTTTTATTCTCCGTACGAACTTTTTGGTTATACATGTAGTGGAGATAGTGTGGGTTCTCCTTCTAGCACAGACCCGACAACTCCTCCACCTCAAACGCCTCCCAGTCCTGATACCCCTTATGTAAATCCGGGCGGTACGACCGGAGGCGGCAATCCGCCGCCTCCGGGAGTTTGTCCGACTGGCTATATTGGTACATACCCTAACTGTACCAGTACTACCGGCACGGGTACGAACGGGAGCGGTAAATGTCCTACCGGCTATACCGGCACTCTGCCGAATTGTATTGGACCGAGCGGGGGCGGATGCACCAATGGTTCTACCAGCCCCAATTGTGGCGGGTCCACGGCTTGCCCCGTCGGTTTTTCCAGTCCAAGTTGTCTGCCCAACCTTATCGCCTCCGGCGTAACTCCCACCACGCTTACGGCTGGCGTGGGGCAGGTATACCGCGGAACTATTTCCAATCTTGGCACCGTTTCTACCGGCAAATCTTTTCCATATTTTTTCCAAAAGAGGGTTACGACTTTTATTAGTGGCCTACCTTTTCCGATTACCACCGACCTTCCATCCTCCACAATGTCAGCGCTTGATGCCGGTCAACAAGGCACAGCTGTCTCTCCTTCCGTCACTTTTGCGTCTGGTAGTAATCCATCCATGAGGCTCTGCGCCGACAAGACTAATTCCGCTGGCGGGGGAGTGATTACTGAATCAGATGAAGCCGATAATTGCGGACCTTGGACGAATATAACACTACCTGTCCCACTTGCCACGCCGACGGGTCTTACCGCAACAGCCGCCGCTTGTGATTCGGGAACCATAAATGTTTCTTGGA
>JBBUHH010000049.1:0-4696 GCA_038055775.1 Patescibacteria group bacterium | reverse complement strand
TTAGAATACTGATTCATAAATTTAAAAGAAAAAGGTTCAGCATATTTTTCTAAAATAGTTCGTTCATACGCATCCAGTTTATCATAACCAAGAATGAAATTTTTTATTACACTCCATTCTTCACGACCGGCGGGCTCGATATCTCTAAAAGAGAGAATTTGATCAACGATACCCAAAGCGCGAGTTTTGGCGTTGTTGGCAGCCTCAATTTTTTTTGAGTCTAGAAAAGAAAAAAGTCTGCCGATTTCGGGATAAAGATTTGCCATATAAAAAAGAGAATTCTTTTCCATAAATTATTTCAGATCAATAAATTTATTAATAATTTCAGTAGCTTTTTTTATTACTTCTTCGTTATTTATTCCACGAGAACGATTACCAAAATTCGGCTTTATATTAACCATGGAATCAAATTCCAAAATCCCATTTGGATTTTCTTCAAAACGAATATTAAAACCCCAAACATCTTCAAATTTTGAACCAGAACCGGTGAGCATCTCTAAAGATTCAATATGGTAGTCGCCGCCTAAAGCGACTCGCCCAAGCTCGACATCAAGGGTCCCTTTTATCATTGTGCCATACCAAAAGTCAGCCATTTTTTTGATTTCATCGATGCTATTTTTTTTATCTAAAATTTTTATATTCATAACTTTCATTCTAACATTCTATAGAATTTTAGAATAGATTTTACTCCAAAATTTTACGCAGGACATCCTCGGGTACTTCTTTGGGCTTTTTGGGAACTGGCGTAGGCTCTTCAGCCTTCGGCGAAGGCGAAGGAGGTGTTGGAGGCGGAGGGACTTCACTCTTAGGCTGTTCAATCTTGGGAGCCGGAGCGGGCTTGGGAGTTGCGGCGACAGCGGCAGAAACTTTTTCTTGAATAAGTTCTTTTAATTTATTCATATCCTCGGAACTGGCGGCGCGATCTTTGTGTATCGGCGCTGATTCTTTTATTTTATCTTTAAGAGCGTCAAGAGAAATCGGCTTTATCGCCTGCGGCTCGGGCTCTTTCGCAACTATCGGCTTCATTTCCGGTTTAGGTTCAGGATTTTCCGCTTTCAGGGTCTGTAGAAACTCCCTTAAAGCGGTGTTGTCTTTCGGCGGCTTGTTTGGAATGTTTGCCGCCTTTATCGGTGGACTGAAAACTTTTTTGATAGCGCCTAATATTCCGGGTTTACTTCCTCCGCGATTATTATTTGAGCCATTGATTAGATGGTGTGGACTGTCTGTTCTCTCTGGATGCCTATTGCCTTCTTCCACATGACCTTTATCTTTTTTCTCAAATTCTATACCGAGGTCAGCCAAAGGTTTGAAAAAGGTGGTCTCGTCATGCTTTATCTGATTTTCAGAAGTCTTTTCCACTTTTACTTCTCCGGATTTAATTTTGGCTATGCAGTCCTTGCAATAAACCGGGCGTCCCTTGTCCGGTTTAAAAGGTACTGTCGTCTCTTTCTTGCAAAGAGAGCAAATTGCCGGAAATTTTTCCAAAGCTCCGCTTCCGGTATTGCTGTCATCTCCCAGCGACATTCCGCTCCAGTCGTTGATTTCTTTCTCAACCACTTCTTTCGTCCGGCAATAAAGCGCGCGCGAAGAACGGATTACTTCCTCTTCAACCTTCTTGTCGCCAGTCCTTACCAAAGGCGGCAAGGTCTTGGCGGAAAAAGGACGGGAGGTTACCCCATCAATCATCAATTTCAAATAAACTTTGTAATTAGGCAGGTTAATTATATCCAGCGGGACAAATTCCGGCTCAAACTCGCTCTCCAGAAATTCCGCGTCATCCGCCCCGACTCTGAAAACTATCGTCGTGCCGACATTGCCGAAGATGGCATCGCGTACCGCCGAACTTTTGTCTGCCACCAGCTGAGCGGTGTATTGGTGAGCAACAGTCAGATTCAGCCTGTATTTTCGGGCCTCGGACAAAATGCCGGCAAAAGCGTCGGTCACAAAATTCTGAAATTCGTCAACGAAAAGGTAAAAGTCCCGGCGGGATTCTTCCGGAATACGCACGCGTTCCATGGCGGCGAGTTGTATTTTGGTGATAATCATACCGCCCAAAAGCCCGGAGTTGTCCTCGCCGATGCGCCCCTTGGAAACATTCACCAAAAAAATCTTTCCCTCGTTCATCATGTCAAAGATATTTATTGTGCTTTTGCTTTGGCCGACGACATTGCGGATGATAGAGGTGGAAAGGAACTGCCCGACTTTGTTTTGGATCGGTGCGATTGCCTCGTTGCGGAACCTGTCCTGCCACATTTCGTATTCGTGTACCCAAAAGGCCTTGATGACCGGGTCCTTTAAATTGGCAATTATTTTCTGGCGGTAATCTTTGTCCACCAGCATTCTGGGAATGCCTAGCAAAGTCGTCCCCGGAGTATCAAGCAATGCCAAAATCGCGTTATTTAAAATATATTCCATGCGGGCGCTCCAAGCATTTGCCCATATTTTCGTAAAAATGCCCATCAGGCCCGAAGCCACCAAGTGCTTGTACTGCGGGTCAATCAATTCCAGCACATTGAACCCGACATGATAATCGGCGTCCGCGGGGTTGAAATAGACGACATCCTTGATACGTTCCGGCGGAATGGCGGAAAGCACCGCCTCCACATTTTCTCCGTGCGGATCCACCATGCAGACTCCGTCGCCATTTCGGATGTTCTGAATAATCATGTTGAACATCAGCACGGATTTACCGGTGCCGGACTTACCGAGCATATAAACATGCTGACGCCGGTCTTTGCGCTTGATACCGAAAAGCTGATTTTTGTCCCGATAAGTGGTGATTCCCAGATATGTCAGGTCTTTATTTGGTGGCAATTCGGATAATTCCATACCACACTATTTTACAATAAAAAAGCTTTTTTTACTATATTATGAGTTTTTACTTCTTCGGCGCTTCGCCTTCAGGCTTATCGCCCTCCTTGAATTCCGCATCTTTTATTTCCGATGCTTGCTCTTCTGGCGGTTTTGGGGATTGTGGAGTGGCGCCGGCTTTTGCCATCGCTTCGCCGATTTTGGACATTTCGCTGGAAAGTTCTTCGGTCGCTTTTTTAATCGCTTCCCCATCCGTGCCGTCTTTCACACCTTTCAGCGCGGTGATTTTCGTATTGACGCCGTCTTTGAGCGCCGCATCAATTTTGTCGCCCGCGTCTTTGACCGCTTTTTCGGCAGTATAGATTATCATCTCTGCCGTATTTTTAAGATCAATAACTTCTTTTTTCTTTTTATCTTCATCGGCGTGCAGTTCCGCGTCTTTTTGCATTTTTTTAATATCTTCGTCTTTCAAGCCCGAACTGGCTTCAATTTTAATTGATTGAGATTTACCGGAAGCCTTGTCTTTTGCGGCGACGTTTAAAATACCGTTGGCATCCACATCAAAAGAAACTTCAATCTGTGGCATACCGCGAGGAGCCGGAGGAACGCCGTCTAAAATAAATCGCCCGAGAGAGCGGTTGTCTGAAGCCATCGGGCGCTCACCTTGCACAATATGAATTTCCACCGAAGTTTGATTATCCGCCGCGGTAGAAAACACTTGCGACTTGCTGGAAGGAATTGTTGTATTTCTTTCGATCAATTTTGTGGCAACACCGCCCAAAGTTTCAATGCCCAAAGATAGAGGAATAACATCAAGCAAAAGCACATCGCGCACATCTCCGGCAAGCACTCCCGCCTGCACCGCGGCGCCAAGGGCAACCACTTCATCCGGATTGATAGACATATTCGGTTCCTTGCCGAAAAGTTCCTTGACCGCTTGCACAATCCTCGGCATTCTAGTCTGCCCGCCCACCATGATGATTTCATTAATTTCATTCATCTTGAAAGGCGAAGCCGCGAGAGCGCGCTTGGTGATTTCAATTGAGCGGTCAATTAATTCTTTGGTAAGAGATTCCAATGTAGCGCGAGACATTTTCATCAGTAAATGCTTTGGACCAGTAGCGTCCGAAGTGATAAACGGGATATTTATTTCCGATTCCATTGTGGTAGAAAGTTCATGCTTTGCTTTTTCCGCCGCTTCGCGAAGCCTCTGATGCGCGAGTGGGTCTTTGGTCACATCTATGCCGGACTCTTTTTTATACTGGTCGGCAATCCATCTGACAATAATGCGGTCAATATCGCCTCCGCCCAAATGGCTGTCTCCATCTATGGACTTTACTTCAATCACATCACTGCCTATCTCCAGCACCGACACATCAAAAGTTCCGCCGCCAAAGTCATAGACCACGATTTTTTCATTTTTCTTTTTATCAAAACCATAAGCGAGAGCCGCCGCCGTAGGCTCGTTGATTATTCGCTTTACATCAAGACCGGCAATCGCTCCCGCGTCCTTGGTCGCTTTTCGCTGTGAATCATTAAAATATGCGGGAACAGTAATGACGGCTTCGGTAATTTTTTCTCCGAGTTTCGCCTCCACATCCGTTTTTATTTTTTGCAAAATCATTGCGGAAATTTCTTCCGGTCGGTAAAATTTGTCGAGCATTTTCACTTTCACTCCCCCGCCATCAGCCACTTCAATTTTAAATGCCGCTGTTGCTTTGTCTTTCTGCACTCCCGGATCATCAAATCGGTGTCCCATAAAGCGCTTGATTTCGGCAATTGTATTTTCCGGATTGGTAATTGCCTGCCTCTTGGCTAAAAGTCCGACAATGCGATCATTATTTTTCGCAGTTGCCACAACTGAAGGCGTCGTGCGGTTGCCCTC
>JBBUHH010000048.1:8793-15012 GCA_038055775.1 Patescibacteria group bacterium | reverse complement strand
GAATAAATTGTCACCGTGGACTTTCCGCACAAATCGCAGTTTCGTCTATAAAGAGTTCGCTCATTCCTCCAAGCGCCTCGGCGCCTCTGGCGGCATTTGGGACACCACGAAGGTGGCGAGACTTTGATTTTTTCGTAGAAATTAAAATCTTTGGCTTCTATGGTGAAGTCTCGTTTGCAATTTTTACAATTTTTGGTTTCAGGATTCATAGTCTAGTGTCAAAGACGGTCTTTGACAATTTTATGTCAAGGACCGTCCTTGACACTCATGCAACATTCTGTTTATAACATTCCTCGCAAGCGATTTTTTGGTAACCCCACTCCGGTAGATAGTATGCCATGATATCCTTTTTGCAGAAAATGCACTTGTAGGGGTATGGTTTGAGGACTGTTAGATATTTCAGGGCTTCCCGAGTCCGGAAGTCAAAATGGTACCTCGGCAAAGGTATATTGTTCTCCTTATAAAAAATAAGTTCATTTTGGGCGATATTGAAACGCCAATTAGTCTCCGGACAAATAAGCGCTTGGGTGATAATAGTGTCGGGAACATCTTTTATATCATCAGGCAATTCGCTGGTCGGCATCCCTTCTATATGACTTTCGTCAAAATCTTCCCAGTAACCGCCGAGCTTTAAGATATCTTCCTTTTTAGTATCAGGCAGATAAAGAAATCCAGTAGATAAGTTAAACGGTCCCGGGCTCATGGAATATGGCAAGAATTTGCCGTATTCTCCGCGTCTTTTCATGTCGGAAATTATTTTTTCGCGCAATTTTTCATATTCTTCTTTTGTATACTGCTTGTTTAAAATGCAATATTTCTTTTTCTTTAAACCTACACAGCCGAAACAATATTCGCATTCAATGCATAAATCCAGATATTCGGAATATCGGGAAGTGGACCAGACGCAATATTTTTGCGCATAGCTGTAACTGCAAGAACTGCAATTTCCCAGCAACTCGGAATACCAGCACCCCGCGGAGTCAATGACTGACTTATTATTCAGACCTCTCAGGTAATTATGGCAATTTTCCGAATCGCTTAAGGTATGGCAGTTGTGGCAATCCTTCGTATTGGTCAGATAATCTCCATCGGAATTGTATGTTTTGAAATTGAAATTCTGCCTGTGAACCACTTTTCCCTGCGCTATTTCGTTAAAATGTTTTTTATGCGCTTCTATTGATTTATAAGAGCCAAGCTGAAATGATTTTATTTTCTTCTCATATTCTTCTTTTGAATACTGGATGTTTTCTATGAAAAATTGCTTGTTGCGCAAATTCCAAGACATGAAGCAATTCTGGCAATTGCGGCAGTCATATAAGAAATAAGAATCAATGCAATCACGGGAGTGTTTGGAATAAAAGAGCCGAAAGGAGTGATAACAATCCGAACAGCCGAAACTTTTCTCCGAGTAAAAACAAACGGTCATGTCAATGGAATTTTTAACTTTTATATTCCGGTATGAATAAAACAAATCTTCGCATTCTTCCATTGAACGGGAAAGATAGCAATTCTTGGAATTCCAAACATCGTCGCACCAGTCGCAGCCCGTGTTCTTGCTTCCATTTTGGTGCGGATGGGGAATTTTTTCCTGCAAAGTTTGTAGTTGTGTGAAAAACGAGATGCTGGGATCATAATCAATTCCATAATCCAGAGCGTTCCACTTGTCACTATGCCATTCCGTGAGAGTGTAAATCGGATATCTATTTTTCCCCGGCAAAATGGTTATGAGGTTCTGCCCCGACAGATCGGATTTCCCTTTGCGGAATTTCCCGAACATCCAGAAAGACAAATGAAGCTTGACCCTACAGAAAAAACACAGAGTTGGCAACTCAATGCCAACTTTTTTGTATAAAGATAATTCGTCTTCGCCAATTGTGAAGTTTTGTCCGCAATGTTCGCAAATTTTGATTTTATTTTCCATGTGTCAAAGAGTGTCAAGGACCGTCCTTGACACTCTTGTATTCATAAACATTGACCCCGGCCGGGCGTATAACTCTTTCACCCAATTTGTACCCTTTTTGGATGACTTGCGAGACTGTGTGGTCCAGCTCTTTTTTATCGGTCGGCACAAGTTCCAGCGAATGATGAAAATTGGGGTCAAACTTTTCTCCCACCTCGCCCACCGGCTTTACTCCATACTCTTCAAAAATAGTATTCATCTGCCCATAAATATATTCCACACCCTTGCGCCAATTTTCATCTACCTTTTCCCATGCTTCTTTATTTGCGAAAGCCATATTGAAACTGTCTATCACGCCCAAAAATTTGGAAAGTATCCTCTCGCGCATAGATTCCGACACCATGGCTCGCCGGTCGTCCTCCGCTTTTTTATAATTAGCAAAATCCGCCCGCTCTTTCTGCCAGCCGGTCAGATACTCTTCTTTTTCTTTTTTGCAAGCCTTTAAATCTTCCCGCAGTTTCTTGAGAGTTTTTTTAAAATCCTCTTCTCCATTTTCGTTGAATTCGTACTCAACGACTTCAGAATCTGCTTCCGGTGTTATGTTTTCAGTATCCTTTTTGATTTCTTCGTCAGACATAAATATATGTTAGCACAAAAAAATCCCTCTTGAAAGAGGGATTTTTCTTATCTTTTCGACCACTGTGGGGCTTTTCTAGCTTTCTTCAATCCGAATTTTCTTCGTTCTTTGGCTCTTGGATCGCGTTTGAGGAATCCGAGAGTTTTAAGTTCTTTGCGAAATTCCGCATCCGACAAAACAAGTGCGCGGGAAAGACCGTGGCGGATAGCTTCGGCTTGACTATGCACTCCGCCGCCCGAAACATGTACTTCCACGCTCCATTTCTTGGTATTTCCTGTAGGCAATCCCTTACCCATCGGGTCCAAAATAAGTCGGCGTTCGCCTTCTGTCTTGAAATACTCTTTGGCTTCTTTGCCATTTATAATAAAATTTGCCTTACCGGCTTCTCTAATCCGCACCCGAGCAGTTGATGTTTTGCGTCTTCCTACGGCTTCAATATATTTTTCTGTTTTTGTTTCAGCCATATATTTACTTTTCAATCGTTAAATTTTTCATCATTTCCCTTCGCAATTTATTGGAAGGAAGCATTTGAAGGGTAGCAAGTTTTATTAATTCCGATAGTCCCATTTTCTCGGTTGTTTCTTTACCTTTAACGATACGCAGTCCACCGGGAATACCAGAGTATCTTGCATGATAAATGCTTTCTAGTTTTTTGGGAGTTATACGAAGCTTTGATGCATTGATGACTTTAACCGGAAAACCGGAATAAACATTCCGCTCAAAAGAAACTTTCGTCTTGCCCATTAAAGACATGGCAACTTCCGAAGCCACCCGACCTAGAGCGCGTCCGCTCGCGTCTATTATTTTTATATTGCTTTTTTCTTTTGGGTTTTTCATATTTTTATACGAATTCTATTATCGCCATCGGGGCGCCATCCGATTTTCTCGCGCCTAATTTCAAAACTCGCGTATATCCTCCTTTTCTATCCGAATACTTCGGAGCAATCACATCAAAAAGTTTTTTAACTTCCGGGTGCCTGCCTGAAAGCGAAGAAATTGCGATCCTGTGGGATGCCATATCTCCCCTTTTTGCTCCAGTCACCAGCTTTTCGATAAACGGACGCAATTCTTTGGCCTTCGGCTCGGTCGTTTTAATTTTTCCGCGCACAATTAAATTCAGAGCCAAAGAATTCATCAAAGCTTTTCTCACTTTTCTCACTCTTCCGAATTTTCTTTTGTTATTTCCGTGCCGCATTTTAATCTTTTAAATTAAGCCCGAATTTACCTAGCACTTTTTTAATTTCGGAAATTCCTTTCTCGCCAATACCTTCCACTTCAAGCAAATCTTCTCTTTTCTTCCTGGCCAGTCCGCCGAGAGTTCGGATGTTCGCGCCGGAAAGAGCATTTAGCGTTCTAGTTGAAAGATCTAAGCCATCTGTCCTGGTCTTTAAAATATCAGCAAAATCAGAGCCTTTTTTATCCTCTGCGCCGTTCTTGCCTACTCCCTTAGAATCAGAAAGAGCTGGAACTTCGATCTCTTCGGGGGCAAAAATTTCCGGCTCTTTAAAGTCAATAATGGCCTTGAGCTGGTTAATCATAATTTCAATTGAGCGAGAAAGCGCTTCACGGGGGGAGAGTGTTCCATCCGTTTCAATAGAAATTCGGAGACGATTGTGGTTGGTCTTGTCGCCGACACGCATATTTTCAACTTCATAAGAAACCCTACGGATAGGGGTGAAAATAGCATCAACCGCGATCGTGCCGACATCAACTTTATCCTTCTGGAAAGCTTCTTTGGAAATAAAACCGAGCCCCTTTTCAATCTTCATCTCAATATTTAAATTAACTTTGCCGGTAACTTCCGCTACATGCAAATCGCCATTTAAAATCTCCACCTGTCCGCCTGTTTTGATATTCTCCGCTTTGACTTCCTTTGGACCCTTGATGGAAAGCGTAACTGTCTGAGGCTCATCCGAAAGCATTTTAAAACGAATCCTCTTTAGATTTAAAATCACTACAATCACATCCTCTTTGATCCCATCGAGCGTTTGGAATTCGTGGCTTACGCCGTCAATCTTGATAGATGTGATACTGGCGCCGGGAAGCGAAGAAAGGATGATTCTTCTGAGGCTGTTTCCCAAAGTATGACCATAGCCCGGGTATAGCCCGTCTATTTCATATACCCCCTTATTCTTTTCTTCCATCACGATGCGAGGTTTGGAAGGCATAACGATTTTATATTCAGACATAATAATATGTTAATACTTAATAATAAAAAAATAAACGAAAATCATCTACTATAAAATTCAAGCACGGCGTTGAGATCAATAAAGCTTTCTGTATTTTTTGGTTTATCTAAAATTTTTCCCTCCAAACTGCCGATGTCAAAACTCACCCATGCCGGAGGATTGTATTCCTTCAATTTTTCGGCAATAGCGCTAAAAATTTTCTTTCCCTTTGAACCCTCGCGGATTTTTACAATATCTCCAGACTTTAATTCATACGACGGGATAGTAACTCTCTTGTTGTTTACGATAAAATGCCCGTGGGAAACCATCTGGCGGCATGCCCGGCGGCTCGCCCCGAGACCCATTTTGTAAACTGCGTTATCAAGGCGGGACTCAAGCGATTCATAAAGCCCTTCGGCGCTGTTTGTTCCCTTTTTAAGAGAAGCTTTTTTAACATAATTTGAAAGCTGGCGTTCGGATATGCCATAGGAAAAGCGTATTTTTTGTTTTTCAATGAGCTGTGTTCCGTATTCAGTCAGAGCCTTTGGGCGCCGAGCTCCGGCGAGAGCCATCTTGCCGGTCGTAGCGGAAAATTTGGCGGTCTGGCACTTGTCATACACCCCCGGACCGAGCCTCCTGCAAATTTTAAATTTTGGTTTAGTTATCATCGTTGTGTTTAAATTTTTAAATATTTAAATCTCCATAGAATTTAACTTGTTAAACTCTACGGGGCTTCTTTGCTTTCGGACCATTGTGCGGAACTGGGGTCGCATCGGCAACCGAAGTAATCTCTATGCCGTGCGCCATAAACGCTCTGATTGCCGGCTCGCGACCGGAGCCAACTCCTAAAACCACAACATCTGCATCTTTGACTCCAAGCACCGCGGCCTTGCTACCAATCACATCACCCACCTTGGAAGCAGCAAAGGGCGTGCCTTTCTTCGCGCCCTTGAATCCTAGACTGCCTGCACTTGACCAAAAGAGAGTGTTGCCCATCTTGTCCGCAAAGAGGACTTTGGTGTTATTGAAAGTGGCATCAACAGAAAGAATCCCGGAAGTTACTTTCCTTTTCGGTGTTTTAGGAGTAATTTTTGCATCTACCGCGCTAGATGCGGTAGTTTCTTTTTTAATTTCTTCTGGTTCAGTTGTAATTTTAGTTTTTGTCATTTTTATGTTTTTGTCTCTTTTCTCTTGCCTGAAGCCATAGTTTTGCGCACATTACCCCGAACAGTTCTGGAATTCGTTTTGGTCCTCTGTCCGCGAACAGGCAGCCTTTTGATGTGGCGAATGCCTCGGTAACTTTTAATATCTTTGATTCTTTTTATGTTAGCGGCTATTTCTCTTTTTAAATTTCCTTCTATCGGAATACTCTCCACAACGACGCGGATTTTGTTCTCTTCATCCGGAGTTAAATCTTTTGCCTTCTTGCCTCTGTCTATGCCGACTTGATCTAAAATTTTACGAGCTTTTGGAATACCAATGCCGTAAAAGCAGGTAAGCCCGATTTCAAGTCT
>JBBUHH010000048.1:0-8693 GCA_038055775.1 Patescibacteria group bacterium | reverse complement strand
CCCTTTCCGCCATAAGGATCAAGCACGACTTCGACCGAATCTCCGATTAAAACCTTTATTCTGTGCATTCGCATCTTGCCTCCCAAATACGCCAAAATTTCCCGCTTGTCATTTTCATTCGCCCCACCGCCGGCGACCTGCGCAGAATTTTGGACAGAAATTTCGACTCTAAACAGAGTAGAGGGCAACGCCTCAGTAACAATTCCTCTCACCGAGAGCATTTTTTCTTTTTTAGGATCACTCATGTATATGTATTAATATAATAAATTTAGAAAGTTGAGTCAAGATATTATTCCCGCATTCTAGTTCCAAGTTTGGTTGCAATACTACTTTGGATAATTCACAATAACTTTGATGTCTTTTGATTTTGTCGGCAAGGTCATTTTCCAAAAGGGACTGATGGCCAAGTCGGCGGAAATAATATTCGGATACTGCGATAAAATTTGCTTGAAATCGCTCTTGGATTTTCCAAGAAGATCGGTTTTAAAGGCGGTTTCATCCAATTTCCAGACGATCTTTGCGTTGCCTTTTAAGTTGAAATTAATATTTTTGGCCTCCGCAAAAGAAATCTTGTCTTTATTTGAAAGAGAAAAAGACAAATTTTCAGCATTTGATATGTAAACATCCCCACCGTCATATCCCTTGATCTTGTCCTGCGCGATTTTTTGAGCCAGCTTTTTTTCATCAAAAAGAAAACCGTACAATGTGCCTTTTAACTTTAGAGACAGCGATTTGCTTTCGGAAGAAACGGGATCAATACCGCTTTCATCCGTGTTGAAAAAAATCGCGTCTTTAAACAAAACAAGCCCGTCCGGAATCTGATCGGACACTTTCTTGAAAAGTTTGGCCCGGAGGATAGCCTTAAGATCATTCATCGCGCTGGTTTCCTTTTCTTCAGAAATAAACGGGGATCTTCCTTTGAAACCGCCTCCTATCGACCCTTTGGATCTTGCGTAAAATTTTGCATACTTTGGCGTTCCCCTGAAACCGAAAATCGTAAAATCGAGCGGAGCGCTATTGTATTCCTCCCCCGATTCTGCTCCGTAAATATCCACTTCCACGGACCCAGGTGTGTCCCCCTTCATCCCTGGCACAACCAAAGCTTTCTTTGTCTTATAAATTTTCCCGTTGGATCCTTCCAAGCGGGTATCTATAGAAAGCCGCTGGGAAGCCGAACTAAAAGCATTGTAAATTAACACCACACCCTCCGCCTTTTTCAAAATATCTTTTTCGAGGGCGGCTTCCAATATCTTTTCTTCTTCTCCCGACACGGACATCAGGTCAAAAGTCGAACCTTCTCCTCCGTCTTTGCTCCCGGATAAATTTTCATTCAGAACAAGATCTTCCGTCTTCGGATTGACCGTGACCGTCACTTTCAGAAACAAATATGAAAGGGCGAAAAGCAAAAAAAATACGGAAATAATCGCCACGATCCAAACCCCGTACTTTGTCCCGCGCGCAGGCTTTGTCGAACTCTCTTTCTTTATCGAACGCTCGTTTTGAGATTCTTTCCTGCGAATCTCCATCTCATGCACCCGGGCAACAGGCTGGTGTTTGATTTTTATATCTTGTAATAAATTTTTTGGCATAATTTTATAATTTTAAAAACCGATTAATATAAATAGCATCCATAATTAGAAAGATATCACGGACGACATTTGTCTCAAATTCTGCCAAGCCATGAAAGATCTCGGGATCTAAAAGAGTAATCGTAAATTTTGATTCGGTCAGAGTATATTGATTAAACTGTTCGATTTTGATTGTCTCTGAAAAAAAAGAGGCTATTTCTTTATCCAAGGTCAGATAGATATCCGCAGGAACGGAAACATCATTGGAAAGATTGGCTAAAGATTCTTGAAACTGATGTAGCCACTCAAGTTTTAATTTTGCCACAACCGAACTGAGCGTTTTTTCCGCAGGTTCTGCGGCATGACCATCCTGGAAAAGAGAAAAGTAGGACTCAGCTTCGCCAAGAGAACAATGCAATCCCACCGCAATACCGCGTATTAAAAAATTAAGACCCAAGGGAAAAGAAATTGACTCCCGTAAAATATTTTTTTTGATGATGGAAATTTCCGTCACTTCTCCGCCGATATTTATCAAAAGAAAATTTTCGCTGTGCGCATGCATGTCGCGAACTACGGCAAAAGAAGAAAGCGCCAAAGAAGAAAATTTTATAGATACTCCGTGAAAATGCTTTTTTATCGTATCCCCGATTTTGTCCAAGATTTGCTCCGCGCCCATTGATATGAAAATGGTCATTTCAAGTTCTTTGGCTTTCTGATTGAGCGGAACCGATGTTTCATAGCCATTGAGCGCTGTTTTGATATTTTTCAATTCAATCAGCCTGACTGGAGAACCTGCGCGCAGATATTTATTCAAATGCTCTTCTTTAAAAAGAGTGATTTCTTTTTGAATCAAGCTGTCCGCCAGTTTTGAATTGAATAAAAATGGAGTATTTTTTTTGAACTCTATAATCCTGGTCTGGGAAACATATAAAAGCGAGGAAAGAACGCAAAATATCTCCTCAGGTGCGCCGAGACCTGATTTAAAAACTTTAGTCGCCATAGTTTCCAGAGATTTTAAGGTTAAAGACAGAAACCGATCAGCTTCAATATTTTCCTCTATGGCTATCGGTTCACGAACAGAAAAAATTATTTTAGGAATTCCAGATTCCCGCGCCCACAAAAGAGCCCCTCCGACAGAAGAAGATTTAATATCGAAAACCAAAACCAGTCTGTCTTTTTTCTTATTACGCGAAAAGATTCCCATGGGTTAATTGTATCATAAATTCCCCTCTTTGAGGGGTGGCTGAAGCCGGGGTGGATGCATTTTCCACCTCCCCCAAAAGGGTACTCCTCAAGAGGAGAATTTATACAAGTACAGCTTTTATTCGCCTGATGCCTTGAGCCACCGCTTCTTCTTTTTGGATTTTGAAAGGACCACTATCCCTCGACTCCGCTCGGGATGAAAAATCCAGCTCTGCTGTATTTTTCACATGCGGACCGCCGCAGAATTCTTTAGAAATAGCTTTACCGTCTTTATCCTCAATAAAATACACAGATACGACTTCCGGATATTTAGCTCCAAATTCCATCTCCGCCCCAAGCTTCTCCGCTTCTCTCAAAGGCATTTCTTTACGCGCGACATTTAATCCTAACTTTATTTTTTCATTCACCCAGTCTTCTGTTCTTTTTTTCTCTTCGTCAGTCAATTTATGATCGCACAAAAAATCTATTCGCAATCGCTCTTCGTTTATATTACTTCCCCGCTGTTTTATATTTTTATTCACAATCGCCTGCAATCCAGCAAGCAGTAAATGATGCGCGGTGTGCAATTTTATCGTCTTTTCATTGTGATTTGCTAGTCCGCCCTTGAACATTCCGGCGGAAGAAGTCTGAGACAATTTCTGATGCTCCGCCATTTTTTTATTGAAATCTTCTAAATCTATTTTCCTGCCTTTCTCTTTGGTAAGTTCTAGCGTCAGTTCTATCGGAAATCCGTAGGTGGTCGCCAAAACAAACGGATCGACTCCTTTTGTAAACTCTTTCAGCCCGTGTTCCAAAGTTTGCCTAAATTTATTTTCTTCCTTCTGTATTTCCCCTTTATCATCAAGAGTATAGATACCTTTATATATTTTTTTTATTCTCTCAATTTCTTGAACCAGCGGATTTTTTGAAAACCTAACCGCCCTTCTAATCAACCTTCGCAAGATATATCCTCTTCCTGTATTTGACGGCATTACTCCATCCGAAATCATAAAAAGCGCAGTTTTAACATGGTCGGCAATAATTCGTTCTTCTTTGGTTTGTTCATTATTAAACAAATCCGTCTCATAGACGCTTTTCTTGTTTTGCACCGTCGCAATCAAACGCTCCAAACCCATGCCGGTATCAATGCCGAGAACTTCCAGTTTTTTCAGTTTAGCTTCACCCTTGTCTAATTTTTCCCGGGAACCTTCGCAAACATATTCATTGAAAACTATATTCCAGATTTCAACATCATTGCCGTCAGCGTTTTTGCAGTAAATTTCCGTCGTCGGTCCGCATGGACCCGAATCTCCTGTGGGACCCCAAAACACATCCGCGCCGTCTTCCTGAATGTCTTTGACTCCGAGTTCCGCCCAAATGGTTTTTGATTCCTCGTCTCTCGGCACTACGCCTTCTCCCTTATAGAAAGTTACATAAGAAATTTCTATCCCTAATTCCTTTGTAATAAACTCATGGGCATAAATAATGGCCTCGCGCCTGCCGTATCCGCCAAAAGAAAAATTGCCAAGCATTTCAAAAAATGTTAGATGCGTCGCATCGCCAACTTCGTCTATATCGGAGGTGCGAACGCATTTTTGCGCGGAAGCAGTATTTTTAGAACCAAAATCACGAATAGCGTTTTCGGGAGTTGTGTAATAAGACTTAAACTGCTGCATACCGGCAGTATTAAAAAGCACAGAAGGATCATTTTCTGGCACAAGCGAAGCGGAAGGAATCACCTTGTGTCCCCTTTTTTTAAAAAAATCTAAAAATCTTGATCTGATCTCATCGGACAGCATATTTTAATGATTTTGTTTTTCCAAATCTTCGGAAATTTTTCTAATCGGCCTCTCCAGTATATTCAGAAGGATAAAAATCATTAAGACTAAAATAGTTGAAATAAAAGCTAAACCGAAAAATCCAAATCCGGATGCCATGCCGATCCCCGCCGTCACCCAAAGCCCGCCGGCGGTAGTGAGACCTTTTAGCCGAGAACCCTGAAGCATAATTGACCCGGCGCCCAAGAATCCGATGCCAACGATGATCTGCGAGGCTATTCTGGTAGGGTCAAAACCGGATACATCGCCATATTGAACGGCTATCATTTCAGAAATAATCACGAACAAAGCCGAACCCAGAGAAACAAGAGCGTGTGTCTTTATACCGGCTTCCTTGTGAACAAAAAACCTTTCTCCTCCGATCAGCATTCCAAAACCAACTGCCGCCATTAGCTTTAAAATTAAATCGCCGTTTTGCGCCAAAAATTCAGTCATGAATAGATTATACAACAACTCCACCTCCGACACAAACATCCCCGTCGTAAATAACCACAGACTGACCCGCCGCCACTAAAACCGGTTTGGTAAAAACAACCTGTGTAACCCTCAGGGTTGAACATTTTACCTTGCAGGGCAAAAATTCGCCGTGGTAGCGGATTTGGGCAGTATAAGTTTTATTCGGGTCGGGAATTTCGGAAATCCAGTTGGTGTTTTTTAGAGAGATACCCCTACCCACCCTCCCCCTATTTAGGGGGAGGTGCTGAAAGCGGAGGGGGTACTGCGATACCACCAAAATATTCTTCTTTACATCTTTACCCACGACATAGTAAGGTCCATCATTTGGATTTTTTTTGGTTATAGTAAAACCGTGCCGTTCGCCTAAGGTAGAAAAAAATACTCCATGATGATAACCTATTACATAATCTTTTTTATTTCCCTCTCCAACGCTTCCGACGAGGACTACCTCGCCCTTTTTTTCTTTAATATAATGCTTCAAAAATTCCTTCAAATCCACCGCGCCCAAGAAGCAGATACCCTGACTGTCTTTTTTCTCCGCTACGGGTAATTTGAATTTTTTTGCTAACTTTCTGACTTCTGTCTTTTTGAGATTCCCGATTGGGAACAAAATTTTCTTTAATTGTTCTTTTTTAAGTGTCCATAAGAAATATGTTTGATCTTTCAATACATCAATCCCTTTTTTTATAAATAAATTCTTATTTTGAGTATAATGTCCTGTTGCAATATAATCTGCCCCCATCAATAAAGCTTTTTTCAAAAAGGCTCCGAATTTCACTTCTTTGTTGCACATTACATCCGGATTCGGCGTTCGTCCCGATTTGTATTCGCGAATCATATAATCGGCAACTTCTTTTTTGTAAATATTCTCAAAATCAAACGACAAAAATGGAATATCAAGATGGGCCGCCACTCTCATAGCATCATGGCGTTCCTCCTCTTCGTTGCACTCCAAAAATTCCGGATGCCAAGTCCGGATAAAAACTCCCACTACTTCGTAGCCTGCTTTCTGCAAAAGCGCCGCGGAGACAGCAGAGTCTACGCCTCCGGATAAACCTATAAATACCACTTTTTTTCGCATAAATTTATCTTAAATACTTTTGCACATTCCGCAAGTGTTCGGCAAAAGTCTTGGCATAATGAATGTTGTCATTTTTATCGTAAATAAAAAAAAGATACGGCGAGCTCTCGGGATATATGGCGGCTTGTATTGACTTTATGCCAGGATTGCAAATCGGACTTTTAGGCAAACCTTTGATTTTATATGTCTCTGGCGCGACATCCACCTGAAGCAGCATCCCGATAGTAAGCCTTTTCCATAAAATCCCAGAAATAAATCCTCGATCAGCGTCTCCCTTTGCTTCTCTCTCAATAATTGAAGCCATCGTAATAATTTCTTTTTCTGTTTTTCCGGAAAGAGCGATGGCGGTCTTGACTGTGAGCATCTTTTTCTCAAAATTCGCGCGCATAGACTTTATGACATCCGTTTCCGTATCCGTTTTCAGGAAAAAATAAGTGTCCGGAAAAAGATACCCTTCTAATTCCGCCGCTTCCACTAAAAACTTGCTCTTGTTAAAATTCGCCAATTTCGAAACAAAAGCGTTCGCGATTTGTAACATATCAAAACCCTCTGGAATGGTGACAGCAATGGGCGCTATATTATGCGCGCCTCTTGATATGCGTTCCGCAACGGAAAAAACCGATAGTTTATTTTCAAAAAAATAGTCGGCCGAAACCGCGCCTTTTTCCCTGCCTAAAAATATCACCAAAGCCTCAAATGCCAGACGAGAACGGATGATGCGAGCTTGCTTTAATTCCAAAGACACCTCGCGCAATGTACTCCCCTCTTCTATTTTCACAATAGCCCCAACGGGAAAATCCGTTGGCGGACTAAAAAAGAAAAAATAAAAAAGTGAGAGAAAAGCGAACCCAACAAGCGTGTAAAAAAGATTTCTATTAGCGCAAATAAAATTTTTCATACACTATACCGGCAAATTTGTTGGCGGAGAAGCTTCCTTGGATTCGATGCGCTCCAAGGTAGGCACTTTCAAAATCTGACCCGGGAAGTGCCAGAGAGTCGCCAGTTCTTCTACATTCAAAACATAAGTCCTTTGCGGCTTGTATGCCGGATAAAACATATCCGAAAACGGCCAGGGAATATTGTCAATGGAAAAAATTTTGCGCCGCATAAGAACATGGAAAAAAGAGCGCTCTCTGTAATCGCGAAGCATCCTGTTTGCCAGCCGCATAATTGTTCTTTTGGAAATGAGGAAAACTCCTCCGTAAGCATCCGCCTGAGTGTTATTTTTTCGTTCAAACTGATTGCAGTCGGGCTTGGCATACTGGCGCCAAACGGTACGAAGATCCCTCGCCCGGTTGCGAACAAAAACTTCTTTTTTAGCGACATACATCAGCCTGATGCCGGTTTCAAAACCAAGCTTGGCGGTCTTGGCGCTCACAGCCTTGGCTATCGCGTCTAAGAAAGTAGGAGTTCGGACTTCTTTTTTAACTTCTCCAGGGTGACTTATACTCTCGCGCTCGCTGGTATATGGCGCCAACATCTTTTCTAGAGTAATTCTAGATTCCTTTATCCAATCATGGGTCTCGAACCATTTCCCGTGAGTATGGTATTCCTTTTTCATCGGAGTAATGACAATCTGCATCCACATCTGTTCCCCTTTTTTCATCGAACCAAAAAGTTCTATTATTGGAGAAATGGGGTCAACCTTGAATTCTTCTTTCGGGTCTTTATCCAGCCCAAAATCAACATAGGTTTTGATGGGAAATGCTTGATCGTTTGCCAGCCAAAGTTCGCACCCCCAAGCGTTCCAGGCGCTTTTCGGAGTGATTTCGTCAACAGCTAAAGTATAATCGGGGGCCACTTTTATTTGCGACTGCGGAAATTGCGCGTACATCTGCGTCTCAATCAGACTGCGGATGCGAGTGGGAGTACGGATATAGAAATGCACTTGCCCCTCCAGAGATACGATCTCCAGAGAAAACCAAAACCAAACCGCTCCCTGCCAATACGATTCCAGCCCACCCTTCCAGCTGTGGAGATACATGGAGTTAGATATAAAAAGTTCCATCGCTTTCGGACTGCGCAAGACATCCCTCGGAGGTATGATTTCCAGTATCACAAAATCTATGCCGGAAATGAAATCTTCCTGCACATAATGAACCCACCAAATCCAAGCCAATCGCCCGAGCACAATAACACCCAATAAAGGCAAAAGCCATATAATAATTTTATAGATAGAAAAGATAACGGTTTCAAACATAACTCTATTTTAGTATAGAAACAGAAAAAAACAAAGCTAACCAGATAGCGCTTTAGGCGCTATCTGGTTAGCTTACATCGTAGAGTCCGCTTTTATTTTTCTTAAAGTATTTTGGATTTACTAGATTAACCAAAATAGTGTTGATTTTGAAATATCTTTCTTTGTTCACCCTTTTTATGACCTCCTCTTTGGAGAGCGGTCCTTCGCGCTTTAAAATATCCGCGATAACTTCGCGGGCAATGCCTTTCTTGTAACCCCATTCGGCAAGCGCGTACATTCCCCTGCCGACCAGCACGAACCTTGGATCCTTGATGAGTTCATTGTGGCAAGTGGCATAGTGAGTTTTTTTATTAAAAGTCTTTGAGATA
>JBBUHH010000047.1:6403-12870 GCA_038055775.1 Patescibacteria group bacterium | reverse complement strand
CACCGCCGACTGAAAGCGTAAGGTCTTGGATATCACCAGGAGAAGTCGTGCCGACAAGAGTCATCACGATTCTCTTAAGAGTCATCTTTTGACTATTTGCCGTAGCGGTAAATCTCCAAACTTCCTGAGCTTCCGGCTTAGGGTCAAGAGTAGCCGGGAATGTTGTCGTGCTAGTCAAGTCAATATAACCAAGGTCGGTAATAAACGCAGTCAAGAATTCATTACTCTTAACTGGGAACGAACCGCCAACTGTCGTGCCGCTGGAAACAACCACATCGGACGCAGAATCAATTGCGAAACCGATAGAAGTAGGACCAGAAGTGGCGACAGCCATATTAATACCTACCCAAATAGCTTTTGAACTGTTAGCAGGGATTGAGAACAAACCGCTTGAATTGTTGAAGGCAAAAACTTTCGTAGCTACAGAACTTAGTTCTGCTACTTTCGTTGTCCCTTCATATAAGAAGAGATTGTTGATGTCCCCATCAGCCGCGATGCCTTTGCGGGTAAGTTTAACTGTGTTCACTTTTACTTCCGCGCCTGTGCCGTTTGAGAAAACAAACTTGGCGACAGGAGCCGCATTTTGCATGACACCAGTTGTATTGTCTATCAAGAGAGTGCCTGCAGCCGGATTGTCGGAAGCCAAACTTACTGTGACAGAGCCGGTTGTAGGAACTGCCGCGCCGGTAGGAGATGTTGCGCAATTGCTTGCGAGCGTCATGCCATTAGGACAGAGGGTAACAGTAGCGGCAGGTGTAGGACTCGTCGCGCAGTTGCTTGCGAGCGTCATGCCATTAGGACAGAGAGCGCCAGTACTGGTGCCAGTTGAAACTGTACCACCTGAGAAAGCTGCGCGGGACTTAGCGCCGAATATTCCATCGGCAACCAAACCCTTGGAGGTCTGCCAAGTCTGCACAGCGGCCTTGGTTATCGGACCAAAACTGCCGTCTGCGGAAACTCCGACAGCGGCTTGAAGACATTTAACTTCATCGCCCTTTGAACCAACTCGGAGAGTCTTTGTGATGGTGCAAGCTTGAGCGGAAGCGCTGTCGCTAACGACGGCAACTCCGACAAAAACGATTGCTAAAACAAAAACTCCGAGAAGAAATTTTGATTTTAATAATTTACTCATAAATTTTTTCTTATTTTATCCCGTAGCGAATTTCTTAAATTCTACTGCTGGGATTTTACGCCATTAATTAGTTTCGACAAAACTAAAAGCGTATTTTTTTCCTATCTTTATTTTTCATCCGCCAATAAATAATAATTTAAAACAATAATAATGTGGCAGATAAACAAACAAAGAACAGATGTTAACTAATCCACCTTCGCCGGCTGGCGAATGGCGGAGAAAACTGAACAGAAACTTTCTCTTCAATTTTCAATGACCAGTCTCGCCAAAGTTTTTTAAACGAAGGCGGACCATTTATTTTCTCCAAGCCTCACTTGCAATTTTTTCGACGAAATCGCAAACGAGAACCAAAGCAAAAATAAATATGCTGTGAACACAGAACACGCAAAGCGTGCAATCTGCAACCACAGATACATTATAATATATATGTCAAAGATACGACAAATATATTGTGTGGATAACTCATTTTGAATGAGCACAGCCCACCCGACCATATTCTCATACTTTCAAGAAAAATGCAAGGGATATTCCCCTCTTGAGGGGTGCCAAAGGCGGGGTGGATGCATCTCCACCTCCCCCATCCCCACTTTCCACAAAGTAGGGATGGGTACTCCTCAAGAGGAGAATTTTTTATTTCACAAAATACCGACTCCAACGTTTTTCTCCTGTCTTATAAAGGACACCATCCTTTGTCATAGATACTAATTCCCTTTGGAGTGTTTTTTCACCACAGATGTCCGATTCCTGCGCTCCCGCATTTATTTGGGCAAAGATGTCCTTTATTGCGGAATTACCTCCAATTGTTTTAATAATACTTATGATTTTTCCCCGTCTTTCTTTTTTTAATAAATCAAACACCGAATGAAAGCCTTCGACTCCATATGGAGCAAGATTATTTTTATTTACTAAATTATCAGACATAAATCTAGTTTTATCGGACAAAGCTTTCATCAAAGTACTTCCCTTTTGGACACCGATTCTAGTAGGAATTTGATGTCTGATAGATTGATGTCCTTTAGAAAAAGACTGCTCTTCCTTCACTCCTTCGGCGAAAAATTCAGACAGATTCACGGGCATATTAAACGCCGATGCTTTATTTGTCTCAAGTATGGCTTGCCGTAAACTCAAAAATTCTTTTCGGAGAATGTTGCAATTCATCTCTGATATCATACTGATAGCTGAAGCGATATCTAAAAAAGATACTATTTGCTCTATTCTTGTAGTAGACATGCCTGCCCTATAGTCCCCACCTTGGCGTGATATTGCGGGGTCCGATATAATTTGGGTTCCTAGAATTCTTAAATTGTGTCTGATAGGTTCATTCTCATTCAAGATGTCCGTAACCATATAAAGCGCTGTAATAAGCTTAGTCGTTTTTGTATAGGACCCTGTAACGGACATTTTATTAGTGCCTGCCCTGTACCAAGCCGTATGCTTTGGTTCGGAGTCTTTTAGATTTTTATTAGTGTCCTTATTCATGAGAAATACTGTCCATTATATATGGGACAAGAAAAAATGCAAGGAAAGATTTATTCCCCTCGTTGAGGGGTGGCTCGCTTTTGCGAGACGGGGTGGATGAATTCTCCACCTCCCCCAGCCCCACTTTTTATAAAAAGTGGGGCTGGGTACTCCTCAAGAGGAGAATATAAATTTCAAATTTGTGTTAAAATGCTTTCATGGTAAAAAAGGGCGGTAAAGGTACCGGCGCAGAAAACTCTGGATTAAAAACTCAAACAAAACACGGAATTATAGCGGTTGTTTTTTTTGTCTTTGCGCTGTTTTTTTTGATGTCCGCATTTGGCATCACGGGAGTCGCGGGTAAATTCATCTATGAAAAACTTTATTATGTTTTGGGATTCGGCTACATCCTTCTGCCGACGCTTTTCATCATCCTAGGTTCGTCTTTCTTGAAATCAGAAACTCCGAATATCGGATGGAAAAGCGTGGCGGGCGCGGCAATGTTCCTGCTCTCGGGAGAAGGCCTGATAGATATCGTGAGCGGAAAACGAGCCGGCGGGATCTTGGGAGAAATATCATCCGCGCCGCTTGTTTCCCTTTTTGATGTTTACGCAAGTATAATTTTTTTGGGAGCAATTTTAATTATTTCAATTCTAGTGATGTTTGACGCAAAATTGGATGTCATGCTTTTTTTGAAAAGAATCAGGAACTTCATTCTGAGAAGAAAATACCCCTACCCTAACCTCCCCCTTGCCGAGAGGGAGGAGAAAGAGGGAGTCAAAGAACTAGAAGAAAATGTTGAGGATGAAGAAATAGAAAGAGAAACTGCTAGCGAAAAAATAAAAAAAGTTTTAGGTGTAAAAAAGGGCGCGGAAGAAGATGAAATTGAATTTAATAAACTACAAGCTACAAGCCATAAGCTGTCCGCCAATTACACCCCTCCCCCGCTTTCACTCTTGGAAGAAGACCAAGGTAAGCCCAATACCGGGGACATTAAGGCAAACGCAAACATCATAAAGCGTACACTTCTAAACTTTGGTATTGAAGTGGAGATGGACGAAATAACAATTGGTCCGACCGTTACCCGTTATGCGCTTAAACCAGCAGAAGGAATGAAACTCTCCCGCATCATCGCCCTGCAAAATGATTTATCTCTCGCTCTTGCCGCGCATCCAATCAGAATAGAAGCGCCGATTCCGGGCAAATCTTTGGTTGGCATTGAAATTCCAAACAGATCAAAATCAATAGTAGGGCTAGCGACTCTCCTTGCTGATGATAAATTTCAAAATTCCACTAAACCGCTCACTACAGCTCTCGGCCGCAATATCGGAGGCAAATCAATTTTTGGCAACCTTGCCAAGATGCCGCATTGTTTGGTCGCAGGCACGACTGGTTCCGGAAAATCGGTTGCCATTCATTCAATGATTACTTCCCTCTTGTACAGAAATGGGCCGGATGATTTGAAATTCATTATGATAGATCCAAAACGTGTGGAGTTAACTCTGTACAATAATATTCCTCATTTGCTTACTCCGGTTATTACTGATGCAAAGAAAACAATCCTAGCCTTGAAGTGGGCAGCCAAAGAAATGGACCGCCGTTATGATATTTTGGAGTCTGAAAGTGTAAGAGACATAGAATCTTATCACAATAATATCTGGGGCAAATACCCCCACCCAGCCTCCCCCTATATAGGGGGAGGTGCCGAAGGCGGAAGGGGTACGCCGGACCGTCTGCCTTACATTGTCATTATTATAGATGAATTGGCAGATATAATGAGTTCTTATCCGAGAGAACTTGAGTCAGCCATTGTTCGCCTGGCCCAAATGTCCCGGGCGGTCGGTATTCACCTGATACTTTCCACCCAACGGCCGGAAGTGAACATCATTACCGGATTGATCAAAGCCAACATCCCCGCCCGCATCGCTTTGAAAGTTTCTTCTCAAGTAGACTCGCGCACCATTTTGGATGCGGGCGGAGCCGAAAAACTTTTGGGCGCGGGCGATATGCTCTATTCCTCCGGCGATGCCCAGCCGGAGAGATTGCAGTCCGCGTTTATTTCAGAATCAGAGGTTAAGAAAGTTGTAAAATATTTAGCAGATGCTTACAAAGACGAAGTATCAGAAGAGATAGCCCTTTCTTCAGGCTCTATCTCTGCGGACAAAAGAATTTTTGAAAGCACACTCAATAATGAAGAAGATCTGGAAGATGATGATGAAATGTACGAGGAAGCGCGAGCCTGCGTCATTGAAGCCGGTCGCGCATCTACTTCTTATCTGCAAAGAAAACTAAAATTGGGATACGCTCGAGCCGCGCGCCTGATGGACAAACTGGAAGAGCGTGGAGTGATCGGACCGGGAGAAGGCGCGAAGCCGAGAGAAGTTCTAGAAAAAATTCCTGCCCGCAAGGAGACAGGAGAAAATGTAATATAATGAGACCGAACGCAAAAAAAATACTGCAAATAATCGCGCTTTCTATTTTTTTTATATTTATTGCTGTTTACGCTTTTTCCCGCTCCGAATATCTGCTAGTCGGAGTCAAAATTAAAAATGTAAATATAACTGACGGGGTGAAAGTAGAGAGTAGTATTTTAGAAGTTGCAGGCAATGCGGAAAATGCGGTAAATCTGACCCTGAACGGACGGGAAATTACAACAGACGAGCAAGGTAATTTCAATGAGATGGTAGCGCTGCTACTAGGGTATAATATCATAAACATAAAAGCCAAAGATAAATTCGGCTATGTTGATGAGAAAAATTATAAAATAATTTACGCAAAAATATGATAAGCAAGAAAAAGGAGAAGAAAGAAAATAAAACGGTAGGCATGGCTGCGCTGGAAGACACTCTGAAATCCATTCAGACAAAATTTGGCGAAGGAGCAATTATGAAATTCGGCGATTCGCCAAAGGTGGATGTCAATGTAATCCCGACCGGCTCGATAGGACTCGACATGGCGCTCGGAGTCGGCGGAATACCGCGCGGGAGAATCATAGAAATATTCGGACCGGAATCTTCCGGCAAAACTACCCTCTCTCTCCATATCGTAGGCGAAGCCCAAAAACTCGGCGGAGTTTGCGCCTACATAGATGCCGAACATGCAATGGATCCGGAATATACCAAGAAACTCGGAGTAAATATAAACAACCTTCTTATTTCCCAGCCGGACAATGGCGAACAAGCGCTCGAGATAGTGGAGTCCTTAGTGCGAACCGGCAAGATTGATGTGATAGTCATAGACTCTGTAGCGGCGCTTACCCCGAAAGACGAGATAGAAGGAGATATGGGCGCGTACCATGTCGGCAAGCAGGCGCGATTGATGAGCCAAGCTCTGCGAAAACTGACCGCTATCGTCGCTCGTTCCAAGACCGTTGTCATCTTCATAAACCAAATCAGAATGCAAATCGGAGTGATGTTCGGCAACCCAGAGACAACTCCGGGCGGCAAAGCGCTGAAATTTTACACTTCCGTTCGCCTGGATATACGCAAAATCGCCCAAATCAAAAAAGGAGAAGAAGTTGTCGGTAGCCGCACACGGGTGAAGATAGTGAAAAACAAAGTGGCCGCTCCGTTCAAGCAGACGGAGTTTGATATTATTTACAACGAAGGCATTTCCAAAGAAGGCGAAATTATGGCTTTAGGTGAGAAATTTAAAATCATAGAAAAATCTGGGAATTCTTATTTTTATACACCTGAGGGTGGCGAAAAAGCCAAGCTCGGCGTAGGCTATGACGCAACTCGAAAATTCTTAAAAGAAGAAAAGAAAATCTCCGAGCAAGTTCTGAAAGAAATCAAAAAGAAATTTGCGGAAGAGGTGTAAATGAAATCAAAAACCTCACCCCTTGATCCCCTCTCCGGAGTACCAGAGAGGGGGAAAC
>JBBUHH010000047.1:0-6303 GCA_038055775.1 Patescibacteria group bacterium | reverse complement strand
TTAAATCAAAAACCTCACCCCTTGATCCCCTCTCCGGAGTACCAGAGAGGGGGAAACTCACACCTACGAAAGTTTTTTTATTTCGACTCCCCTCTCCATTACTATGGAGAGGGGTCGGGGGTGAGGGTATAAAAAAGATTAAATCAAAAACCTCACCCCTTGATCCCCTCTCCGGAGTACCAGAGAGGGGGAACTCACACCTACGAAAGTTTTTTTATTTCCTCTTTAATTTTATTTAGTATCTCCTCTAAATTTCTTTCCACTTCAGAGTTCCAAAATCTTAACACCCTTACATATTTACATTCTAAATAATCTGTTCTCATCGCATCATATTCTTTATTCTCTTTTATTGTATGTGGGGAGCCATCTAACTCAATTGCTAATTTCAGAGAGGGAGCGTAAAAATCTACTATAAACATATCTATCGGGTGCTGTCTGCGAAATTTCACGCCCAATTTTTTATTTCTTAATTTCTGCCATAGTATATTTTCAGCATTTGTACCCTCTTTTCTTAAACTTTTTGCTACAATAATTGTTTTTAATCTATTCATATATTAATAACTATAACATTTATCACATACCGTATTTCCCCCTCTCCAGTACTCTGGAGAGGGGGCAGGGGGGTGAGGCCGGATGAGACCAGCAAGACTTGTATTTACTAAAAATTCTGTTAGTATACCTCTATGTCAAAACTTGAATATAGTGAAATTCGCGAGAAGAAAATTATCATTTACGACGGAGAGCCTTGTGAAGTTATAGAGTCCCATGTCGCCCGCACCCAACAGAGAAAACCGCAAAATCAAGTTAAGCTTAAAACCCTGATTTCCAGCAAAACTATAAATGCCACTTTTCATGTTTCCGAATCAGCCGATGAAGCGGATATAGATAAAAAAGATATCACTTTTTTGTATTCTAATAAGAGTGAGTATTGGTTCTGCGACCAAAATGATAAGAGTAACCGATTTAAATTAGATATTGCGCTTATCGGCGATGCTTCAAAATTTCTGAAACAAAACGGCAATGTTACAGCATTGGTTTGGACCAACGACGATGAAGAAGAGAAAATCATCAAAGTCACTCTGCCGATTAAAATGAACTTTAAGGTAAAAGAAGCTCCCCCTGCCGTGCGCGGAGATACTTCAAAAGGCGGAATGAAAATTATTACTTTGGAAAACGGAGCGACTTTAAACGCCCCGATGTTTATCGCCGAAGGAGATACAGTCAGCATAAATACAGAAACCGGGGAATATGTGGAGCGGGTTTAATGAATAAATTGCTCTATTTTTTCAATAACACCTCTATCCACCGACTCCATTTGATTTAACGAGTCCAAAACACTAAAAAGCCCTGCAAGGTGTTTTGCTTCCTGTGTAGCATTTTCTGGTTTGCCAAATTTAGTATATATATTCCATTTTTCCCCCAAAAGTCCCGCCATAATGAGGATGGTCTCCCTGACAACTGCAACGGGTAGGGGTTTTTCTTGTCCGGCCACATCAATATGTTTCAAAAGGAGGTTCAAGCGTTTGGATAAATCAGCATCAATTTCCTCTATCGATTTTTCCGGCGAGGGCATGCCTTCTCTGCTAAAATTAGGGTTTAACATTATCATAAATAAGCCGTTTAGTTATTTTACCACAAAAGGAAGCAATCCCAAGAACCGCGCGTGTTTAATGGCGTTCGCGAGAGCGCGCTGATTTTTGGCGGTTACCCCTGTACGCTTGTGGCTCACGATTTTACCGTTCGGATTCAGAAATTTTTTCAGAATTTCAATATCCTTGTAGTCTATGAATTTTATATTGTTGGCTGAAAAATAATCTTGTCGCATGTTGTTTTTTTATACTTTATAACTTTTTACTTTATAAACTTTTTAACTAGAACGGTATATCTTCCGGGTTAATGTCTTCTTCAGGGTATTCTATGCTGTCGACTTCTCCAGTATTTGATGCTGGCTTAGTAGATTGAGCGCTAGAAACTCCGGCGCTTCCTCCTCCACCACTCTTTTGCCCAAACTGCACTCTGTCCGCGATAATTTCCGTTCTGTATTTTTTCTCTCCGGTTGTTTTATCGTCCCAGCTACGCGTCTCTATCCGCCCCTCTATCATTACTTGCTGGCCCTTCTTTAAATACTGGGCGGAGGTTTCCGCTTGCCTACCCCAAACTACGATATTGTGATAAGTAACTGATTCCTGTTTCGCACCGCTCTTGTCTTTCCAAACACGATTGGTGGCTACGCCAAACTTGCAAACTTTCTGCCCCGAAGGTATGGTGGCGAGTTCTGGATCTCGTGTCAAGTTGCCTACAATTATTACTTTATTTAAATACATCCCGTACGAAATAGGACGCGTACGCTTACGCTTGTTCGTCCTTTTTGTTATTAATAATCTGTTTCATGTAAATCATAATTTTTTTTATTTTATGCGTCCGCGATTTCGTACGGGATACATATCAATCAAGCTGCAACCAGCGCGTCTATTTCTTTGTCTATCTCTTCTTTGTTGATAGGAACGGTATTTTCATTCTCCGCGCTTTTTTTCATAGCAGGTCTCCTGTAAGTCTCTCCGCGCGCAAATCTTTTCGCCGCGATAGTATTTTCTTTGACTGTTTTTAAAATCAAAAATCGAATAATTTTAGGGTCAAGATCGAGAGTCTTTTTTAATTCTAAAACTTTCGGCGCGCTTATCGTAAACTTAATCCATCCGAAATAAGCTGTGTTAAATTTACTGCGTACATTGGATATTACTTTAGATATAGAATAAGCAAGACCGGTCATTTTCGGCATTTCATCCGAAATAATCTCGCCGCCAAAAGACGAAACCAACTCTTTCAGGTTTCCATAATTAACCGGCACATCATCCGGCGCAATAGAAGGCGCCAAAAGATAGCCAAGTTCGTAAACTTTAGAGTTTTTTTCTTCCGACATTTCATTTTCTGACATTTTTTTATATTATCAAAAACCTTATTAAATAGCAAATATTCTTTTTGCATTGGAAATAAAAGCTTCAGCAACTTCTTTTTCCGGCAAACCTTTGATTTCGGCAATTTTTTTGACAACTTCTTTCACATAAAACGGCTCGTTGCGCTTGCCTCGATACGGTACAGGTGTCACATACGGAGAATCCGTTTCAGACATGATCATATCAAGCGGAGTATTCCTGATGACTTCGTCATAATCGTGAGTGAAAGTGATAACTCCGGTAAAAGAAAGGGTAAAACCAAAATCTAAAAATGATTTTGCGTCTTCGGAAGTCCCCGCGAAAAAATGCGCATTGCCTTTAACTTTTGAATATTTTTTTAAAATTTCAAGTGCGTCTGTATACGCATTATTCCCCTCGTTGAGGGGTGCTCCGACTTTGGTCGGAGCGGGGTGGATTTCATTTACGCTATCGCGTATATGCAACATTAAAGGTTTGTTAAATTCATTGGCAAGTTCTATCTGGCTGATAAAATTTTCTTTTTGCGCTGCCATTGATTCCGGCGTACACCTGTAATAATCCAATCCGCATTCCCCTATTCCAATAACCTTTTTATTTTTCAAAAGTTCTCGATAAATTTCTTTATCAAACGATTCTCCGCGAGAAGTAAAGTCTGCTCCACCAACGCCTAGTTCTTTCTCGTCATGATACGAAGCTCCGGTATGTATCGGATGGAGCCCTATGATTGCGTACACGCCCTCCTTGTATTGATTGGCTATTTCCAACGCTTTCTTGGAAGTGTCCGCCTGCGTGCCGACATTGATCACCCATGTGCCGCCATCAAGCGCCCGGCGAATAACCTCGTCCCGATCGGCGTCAAAGGCTTTGAAGTTTACATGTGCGTGTATGTCTATGTATTTGGGGGTCATAATTTTGTTTCCTCCCCTCTTTGATTAAGGAGGGGGTTGGGGGTGGTAATTAATCTTTCTTTCCGTAGCATTACTATAACATAAATCTTTTTGTCTACGATGTTGAACATATGCAAAAGATAGTAGACAAATAAAAAAAACAACTCCCTATTTCATAAAATTTTTATTGGTGTTCCAGCTTGAGGATAACCTAATTTTTTACTGGCTGATTGACCCTGTACAACAATCTCCAAAAATCTGGACTCGCCAAGACCAGAACTTCCTACAATAACTGCCAACTCGCCATCAGGTACATCTTTAAGTCTAAAATAAAATTTGATTTCCGAAAGTGGAATACTCCCAACTTTAAATCTTTTAAAGAACACGCCCGTTTTGTACTGACCTTTATAAATTATTGTTGTTTTGATGTTTCCAAAAACATCAGTAAAGCCTACCATCTCAGCTATATCATTTTTTACTGTGGTTACTGTGTATGGAAAATCTTTGCCCTTAACCCGCATTGCAACTAATCGTGGCAGAAAATCAAAAGATCTAAACTGAGATTTAATAATTTGACTCTGCAACTCGAGTGTAAGTTCCATATGAGTCACGACTTCAGGAATGTCGTATAATTTTATATGCAATTTACAACCCAAAATATTTTGAATTAAACTGAAGACATGACCATCAACCGTACTAAAAATTATTGTACGCCCAATTTTTATTTCACCGAATGGTGTTCCATTGGTCCAGCATTTAGCAATCCCATGTCGAGGTGCTACATTTATGATTATTATTCCCTTCCGTCCCTCCAGAGCATCAAGTATATCTACCAAGCAGAAAGCGGCCTCTATGTCATCCTTGACTCCCACAAAACTAATTTCACTAAGTGGAAGCAATGATGCAAGACGAGTTACTATACGCCCTTCCGCATTACTGTCACGGCAATCGTTAATGATAGTAATAGGAATGTGGCGATCAAATAGAAACCATTTTATCCATCGGATTAGATGTGTGAGACTTATATTTTTAATTTTATTTTTTACCATATTTTTTGATACCATTTAAGACCTTTTTCATATTTAAAATTAAATTCATGATTGTATTCATTGTTGCATATTCTGCACCCTTCTATCTTTGCCGAACATTCGTTTTTCACTTCTGGGGGAGGTTCAAGGTACTCATCGGGCAGAAACCACGCACCCCAGCTATTAAACGAAAAGTTTGAGATGATGCAAAAGAATGTCCCGATAAACATTCCCCACCAGCCCCACAATAAAGAGAAAACGAGAAAAATAAGAATTACCGATACGACTTCTCTCCAATGAATATCAATCAAAAATTCAATAAAAGTAATTCCAGTAATACATTCAAAAAAACCTTCTTTATAACTACATATCTTACAATTTTCCCAACCTTTGGGACATTTAATTTTGGCTTTTAATTTTAATTTATCCATATTGTTTATATAACAAGACGAGCCCTCCATTACTGGAGGGCTCGTGTGGAAACCTATCGAATACCTATGCCAAATACGCCAGTAAATGCTAAGTATTGAGAGGTTTCCGCAGAAACCATCCAAATTTGGCGTAATTTGCTATTTGTCTATTGAAAGAACAAAAAACAGCCCGTTCGGGGCTGTTTTTTATGTTTCATTTTTATAAAAAATTTATTTTATGCAACGCAACGAGCAACCCCGAACTATTTGGGTTTTCATCATCATTGCCATCATATTTTGCGCCTTGTATTGCATACTCTCTATATTAATCATTTCCACAAAAAAGTCAACAAATTTTATTTCCCCTCTCCTTAACAAGGAGAGGGCTAGGGTGAGGTTCTTAACCCTTGCGTAAAAACAAAGGCTTTTCCGGTTTTTTGTTATCTAGAATTAATTTTTTTATTTTTTTTGAAGTTTCAGGCAGAAATGGCTCTATTGCTAATGCAATACCTTGAAGCCTCTGTAGAGTAACAAGTATGTCAGACTTAGCTTTATCGGGCTCAGTTTTGTATAAAGAAAAAGGTTTTTTTTCTGCAATAAATTTATCAATATCATTTATGTGCCACCAAATTTCATCCATGGCTCTTTTTACATCAAAAACTTCTAACCATTGCTTGACTGGTATAGCAGGACCTTCAAGATTTCCTAACTTAACCCCATAACTCTCTGCCATTGTCAAAATCCTCGAGACCAAATTCCCCAACCCGTTCGCCAAATTCGCATTGTACGCATCTTTGAACCTCTCCATCGTAAACGGACTGTCTTCAAAACTAGAAATCTCGCGCAGGAGAAAATATCGCAAAGCATCGGTACCGTATTCTTTTACAATTTCACTTGGACTGATTACATTGCCGATAGATTTAGACATTTTGATTCCGCCTTCGCCAGTAATAAAGCCGTGGTAAATAACGGTGTCAGTAGTAGGCAGTCCCGCAGACATCAGCATCCCCTGCCACATCACAGACTGAAATTTCACCATGTCTTT
>JBBUHH010000046.1:0-2079 GCA_038055775.1 Patescibacteria group bacterium | reverse complement strand
AAACCCTTTCTCGCCTAAAGTTTTTTGCACATCGTGAACATACAAAACGCGAAAACCAGCTTTGGCTATCTCAGCCTGCGCATCTTGGACCGCTTGGTCAAAAACTTTCGTTGTAGTTATAGTATAATCAAATTCCATATGGTTTTTAATTAATTAATTTTATAATTTCTTCCTTTGTAACTTTCTGCTTTTAATGCGCAAAGAATCAAACTTGGACGACAAAAAATTTTCACCCGTTATAACCGATTTACCTGTTTTTGCTTCAAGTTCCTTTCTTGCGCCTTTTGCAATCTGCCCGCCTTTTACTGCCGGTATTTTGTTTTGGTCTAAACCTTGGCTTTGCATATTTTCCGCTATTTGACGGGTGGATAACTCGGCAAGCGCAGTAAAAATCAATTCTGCATCCGTCATATGGTCTCGTAAATTTTGTGTTTTTAATCCTTTTATATTTTTATGGTCTCGAACGGATAAATTGCTCCACTCTTGATGAATAATATTCGTAAGAATGGCGTACTCTTCGCCCTTTTTTACATCATGTTCGCTCCAATAATCCGTTAACTTATTTCTTGTCTCTTGACCCATCATTCTTTGCTGTATCCATTGTTTACTTCTGCCATGACGCGCCCAATTTTCCCTAGCTCTATTTATACCCATCTCAGGATTTGATATTTCTTGCATTCTTTCATAACCAACTTTCGCAAGCCAAAGTTTTATGGGCTCGGCTTTTTTACTTGGTACTATTTGAACTATTCGTAATATTGTTTCAATATCGCCAGCATCTGTAAGGTATTTTTTGCCATCTGCCGCCACCATTTTCAGTCGGTGACAATTTGTCACCACCTGACTTCCTTCATTTCGCAGTCTTTGCGCAAGTTTTTTCCAATATGATCTAGCTACCTGAAAATTATTCTGGTCTGTAAGTGCCGCTATAATATCCACCACAGAAAAATACCACATTTCTTTTTTTTCATCAAAATGCCGCCTAATCTTGAAATTTTCAAAAATCGCTAACTGGTTTTTATCCATAAATTTATTTTAACATATTTTTATAACCTCTTTGCTTTAATTCTCAGTGAATTTGAAACTACCGAAACCGAAGACATCGCCATGGCGAATCCGGCGAAAACCGGTGAAAGCAACCAGCCGAAAAGTGGATAGAAAATTCCGGAAGCGAGCGGTATGCCTACTATATTATATATGAACGCCCAGAAAAGATTCTGCTTAATGCCGCGCATGGTCATTTTGGAAAGCTTGATAGCCTTCACCAGTTTGGAAATATCTCCGCCGAGAAGAGTTATGCCCGCAGACTCTATGGCAACATCCGTGCCAGTACCCATGGCAATTCCCACATCCGCCTGCGCGAGCGCCGGCGCGTCGTTCACCCCGTCTCCTGCCATCGCCACGATTCTACCCTGCGATTGCAATTCTTTTATTTTTTGGAGCTTGTCTTCGGGCATGACATGAGCAACGACTTCATCCCTCGGGGCTGAGGACTCGGGACGAACGTCAATACCCACAAGTGACGCCATATACTTTGCCGCCCTTTCATCGTCTCCGGTCAGCATAATTACTTTAATACCTAGTTTGTGCAAATCCGCAATAGCTCTTTTAGATTCACTTTTTATTTCATCAGCGACCATCACAAAGCCCAAAACTTTTTCTTTATCTGCCAGAATTACCGGCGTTTTACCTTGCACGGTGTATTGCTCTATTTTTGAAACATCAAATGTCAATCCCAAATCTATAATCAGTTTCGCATTACCGACAAAATATTCTCTACCATCTACAGACCCCTTCAATCCCTTCCCTTTGATACTTTCAAAATTTGAAACGGTACCCAAATTAAAATTTCTTTCTTTTGCATAATTCACGATTGCATTAGCAATCGGATGTTCTGATTTCTTTTCAAGCGAGGCGAGAATAGAAATAAGCGCGTCATTCTGCAAATCAGAAAAGTTTTGTATATCAACGAGGGTCGGCTTGCCGATAGTAATGGTGCCGGTTTTATCGACAATGACAGTATCCACTTTGTGTAATTTTTCCAGCGTCGCCGCGTCTTTAATCAAAATTCCTTCGCGA
>JBBUHH010000045.1:0-5397 GCA_038055775.1 Patescibacteria group bacterium | reverse complement strand
GCGTGCGTAGCACGCGCGAGGCACGCTAGGATTTACCCTCGAAAAAAGTTCGTGCAAAGTGTATAATTAGTTCAGATAATTATTTTTATTTAGCAGTTCTACGACTTGGGTTTCTGTAATTCCAGCGAGCGTGTTTATACGCGCGATGAGGCTCGACAATGTATTGAATGTCCCTTTATTGAAAGCATTATTTAATTCTTTGCTTTCTTCTAATTTTCCATTGATTCCACAAAGTAAAGACAATATATCTTCACTCACAAGAGTGCCGTCAAAATCCAGCAGGCAGACTTTTATTTCTTGCTTCATGAACGCATTATAACATTAAAGCTTTTTCTGTTATAATCCTACCATGCAAAAACACGCTAAAAGAATTTTGGTTTTGACTGTCGGGATTATATTCATACTGCTCGGTCTAGTCGGACTCGCGCTTCCCTTTTTGCAGGGGATTTTGTTTTTGATTATTGGGTTTCTCTTGGTCTCACTTTGCTTTCCGCAAATACGCACATTAATGAAAAAACACACCGAAAAGCATCATCGCCTGCATAAGACGATAAATAAGGTCGAGGTATGGCTCGCAAAATTTATCGGAGAAGTTTAAATTTAGCAATAGTACGCCATGGCGTACTATTGCTAAATTTTCACTTTTTCTCTAGCCATTCTTTGTCTTGACGGACGAGCAATTTTTCTCTATTTTCTTTATCAAAAAGAATCGCTTCCACTACCCGCTCCATCCGTATGCCTTGCGATCCCTTCACCAAAACCAAATCCCCTTTCTGAACGAAAGTTTCCATGAATTTACCCGCTTCGGATGATCTCAAAAACTGAAAAATATTTTCGGGATTCATCCCCGCCTCGATTGCGCCTTCTTTGATTGCTTGCGCCCGCGGACCGACAACAACGAACGCATCGCAATTTTCCCTCGCAACTCTGCCAATATTTGTATGGGCCTCTTTCGTGTGCTTGCCAAGCTCCAGCATATCTCCCAAAACGGCTACTTTTCTCCCGCTCGTTTTTACTTCGCCCAAAGTTTGGAGCGCCACTTCACATGCCAAAGGAGAAGAATTATAAGTATCGTCAATAATCATTGTATCATTTACTCCCTTAAGAAGCCTCATCCGCCCCGGCGCTATCTCATAATTTTTCAGCGAATTGGCAGTAAAAAGCATATTTAATTTCAAGCCGAGAGTTAGGGCGAAAGCCGCCAGCGCCGCGTAGATGTGATTCCGGCCAAAAACTCCCTGAATGGATACTGGAAAACTTGTTCCTTCTTCATCCACTCTGAAAATCACTCCCTCCGGCTCTCCGGAAGCGGCGTACAAAATATCAACTCCGGACCCGACAATGTCTGATCCCTCCCTGAAACCATAAGTTAAGGTTCGGCACTTGGTTTTGCTTTTCAAGGCAAGCGCATCGTCGTCATCGGCATTCAGGATTAAAATTCCATCTTTTTTTAATGTTTTGACAAGCTCCGCTTTTTCTTCAATCAGAGCTTTGCGCGATGGAAAAAACTCAATGTGCGCCGGAGTCTCGCCTATTCCGGTAATTATGATCACATCCGTTTTAAGCCAAGAGGCTGTGCGGCGCATATCGCCTTCTTTCCCTATGCCCACTTCTAAAATAAGCCACTTGGGATATTTATGGGGCATTATGCAAAGAAAAATACCCTTTAACATATTTTTGCACCAGACTAGAGGATTATTCCACCCGTTCGGCGCGCCCAAAATAGTAAGCGGTAAGCCGATTTCGCTGTTGTAGCTTTTCTCGCTTTTACGGACATAAGAAATGGCAGAGAGAGCCATATACACCGCGTCCTTGGTGGAAGTCTTGCCGACACTTCCGGTAATGGCGATAACTTTCGGCTTGTACTTGGACAAGACCATCTGCGATTCTATCCGCAAGATATAAGCTATGACTTTTTTAAAAATGTTTTTCATCATCAAGGGTACAGATAGAGCCTTAGACTCTATAGATAGAGTCTAAGGCTCTATCTGTCGGGGGCTACTTCATAATAATTTAACAAAAAACTGGTAATATCCACAAAAGGACGGGTCCAAGTGGTGGCGGAGTATTCCACTCCTTTGGGGTTTATGGCGTAAAGAAAAACGATAAATTTCGGATTATATGCCGGAAAGTAACCCATAAATGAATGCGTATGTCTGTCTGCATAATATCCTCCGTTCACGCTGTCTGCAACCTGCGCGGTGCCAGTTTTAGCAGCAACGCTAAAATGTTCAAGCCCCGCTTTGAGTCCGTTATCCATAACCCCCACAAGCATCCGGGTAATTTCTTCACTCGTTTCTTTGGTGATTTTTGCGCGAAGAACGGGATACGACATTTTCTTGGAAAGACCGTCTTCGTATTTTATCTCTTCTACAATATGGGGCACGACTAAGTTCCCTCCGTTTGCGAGCGATGCCAAAGCGCGAATCAGCTCAATGGGCGTGAGGGCGATTCCCTGACCAAAGGCGGCATTGGCATATTCAATTTCCCGGGGGCTGTTTAAAATGTTGGAAACCAGCCCGGAAGTCTCGTTCGGCAAATCAATTCCGGTTTTTTCTTTTATGCCGAAAGAAAGAAGATATTCCCGAAGTCTGTCTTTGCCCAGTTTCTGCTCCACAAAAACCATTCCGGTATTAAGCGATTGATTGAGCACATCCTGCATTGTCGTACCCGGACCCCTGCCCCTTTTGTCAAAGTTTGAAATTTTATGATTTTCAATCACAACTTCCCCCCTGTCGTCATAAGCAGTATCCGGCGTCAAAACTTTCGCATCAAGAGCCCCCGCCATTACGAGCGGCTTTACCACCGAGCCGAACTCAAGCACATTTTCCACAAATGGATTCGAAAAAACCGCGTTATTTTTTACTTTGGAAAAATCATTCGGATCAAAATCGGGCTTCCCGCCCATGGCATAAATAGAGCCGTCCGCCGGGTCCATGATTATCCCCCCAATTGAATCTATCTGATACTTCTCTCTCACTTCCGCCAATTTTTTTTCCAGGAAACTTTGCACCGTCGGCTCGATGGTCGTTATGACATCTCCTTCTTTAGCCTCGCTATTAAATAAAGTCTTATTGATGTCGGAAAAAACTTCGGCAAAAAAATTTACATAAAGATTGTTGTTGGTGCGCAGGAGTTCATCATTGTAAGTCCGCTCCAGTCCATAACGTCCGCCGAGCTCCGCATCTTTGTATCCCACTAAACCCAAAACATGGGAAGCAAGAGACCCGCCCGGATAGAAACGCCATTTTTCTTTAAAAATACTTACGCCCGGAATTTTTAGGGAAGATACGGCATCCGCTTTTTCCTTTGAGACATGGTTCGCGATTTCTTCATAAGGGTCATTTACCTTGCCCGCTTTGTCCATGAAATCACCGCGACTGATATCTACAACATTGCGAATCTTTTGAAAAACACTTTCCGCATCGGAAATTTTACTCGGGTTAATTGCTAGTTTAAATCCGGTCGTCTGGGTAGCCGCCGCGATAAGCTGTCCCCCCTTGCCGCCTTTATCCCTACTTTGAAAAAAAATAGTCCCACGTTCATAGATATTTTCCAAAGGCGTAACATACTGGCGGTCTGCCAACTCCGAATAGGCTTCGCCGCGCAAAACCTGCACAACAAAAAGTTTGGCTGAAAGAATAAGGCTGAAAAATACGATACACAAAAGGACGATTTTTGGCCTGGAAATAAAACTAAAGGTCATTTTGAACTATTTTAGGAAGAGTAGCCGAACCGAGCGATTTACGGGCTGCAAAGTTGGCTTTTATGTCTTTGAAGCCAAGGGAATAAGAAAGAGACAAGTCCACCTGATTGGACATGGACAAATAAGTAAGCTCTAAATTACGAACCTCGCTTGAAAGCAAACGCGCTTCAGCCTCCAAGCCTTTGCGTTCCACGATATTCATAACCATATTACCGAGAAAAAAAACATACAAAAGAGCCAACGCGCCGAAAGAGCCGAGTATTAGGTTGAGAGCCGTCTTTTCAATGTCGTTGTTTATGACGCCGGCGCTCCTCACATACATATTTAATTTTGAACTTATGGCTTTCATGGTTCGATTTTTACTCACCATGACCCTAAATTCTCATGAGGGTCATATTTTTTCTAAAACTCTTAATTTCGCGCTTCTTGCTCTCGAGTTATTTTCTATTTCTTCTTTTGTCGCGATAATCGGTTTTTTATTTATTAATAACGCTTTTTTTTCGTCTGCTAATTTTTTATAAAATCTTTTTACTATTCTGTCTTCCAAACTATGGAAGGAAATGACCGACATTCTGCCGCCTGCTTTTAATGCCTGAAATCCTTTTTCTAGCCCTTCAGACAATGCTCCTAATTCATCATTCACCGCTATCCGTATGGCTTGAAAAGTTTTTGTGGCGAAATGTATTTTGCTTGCCCGTCCTTTGGCGCGGCCTTTTCTCCACTTCGCCGGAATCGCTTCCTCTATTATTTTTACTAAATCAAATGTGGTTTTTATCTCGTGTTTCTTTCGAAACTCAACTATCTCTTTAGCAATTCTCCTCGCCTGTCTCTCCTCGCCGTAGCCGTAAATGATATCGGCTAAATTTTTTTCCTCCCAATTATTAACAACCTCAAAGGCTGTAATATCTTCAGGGGAAGGCAGATTGTCTTTTATGTCTTTCATGGTCATAAGAAGCGGCTCATCCCGCAAAAAAGAAAATCCTCGTCCGGAAACCTCCAACTGGTCGGAACTCAAGCCTAAATCAAAAATTATTCCGTCAACCTCACTCACTCCTTCCTTCTTTAAAACCTCATCTATATTTCTAAAATTTTCATTAATAAAAGAAATATTACAGCCCTGCCATTTGTCTACTTTTGCAAAGACACTTTTATCCTGGTCAAAAGCTATTATTTTCGCATCAGGAAATCTTTTGCAAACCTCTAGGCTGTGTCCGCCCCCGCCGAATGTGGCATCCACTACCACCGGTTTCTCCGGCAAATTAAGATCATCTATAGCTTCATTTAAAAGAACTGTCTTGTGTATGGTATTTATCGTCTCCGCCTTTGTCATCTTATTTTTCTTGGCTTCCAAGCCTCTCTGCCAGCTGTTCCGCTTGCTTCCCGACCATTTCTTTCTGTTCCGACCAAGCTTTTTCGTTCCAAACTTCCAGCCTGTCTCTCACTCCGATAATCGCCGCCTTGTCCCGAAGCCGTATCCCCTCCTGCAAAAATTCCGGTATCAGCATCCTGCCGATAGAATCTATCTCCACTTCCGCCGCCCGCCCGAACATGTAGCGATTAAAATTTCTCTGGTCGGCTTTGAGGAAAGATAAATCAGAATCCGAACTGGAAAGTTTTTGGCTGACTTTTTCCCATTCTTTTGTTGTAAAAATAAACAAGCACTGCCCCAATCCCTGTGTAATAATAATTTT
>JBBUHH010000044.1:0-8466 GCA_038055775.1 Patescibacteria group bacterium | reverse complement strand
CCCCAACGACCGCCGACCACTCGACCAAACCATCTTCCCCGGCAAATTCCCGAACTAGCACAATAACCACGACCGTTGCTATTATGCTATTACGAAATTAGCTATCAAAGTTATCAACACCCTGCCCGTGACTTTAGTTGACTAAAGTACTTTAGTTTGCTAAAGTCATGGAATGAGTAAAGGAATGAATGATAAAACATCGGTGAAAAACGTAAAATTAGTCAGGCAAATTGGGTCTAAAACAGACTGGAGCGCCAAGAAAAATGCGCAATTAGTTGCTGCTATTTTGGCTTTGAAAAATGCCGATGAAGCAAAGCGTTTTCTGCGAGACCTTTTGACTGAAGCCGAAATTAAAGAATTCGGGAATCGCCTCGAAGCCGCTTCCCTTTTGTCCAAAGATGTGAAATACAACGCCATCAGCCAAAGCACCGGACTTTCTTCCGCCACAATCGCCCGCATTGCAAAATGGCTCGGGGGCAGCTTAGGTGGATATCGCCTGATTTTATCAAGACTGCATCATGGCAACTCTTTCAAACTTGGGAAAGGGTTGTCTTAATACGCGCGAATTTTAAGATACAGACACAAAAGCCCCTTCTCAAGTTTGAGGAGGGGGTTTCTGTAAATGCAAAATGGTTATTGCGGTACCTCATTGATTATGTTGTTAATTGGATAATTTTATGATAAAGTAATGGGATTATTAAGTGTAGCTAGTTTGCCATGGAATTAAACTTCGGAAAACTGAATGGATTGATACCTGCAATAATTCAGGACTGTAAAACGAATGAGGTCCTTATGCTTGGTTTTATGAATAAAGAGGCATGGGAAAAAACTCAGAAAACAGGAAAGGTTACTTTTTGGAGTAGAACAAAAAACAAACTCTGGACAAAGGGCGAAACTTCAGGAAACTTTCTGTTTGTAAAAAATATGTTTTTGGATTGCGATAATGATACTATCCTTATAAAAGCAGAACCAAAAGGACCAACATGCCATGAAGGCAAGAAAACTTGTTTTTCCAAAGAAATAAAATGAAAAAAATAAAATTAGGCATACCAAAAGGTAGTTTACAGGAAGCAACTTTGGCTTTATTTAAAAAAGCTGGTTTTAATATTTATATAAGCGAAAGATCTTATAAACCGACAATAGATGATGAGGAGATAGAGTGCCTGCTTATTAGAGCGCAGGAAATACCTAGATATGTCGCGGAAGGTGTTTTGGACCTCGGTCTATCCGGCAAAGATTGGATAACCGAGACAAAAGCAAATGTGGAAGAAATAGCCAATTTGATTTACGCGAAACAGGGATATGGGAAAGTTAAATTAGTGATTGCTGTCGCGGAAGATTCAAATATAAAATCGGTTAAAGATTTAGAGGGAAAAAGAATCGCTACAGAGCTGGTCAATGTAACTAAAACTTTTTTAAAGAAGAATAAAGTCAATGCGGAAGTTGAATTTTCTTGGGGCGCAACAGAAGTAAAAGTTCCGGATTTGGTTGATGCAATAGCTGAATTGACAGAAACAGGTGGTTCCTTAAAAGCAAATAAACTGCGGGTGATAGAAACTATTATGGAGTCCACTACAAAATTGATTGCCAATAAAGAATCAATGAAAGATGAATGGAAAAAGAAAAAAATCGAGGGAATCGCCCTGCTACTCAAAGGAGCATTACTGGCGGAAAAGAAAGTCGGATTAAAAATGAATGTGGAGAAAAAAAATATCGACAAGCTTTTGAAATTGCTTCCTACCCTTTATAAGCCGACAATTTCGGAATTGTCTGATAAAAATTGGGCTGCCATAGAGACAATCATAGAAGAGAAAATAGTAAAGGAGATAATTCCAAAACTGAAAGGTTTCGGTGCCCAAGGGATAGTGGAATATCCGATAAATAAAATAATTGAGTAAGAAAATAAATGCCGCCCGGACGAGAGATTATGAAAATAGCAATTATCGACTACGGAGCAAACAATTTACAGAGGTGTAGTCAACGCGCTTACGGCGCTTGGCAGGTCTTTTGAAATTATTAAAAATCCTAAAAGGCTGGTTGAAGAAACTGCCGATCTCTTGTATCACTTGTTTGTTTTATTGGCAGAAAAAAAAGTAAGTTTGGAAGAAGTCGAATCCGAAATTAAAAAACGCCAAAAATAACTTATGAAATAATATGAAAATATTATCTACAAAAAAATATACTCTCTCGGAGATAATAAATCTGATCAAACAAAGGCAGAGTAAAAAAACTGATGTGGAAAAAGTGGTTCTCGGGATAATTAGAGATGTGCGTGCCAAAAAAGATAACGCATTATTTTCTTTTTCTAAAAAGTTTGACGGAGTGGAACTAAAAACACTCAAAGTCTCTAGAAAAGAAATATCTGATGCTTATAAACAGGAATCTAAAGAGGTTGTAAAAGCTCTTAAAATAGCAAAAGCTAACATCGAGAAATTTCACAAAAATAATGTGAAGAAAAAAGAAACACCCGTTGCCACAATCAAGGGCGTAAGCGTCTGGAGAGAATTTAGACCGATAGAAAAAGTCGGGCTCTATATCCCCGGAGGTAAAGCGGCTTATCCATCTACCGTGCTTATGCTTGGAGTGCCAGCTAAAATTGCCGGCTGTAGAGAAATTATTTTGTGCGTACCGCCGGGAAAGGACGGCAAAGTTCCAAGCGCGGTGTTAGTGGCAGCCGATATTTGCGGTATCTCACAAATTTTCAAGGTTGGGGGCGCGCAGGCAGTCGCGGCTATGGCTTACGGCACAGAATCCATACCCAAAGTTTCTAAAATTTTTGGACCAGGCAACCAATATGTAACTACTGCAAAGATGCTCGTATATGGAGAAGTTGATATCGACATGCCGGCCGGACCTTCGGAAGTTTTGGTTTTTGCTGAAAAAGATGTGAACCCTGCTTGGATAGCGGCTGACTTACTTTCTCAACTTGAACACGGAGAAGATTCCCAAGCAATTTTGGTGACAACATCAAAACTTGTAGCAAAGCAAGTTTTGATTGAAGTTAAAAAGCAAATTGAAAGTCTGGAACGAAAAAAGATTGTTAAAAAATCTTTAAAGAAAAGTTTTACCGTTATTGTGGAAACTGAAAATCAAGCATGCGAAATAATTAACGAATATGCCCCTGAACACTTGGAAATTATCAGCAAAAATGAAAACAAAATACTTGAGAAAATTAATAATGCTGGCTCGGTATTTCTAGGCAAGTATTCAAGCGAACCATTGGGCGACTATGCGACTGGCAGCAATCACACCTTGCCGACTTCAGGATATGCAAAAATGTTTTCTGCTTTATCTGTGGAATCGTTCGGGAAAAAGATGCAAATTCAAAAAGTTTCCAAAGACGGCATTGAAAAATTAAGAACTACAGTTGAGGTTCTAGCAAGCAGAGAAGGATTAGGTGCTCACAAAAATGCCATTGGTATTAGATTCAGTAAAAACTTATGATTACCTCGCTCATACGCAAAAACTTAAAAAATTTCCAAGCATATAGCTCGGCTCGAAGCCTTTACCAAAAAGGTATATTTCTAGATGCTAACGAAAATTCACTCGGTAGTGTCATTTCCACAGAATATGGTTCTGGATTAAACCGGTACCCCGATCCTTTGTCTATGGATTTGAGAAATGCTATAGGAAAATTCTTGGAAGTTTCAGAGAAAAATATTTTTGTGGGAAACGGGTCAGACGAAATCATTGATTTACTAATTCGCCTTTTCGTGGAGCAAGATGAGGAAATAATCATATTAGAACCTACTTATGGAATGTATAAAGTAGTAGCTGAAATTGCGGGTGTAAATGTAAAAAGTCTTTTACTAAAACCGGATTTTCAGATAGATGTTCAAAACTTACTTTTGCAAATTAATTCTAAAACTAAAATTATCTTTATATGTTCACCGAATAACCCTACAGGAAATTTAATGAGATCAGAAGATATTAAAAAGATATGTGAAAGTTTTAAGGGAATAGTCGTCGTAGACGAAGCATACATTGAATTTTCTTCAAAACTTTCTCTAGTCAATAAAATATCAAATATAGAAAATTTAGTTGTCTTAAGAACATTTTCTAAAGCATGGGGATTAGCCGGCATCAGAGTCGGCTACGCAGTAGCGCAAGAAAAAATAGTTGAATACTTAAACAAAATAAAACTGCCTTATAACTTGAACCGAATTTCTAGCGGACTTGCTATTGAAGCTCTGAAAAATTACCCAAAAATGTTGGAATTTAGAAAAATAATTCTTCAAGAAAAAGAAAAATTGGCGAAAGAATTAAATAATTTAGGTTTCAAAGTTTTTCCAAGCGAAGCTAATTTTTTACTAGTTAGTTACCCAAATGCTTCGGATATTGCCAAAAAATTAGCCGTAGATTATGGAATTATAATTAGAGATTTTAATTCTAAGCCCTTGTTAAAGGATTGTGTGCGAATATCAGTAGGAACGCCCGAGCAAAATGATTTATTAATAAAATCACTAACTGAAATTTTATGAAAAAATCTATAGAAAAACTAAAGATAGCTTTTCTGGATCGCGACGGGACTTTAATCTATGAGCCACAGGACACTAAACAGATAGATAGCCTAGAAAAACTAGAAATTTTACCCAATGTAATACAAGGATTAAAAACTCTCTTAAATTCGGGCTATAAACTAGTAATGGTATCCAACCAAGATGGTTTAGGAACAAAGTCCTTCCTTACCCCTGATTTTGAGATAGTACAAAATAAACTTCTTGATATGTTCAAAAAAGAAGGAATATCTTTCTATAAAATTTTTATTTGTCCTCACTTTGAAAGTGATAAATGTAAATGCAGAAAACCCAAAACGGGACTTCTGGAAAAATTCTTAAAAGAAGAAAAGGTGAATGTTGAAAAATCTTTTGTTGTGGGAGATAGAAAAAGCGATGAAAAGTTTGCTAAAAATATCGGGGTTAAGTTTTATCAAACCGAAGCAAATGGAAATTTTCCTAGATTAGCTTCAGTAGAAAGAAAAACAAAAGAAACAGAAGTATCTATAAGCTGTAATCTTGACGGTCAAGGTATTTTCAGTATGGATACTGGAATAAATTTCTTTAATCACATGCTGGAACAGTTTTCTAAACACTCTCTCGTTGATTTGGAAATTAAAGCCAAAGGAGATTTGAAAGTAGATGACCACCACACAATAGAAGATATTGGAATAACTTTAGGCGAGACTCTTTTGAAAGCGCTGGGTGAGAGAAAAGGAATTAAACGCTATGGTTTTCTCTTGCCTATGGACGACACATTAGTGGAGGTAGCAATAGATTTGGGCGGTAGACCTTATTTGGTATTTAACTGCGACTTCAAAAGAGAGAAAGTGGGAGATTTACCCACAGAAATGGTTGAGCATTTCTTTAGATCAGTAGCTGAATCTCTAAAAGCCAATATTCACATCAATGCAAAATACAGCAAGAACGAACACCACAAAATAGAAGCTATATTCAAAGCTTTTGCAAAGTCATTGCAAATGGCGGTCGAAGTAGATTCTAGGCAGAAAAACAAATTACCCTCTACGAAAGGGATATTATGAAAATCGCAATTATTGATTATGGAGCGAGTAATTTGCAAAGTGTGGCTAATGCCTTAACTTCGCTTGGCAGGTCTTTTGAAATTATCACTAACCCTGAAAAGCTTGTTGATTTCGACAAAGTGATTTTGCCCGGCGTGGGCGCGGCAGGTAACGCAATGAAGAAACTGAAAAAAAGCGGTTTTGCTAAAATTTTACCTAAACTTAAAGTGCCGACTTTGGGAATTTGCTTGGGCTTGCAACTTTTTGCAGATTTTTCCGAGGAAGGAAACACAAAATGTCTATCTATTGTGTCCGGCAATGTTGAAAAATTTGAAACCGAACTCAAAGTTCCGCACATGGGCTGGAATAAAGTTGAATTTGTTAAAAAATCTAAACTCACAGTCGGCATCCCAGACAACAGCTTTTTCTATTTCGTACACTCGTATTACCTTGAAACAAGCAAAAAATTTGTCATTGGACAAACGGCTTACGGAATTAATTTTCCTGCAATTATTCAAAAAAACAACTTCTACGCTGTGCAGTTTCACCCTGAAAAATCCGGAAAGTGGGGTTTAAAATTATTAGATAATTTTTGTGGTTTATGATAATAATTCCGGCAATAGACATCTTAAATGGGGAGTGCGTCAGACTAACCAAAGGAAACTTTTCTACAAAAAAAGTTTATTTTGCCGATCCTTTGGCTGTGGCAAAAAAATTCGAAAAGCAAGGAGCCAAAATGCTGCATGTTGTCGATTTGGATGCGGCAAAAATTGGCAAGCCCGTAAACCAAGAATTAATACTTAAAATAAGTAAGTCTGTTGGTATTCCTGTGGAAATCGGAGGCGGGATTCGTGACCTTAATACAGCCCGCAAATATCTAAATAACGGAGTAAGCAGAATAATTATCGGAAGCAAAGCGCTAACGGATCCAAGCTTCCTGACTTCCCTACTAAAAGAATTCGGTAACGACCGAATTGTTGTCGCTGTTGAAATGAAAAAAGAAAAAATCGTCACTAATGGTTGGCAGAAAACTCTTGGGAAAAATTATATAGATTATGCCAAAGAATTAAAAGCTTTTGGAGTAAAAAAAATATTATTTACGGATGTTGAAAAAGACGGCACTCTCACCAAACCAAACTTCGCGGCTATAAAAAAGCTGGTTGATATGGACTTTGATGTTATCGCCTCCGGCGGAATTTCTGATTCAGTCTCTATAAAAAAATTGAAGGAAATGCGGGTTTTTGGCGCGATACTAGGCAAGGCCTTGTATGAAAATAAAATTGCTTTGAAAGATGCTTTGAAAGCAGTAACTCCTGTTTCGAATTTGACCAAACGCATTATTCCCTGCTTGGATGTCAAAGACGGAAAAGTTGTGAAAGGAATTCGTTTTCGTAATCACATTGTAGTGGGAGACATTGTTGAACTTTCAAAACGCTACAGCGACGAGAGGGCGGATGAATTAGTTTTCTATGATATTACCGCCAGTACAGAAGCTAGAACCGTATCGGTTGATTGGGTAAAAAAAGTGGCAGAGGTAATCAATATTCCTTTCTGCGTAGCAGGAGGCATTAATTCTGTTGAAGATGCGAGAAAAATATTACAAAATGGCGCGGATAAAATTTCCATCAATTCTCCGGCGCTTCTTAATCCAGATCTTATAAACGCTCTCGTCAAAGAATTCGGCTCGCAATGCGTGGTAATCGGCATAGACAGTATAGAAGAAAATGGAGATTATTTTGTGAAGCAATACACCGGCGACCCAAATAAAACCAAATCCACAAAATGGCGCACTTTTGATTGGGCGCTAGAAGTCCAAAAACGAGGCGCTGGCGAAATAGTACTCAATTGCATGAATCAAGACGGAACGCGCAAAGGCTATGATCTTAATCAGCTTGATGCCTTGTCCAAATTGCTCACTATCCCCTTGGTCGCTTCCGGCGGAGCAGGTTCAGCAAAAGATTTTGTGAAAGTTTTTAAAGAAACGAATGTCGATGCCGCGCTAGCAGCCAGCATTTTTCACAATGGAACTGTGTCTATACAAAATGTAAAAAAAGTATTGCGGCAAAATAATATAAAAGTCCGCAATAACTAGGAGTTGGAAAAGTGAAGTACTTATGATAATATAAGATTCATGGAAAAACTAATCACTCCGTATTGCGAAGATTTTGGCAAAAGCAATATTGTTATCAAACATTTCCCGGACAATGAATCCTATGTGTTTATTCCTAAAATTGAAGCTCAAAAAGATAAGAAAATAACTATATATCATAGATTGTATCCGGAACAGGATAAAAGAATCTTTGAGTTAATGCTCATTTTGTCCCGTTTGCAAAAGGAAACGAAGGATATCGAGTTGTTTGCGCCCTACCTCCCCTACGCGCGGCAAGACAGAAAAAGAAAAGAGGGTGAAGTGGTCAGCGCGGATGTGCTGTGCGAACTTTTGAAAAATTATGGAGTCAAAAAATTAATTACTTACGACTGCCACTTTTTGCCAAAGCCTGGAAATTTTACAAGAGCGGGACTTGCCATAGAAAACAAATCGGCCGGACCGAAACTTTACGCTTACGCGAAAAAATATTTTGACGAAGAAAATAAAAAAAATAACACCGCGGAAGAATTTGTGGTGGTGTCGCCGGACGAGGGTTCTTCGTACTTTATCGAAAATGCTAAAGGGCAAAAGACTCATTCTCTTACAAAAACGCGCGGAGAAGCAAAGGCAAACGGAGAAGAAAACGGCATCCACGCGGACATTCACACCATGGAGGGAGAAATTGATGTTGAAGGAAAAAATGTCTGCATTTTGGACGATATTATTTCTACCGGCGGAAAAATCATCCGCGCCATAGAGCATCTGAAAGCCCGCGGAGCGAAAAAAATAATCGTGGGAGCGACTCACGGGGTCTTTGCCGGGCACAGAATCGCGGAAAAAATACTGAATAATTCATGTA
>JBBUHH010000043.1:0-2085 GCA_038055775.1 Patescibacteria group bacterium | reverse complement strand
TGAAGCAAAATATAGCGATTTTAGGCATCCAGATGAGGTAAAATTTAGCGATAAGCTGGAGGATGACCTTAAAAGACGAGATTTTACAGTAAATGCGATGGCTTTGGATTCTAAAGGACATCTGATAGATATGTTTGATGGTATAAAGGACATCAAGGCAAAAGCATTAAGGACAGTAGGGGAGGCGGACGCGCGATTTGCTGAAGATGCTCTACGCATGCTTCGCGCAATTCGCTTCGCTTTACAACTTGATTTTTCTGTGGCTTATGAAACTTCGGAAAGTATTTTGAAAAATGCGGAATTGATAAAAAAAATTTCAGAAGAAAGAATTCGCGATGAATTTGAAAAAATCATTATGTCTAAGAGTCCGGCAGTCGGAGTGACTATGTTGCAAAAGTTTGGTTTGCTTCGTCACATTATTCCGGAACTTGAAGAGGGGATAAAATGCGAACAGCTCGGGGAGCATATTTATGATGTTTGGGAGCACCTTTTGCAGGCGCTTCAGCATGCGGCGGACAAAAATTGGTCAATGGAGGTAAGACTTGCCGCGCTTTTTCATGATATCGGCAAGCCGAGAAGCAAAAGAGATGCAGAAAATACCACCTCGCCCCCCGGGCACTCCTCCTACATTAGGAGGAGAGGAGAAGTGATTCCTCCCCGCCTTGAGAAGGGGGGGATAAGGGGCGGTAAAAAAAAATATACTTTCTATGGTCACGAAGTTGTCGGCGCAAGAATGGCAAAAAAAATAATGGAAAGATTAAAATTTCCCAAAAAAGAAATTGATTTGGTGGAAAAATTAGTTCGCAACCATATGTTTTTTTCAGATACGGAATTAATAACACTTTCTGCGGTGCGCCGAATAATTCAAAAAGTCGGAGTGGAAAATATTTGGTTGCTTATGAATGTCCGCGAGTGCGACCGTGTTGGCATGAAGAAAAAAGAGGCGCCGTACCGCCTACGAAAATATTTCGCCATGATAGAAGAAGCTCTGCATGACCCAATTTCTGTTTCTCAGCTAAAAATTGACGGGAATTTTATGATGAAAGAGCTCAACATCAAGCCCGGACCGCGCATGGGATGGATTTTGAATGCACTCCTTGAAGAAGTTTTAGAAAATCCGGAAAAAAATACGGTGGAAAAACTTTCAGAATTAGTTAATTCGATGAAACTTCTGTCTGATAAAGAACTGAAAGCGCTCGGCGATAAAGGGAAAGAAAAAAAAGAGGAACTTGAGGGAGAGGAAATAGAAAAACTGCACGCAAAGCACGGAGTGAGAAAGGATAAATAGATCTATTTAGCAATAGTAAGTGGTCGCATACTAATGCTAAATTACTTTAGAAAGTAAAGTAATTAAGAAACTTCTTGCTGATAGCAGGTTTCGCAGTAGACTATTTCCGGACGGCTCGCCTCGCTCGCCGCACTGTCGCTATGGCGTAGCGGGCCGGAGCCTTCAGCGTAGCGCGGGTCGGGGGAGTAGGCAGTTTCAAATTCGTTCTCGCATTTTTTTGAGCCGTGTTGGTGATTTTTGAGTTCGCACATGCAGGCGCGATGCCAAAGTTTGCGCGGGTTGCGCTTAGACATCCTATCTTGGTGCCGGCATTCAAAATCTTTGTGTGGGAGAGGAAGGTTCATTCGTTTATAAAAATCAAATTCGGATTTTGTTATGCGGAAATTTTTTTTGCAGTCCTTGCAGACTAGAATTTGATTCAAAATATCTTCAGTTACTTCACCGGTAGTCTCTAGCATATTTTTTTCGAGAATAGTTTCTTTTCCATAAGTGCCGGAAATTTGTTTTTGCCATTTATAGCCAAGCTTTTCAGCCTCTTTTTCGGTAAGCGGGTAATACTCCTGCGCTAGAGTGTCATTGTACGGAAACGGCGAAAGTTCGGCGGAAAAGTATTCTCCATAAATCCCGTTCTTTTTCATTTGCTCCACAATCTGATCTCTTATCTTTTCGTATTCCTCCTTTGTGTATTCTTTATTCAAAATGCAGTACTTTTTATTGTTTAACGCCACACATCCGAAACAATCCGCGCAATTTCGGCAACTGTCGGAGTAGCGTACATTGTTGCAGTAAAAACAAAA
>JBBUHH010000042.1:0-10102 GCA_038055775.1 Patescibacteria group bacterium | reverse complement strand
AGGGTGCGAATATGTTTTTATGGAAGTCTCCAGCCACGCGCTTGATCAAAAGCGAGTGGTGGGGATAAATTTTGCCGGGGGGATTTTTACAAATCTGACTCACGACCATTTGGACTACCACAAAACTTTTGATAATTATTTCGGGGCAAAAAAGAAGCTGTTTAAAATGCTTCCCAAAAATGCTTTTGCTCTTTCAAATGCCGATGATGATTACGGTATGAAAATGCTGGAAATAATAAAGGCGAAAAAATACACTTATGGAGCTAAAAACAGAGCTGATTTTAGCGAGAAACTGGAGACAAAATTGCTGGGGAGGTTTAATGAATACAACGCTCTTTCTGTGTACGCGGCGGCGGTTTTACTCGGATGGGACAAGCAAAAGGTAAAAGGAGTGTTGAAAGATATTGTTCCGCCTCGTGGAAGATTTGAGCATTTTATATCGGCAAACGGCGCGCTAAATATCGTTGATTACGCGCACACGCCGGACGCACTCCAAAATGTTTTGCAGACGATAAAAGAAATAAAAAAAGAAAATACTTCACCCCGCCCGGATGGGCGGGGCGAGATTATTTCCGTTTTTGGTTGCGGAGGAAACCGCGATCCATTGAAGCGCCCGATTATGGGAAAAATCGGGGCTATAAATTCTGATATTGTTATTTTCACATCAGACAATCCGAGAAGCGAAGATCCGGAAGAAATTATTTCCGAAATGAAAAAGAATTTATCGGCAGACGAGCTAAAAAAAGTGAAAACAATCCCGAATAGGCGGGAGGCTATTCTAGAAGCGGTAAAGTTGGCGCAAAGAGGCGATATTATTTTAGTCGCTGGTAAAGGACACGAGGATTATCAGGAGATAAAAGGGGTGAAGACCCACTTTGATGATATGGAAGAAATTAAAAATGCCTATGGCATTTTTAAAATTTAAATATTTAAATATGAGAAAATTTAAAAAATATTTCAAAGGTAAAAAAGTAACAGTAATGGGTTTAGGTCTTTTAGGGCGAGGGGTAGGAGATGCCGCTTTTTTAGCCGAATGCGGGGCAGAACTGACCATCACGGATTTAAAAACCAAAGAGCAATTAAAAGACTCTATCACCAAACTAAAAAAGTTTAACCCCGAAGGAAAGCAAGCTTCCTACGGGGCAGGAAATATAAAATATATTTTGGGCAAGCATAGGCTAGAAGATTTCAGAGACCGCGATTTAATTTTGAAAGCCGCCGGTGTGCCGATTGATTCGATTTACATCAAAGAAGCCGAAAAAAATAAAATTCCGGTTAAAATGAGCGCGTCGCTTTTCGTAGAATTGTCAAATTTGCCGATGATTGGAGTGACTGGCACGCGTGGGAAGTCAACCGTGACACATTTAATAGCTCGCATTTTGGAATCTGCAGGCCCGCGCTACGCCAAAGGCTCTGGCGAGGCGAGCAAGAGGGTAATCTTGGGCGGAAATGTGCGGGGAGTTTCTAACCTGCAACTGCTGAAACAGGCAAGGAATAAAGATTTTGCAGTTTTTGAGCTTGATTCATGGCAGCTGCAGGGTTTCGGCGAGGCAAAAATTTCCCCGCATATTTCCGTCTTCACGAATTTTATGCAGGATCATTTAAATTATTATAAAAATAATCCCGAACAATATTTTACAGATAAGTCATATATATATAAATTTCAAAGGCCTTCAGATGTCTTAATTTTAGGTCCGGGAATGAAGAATAAAATCAAAAGCGTGAAAAGCGAGGTAGTGAAGGCAAGTATAAAAAATATCCCAAAAACTTGGAAGATTCTTCTAGCTGGCAAACACAATTTGGAAAATATCGCTTGCGCTCTCGAAGTGGCTAGATTTCTGAAAATAAAAGAGGAAATTATCAGAGCGTCGGTGGAATCTTTCAGTCCAATTGAAGGGCGGTTGCAGATGGTAAAAAAAATACATGGTGTATCTATTTATAACGATAACAATTCCACAACAGCAGACGCAGCTATTGCCGCCCTTAATTCTTTCTCTCAAAAAATCATTTTAATTATGGGCGGTATGGATAAAGGTCCGGAAGTGAATAATCTGAATAAAATATTATCCCAAAAAACAAAAAAGATTTTTCTCACTCCGGGTTCAGGAAGCGATAGAATAAAAAATGAAAAAGCGGATATTGAAAAAGTTGTAAATTTGGAAGACGCCGTAAATAAATCATTAGAATTTGCCCAAAAAGGCGATGTGATCTTATTCAGTCCGGGTTTTGCTTCTTTTAATATGTTCAAAAACGAATATGACAGGGGAGATCAGTTTATGAAGATAGTAAATAATCTGAAATAACATTCACATCATGTTTGCCAAACCATTTTTTCACTAGATTGTTCAGATTCTGTGTCTTGTCCGTGACTAAAATTTTCATGCTTCTATTTCTTGAAAGTGCTTTCTTAATTTCTTGGTGTTTCTTTAAATAATTTTTTAACTTTTTCGGCACGATTTCGTCTTGTGAAATAATCTGAATTTTTCGCGATTTTTCCTGAATTATTTTTTTTATCTCTTTCTTCAGTATCGGATAGTGCGTACATCCCAAGACGAGAGCTTCTATATTTTTCTTTGCAAATGGCTTCAGATATTTTTGGATGAATGGTTTCGCGAGAGCAGTTTCTCCTTCTTCAATCAGAGGGACAAGCACAGGCGCCGGATTTTGAAAGACTTTTGTTTTTTTATTTAATTTTTTAATTTCTATTGGGAAAGTATTGGAGGCAACAGTTCCAAGAGTCGCCAATATGCCCACCCTTTTGTATTTTGCTGCCTCTTCCGCCGCCGGAATCAAAACTCCCAGTATTCTCCTGTCTGCGAAATTTTTCGTCAGGTATTCTTGCTGTATTTGCCGCAATGCCCGACCCGAAGCAGTATTGCAGGCGATAATCACCAGCGCGCAGTTTTCTTTGCGAAACAAGTAATCCACAGCCCCTTCGGTAAACTCAAAAACTGCATCGTGAGATTTGTTGCCGTAGGGCAATCTTTTTGTGTCTCCAAAATAGACATAATCATATTCTGGCATAGCTTTCCGTATTGCTCTTGCGATAATCAGCCCTCCCAAACCTGAATCAAAAATTCCAATTTTCATATTTGTATACTAACATATTAAACATTTATGGTATATTAAACCTTAATATGGTTGTCGAAATGGATTTAAAGAAAATTAAAAAAGTTTTTTTTGTCGGTATCGGCGGTATCGGAATTTCAGCTATTGCCCGTCTGATGCTAGCCTCTGGCAAAGAAGTTTTCGGCTCGGATATAGGGGAGAGCAACATTACAGATGAACTCAAGAAGCTTGGCGCAAAAATAGAATTGGGGCAGGGAATAGAATTAGTTCCAAAAGATGTCGGCTTGATTGTTTATTCGATCGCTGTTCCCAAATACGACCCAGAATTTTTCAAAAAACTGCAGAGTCTCCACATCCCCCTCCGGAGTTATCCGGAGATGCTAGGACTTCTCACCAAAGATAAATTCACCATTGCCATTGCCGGCACTCACGGCAAGACCACGACCACCGCCATGATTGCCAAAATTTTAATTGACGCAAAGAAAGACCCAACGGTTATCGTGGGTTCGCTCTTTATGGACAATCAATCAAATTTGGTGATAGGTCAGAGTAATTTTTTTGTGGTTGAAGCCTGTGAATACGAAAGATCATTTTTGAATCTAAAACCGAAAATTCTAGTTATTACCAACATTGAAACTGACCACTTGGATTATTACAAAGATTTAGCGGACATAAAAAGCGCTTTCACGGAGCTTTCCGCGCAGAGCGAGAAAGTGATTTCTGATTACGCGAAATATCTAGAAAAAGTTCCAAAACTTCTAGTGCCAGGAAAACATAACAAGATGAACGCCGCGGCGGCGCTCGCGACGGCTGACATGCTTGGGATAAAAGACGCGGATGCGCAAAAATCTCTAGCAAGTTTTTCCGGTACTTCCCGCCGGCTCCAAAAAAAGGGAGAGACAAAGGGAGGGGTTGTCATATATGATGACTACGCCCATCATCCTACGGAAATTAAAGCGAGCTTGCAGGCGCTTCGGGAACTTTTCCCAAAAGGCAGTAAAAAAATCACGGTGCTTTTTCAGCCGCATCTTTACAGTCGAACCAAGGCTTTATTTGACGATTTTGCAAAAAGCTTTTTTGGGGTAGACAAAGTGTTTCTCTTGCCTATTTACTTTGCTCGAGAAGAAAAAGATGAAAGTATTTCCAGCGAAAAATTAGCCGAGGCGATATGTCTGGAAGGGGGCGATGCGGCGGCTTTTCCAGATTTTATATCGGCGGAAAAAGCCGTTTCCGTCCTGAATTTTGGTCCAAATGATGTTTTTGTGACTATGGGCGCGGGAGAAGCTTACAAAGTAGCCGACAAAATTTTCAATTTTTAAGCGTATTTTTTTTACGCCTGCTTGCATTATTTTTACAAGTATGCTATACTCACTCCGTGAGTGTGAGGTAACCCTGGTGTTATCTTGCATTTATCGTAAACAATGTAAGTGCCGCAAAAAACGCCCTTGGGCGTTTTTTGTTTTCTCATTTTATAAAGCTGGCTGCTCTCGAGTCATGCAATGGATTGATCCGCCGCCATAAATCAAATCGCGGGAATCTACACCTTTTACTTTACGGTTTGGAAAACAAGACTGAATTGTTTTTAACGCTTCGGCATCGTTAATATCATTATAAATCGGAACCAAAACAACCGTATTTCCTATGTAAAAATTAGTATAAGAAGCAGGAGCAAGGCTGCCGGCTTCAAATGGCTTATTCTTGTCATAACGCATATGCGGCATTGGCAATTTAACAATTTCAAACTTTTTTCCGTTTACGTCTGTGGAGTTTTGAAAAATTTTATAATTATCATCTAGAATTTTGTAATTCTGATTTTTTCGGTCATTTTCATAAGCGCAAAGAATTTTATTTGGAGAAACAAAGCGGGCTATATCATCTATGTGTCCGTCTGTATGGTCATTTGCCAATCCTCGCGGGAGCCAAATAATTTTTTTTGCGCCCAAGAAATTCTTTATATTATTTTCAATTTGCTCTTTAGTCAGGTTTGAATTGCGACCAGAATTTAGCAGGCATTGCTCGGTAGTCATTATCGTGCCTTGTCCGTTTTGCTCTATCGCCCCGCCTTCCAAAACCATATTATTTTCAAGCATGGATGCATTTATTTTTTCTTTTAGATTATAAAAAACCTGATTATCTTTAAGAAGCGCGGGAAATTTTTTGCTATAAGCGTCGTACTGCCATTTAATCCAAGCCAGCTTCTGATTTCCTGCGTCAGTCACAAACATTGGTCCGTAATCTCGTAGCCACACATCCGCGTAGTCTGTAACATAAAAAGTTATTTTGGAAGTATCAACGCTTTCTTGTTTTAGCATTCCCGACATTTTTCTCTTCATTTCTTCATTTAGTACCAAAAGAAAAACTTTCTCGCTTTCTGTAAGAGTTTTTATAATTTCAATATATTTTTTTTCCACATTTTCAATATGTTTTGGCGGAAAACTGATTTTATCATGCGGCCAAGCGAGCCAACATGCCGCATGGGCTTCCCATTCCGCCGGAAGTCTGTATGAGTTTGTTAGAGCATTAGGCATTTTCTACTTTTTCTAATTTTATTTTGCGCTCATCCAAAAACGGCCATTCTTCGCGCATTTTTTTAGTTACCGAGAAGTCGACAGGAACAATTAAAATTTCTTCCTTGCTGGTGGAGGCGCTGCCGAGCAAGCGACCATAAGGATCGCTAACAAACGAACTGCCCCAGAACTGAATATCTTTTTCCATCCCAATCCGGTTTACGGAGGCTATAAATATGTTGTTATCAATGCCATGACTTCTTTGAGTAATTTGCCAAGCTTCATACTCGGCTTTCTTTTTCCATTTTGGATTGTTTTTCGGCCAACCAATAGCAGTTGGGTAGAAAAGAATTTGCGCGCCTTTTAGAGCGGCTCTCCGAGCTGCCTCTGGAAACCATTGATCGTAACAAATTAAAGTTCCGATAGTGCCGTATTCTGTTTTGAAGACCTTAAAGTCTGTTTTCCCTTTTTCAAAATAATAATTTTCCGAGTAATAGTCTTTCGGAAGCGAGGGGATGTGTATTTTATGATATGTGCCTATTATTTCCCCTTGAGTTCCGATAACTACCAAGCTGTTATAGTATTTTTTTTCCTTACCTTTTGCCTTGGTCTTTTCAAAAATCGAGCAAAGAATGACTATGCGATATTCTTTTGCTAACCTGGAAAGTAGGGCAGTAGTTGGACCGGGAACTGTCTCCGCTAATGAGAAATTTTTTTTATCTTTTGGTCCTTGGCAGAAATAGGGAGTTTTAAATAATTCTTGCAGGCAAATAATCTTTGCGCCTTTTTTTGCAGCTTTTTCTATGAGCCTGACGGTTTTTTGAACATTGAGTTCAGAGTTTTCTGAAACTTTTGTCTGGATAAGTCCAATAGTTACAAATTTATTTCTTTTTTTCATTTTAGGTCGCATATTTCTCTATCAATTTATTCGCTTCTTTTGGATTGGCTTTGCATTCGAGTAGGGCGGAGAGAATGAGCGGGGCGACGATGGTGGCGTCCGACTCTATCACAAACATTGGCGTGTCCGCGGTCAGCTTGTCCCAAGTTATTTTTTCATTCGGCGTTGCGCCGGAATATGAGCCGTAGGAAGTGGTAGAGTCTGAAATTTGACAGAAGTACGCCCAAGGTTTCACTTTTTGTCTTAAATCATATTTGAGCGAGGGGACTACACAGATAGGAAAGTCACCCGCTATGCCTCCGCCGATTTGGAAAAATCCAACACCTTTACTCTTTTTATCCCCAGCCAGTTTTTGGTATTGGTCATAAAATTCTCCCATGTATTCTATGCCGGACTTTACTATATTTGCGGAGGCATCGCCCTGCTTTACATGCGAAGCAAAGATGTTGCCAAAAGTAGAGTCTTCATGCCCGGGTACCACTATCGGGATGTTGTTTTCTGCCGCCGCGAGTAGCCAGCACTCGGAGGCTTTTCCCTGATGTTTCTTTTTATCAATCGCCTGAATCAGGTCGTAAAAATATTCATGCCAGAATTTTCTGGTTTTTTCTTTTGTCGCTTTTTCCCAAGCCGGTACTATCAGGTTTTCCACCGCGCGAAAAGCCTCATCTTCGGGTATGCTGGTGTCCGTCACTCGGCGCATCCTATTCTCTAAGATTTTTGTGTCGTCTTCTTTGGTGAGGTAGCGGTAGTCGGGGAAATCTTTATATCCTTCGTGCGCGACTAGACGGAAAAGAGATTCTTCAAGGTTCGCCCCAGTGACAGACATTCCGTGGATTAAACCCTCGCGTATTGCCGGCGCAAGAGTGATGCCGAGCTGGGCGGAAGACATAGCTCCGGCGACTGCCCAAAACATTTTCCCGCCACCCTCGATGTGCCGCCAATATGAAATAAGCGCGTCCTTTGTAGCGCGCGAGTTGAAGTTTTTGTAATTTTTCAGAATAAATTCTAGTGTCGGCAGATTTGTATTCATAGGCTGTGATTATATCACAATTAAAAACCGAGCCAAGTCCCGTTGTAGCCCAAAATTGATAGTATGGTTTTGACGATGATATAAGCGCCGGCGACAATGACCAGACCGAAAACGACGCTGGAAAAGATTGATTTTGCCTTGCTCCTATTTTCCGGGCTTCCTCCAGAAGTGACCATCAAAAATCCGGCGTAAGCAAACATTATGGCGGCGATAGGCACCGACAATCCGTAAAGAATAAATTTAATCACTTTGTCTATAAGCCTCATCAAAGCGTTAAAGTCGCAAGGGTTGGCGATTTTTCCGTCAGCCCCGGGCGTGTTGTCGCAGGGGACGAGACCTAGCGGGGCATTTGCTGGAGGAGGCGTTATCGGATTCTCAATGCTCCCTATAGCGCCTTTTTCCTCGCTTCCCAGCATCACAACAACTTGTCCACTAGCATTTTGTCTGTTGGGGATTTGACTATACCAAGAAGATTGAATCTTTGTATCGCCTGTGTCATTAAATACTGCGTAAGCATACTGCTTTTCCTTTTCCAAACCTATATCTTCGATGGGTAAAGCGCCGGGTTTTCCGGGTGTCCCTACAGTTTCCCAGCCACCCGGAGTGCCACCGATGATAACAGCGCGCTTTATAGTATAAGTAGTGTTGGGGTCTAGACCGCTATAATTGAGTTTGAGCTTATTGTTCGCTCCGCTGATTGTCGCAGGTTCTACTTTTGGTGTTGTCACAATTTTTGTTTCACCGGCTCCGGTCGGGTCTGCATTCTCGGTCGCTGACGCAACATTACCCAACACAAACAGAATAGTTATGCAAACAGATATGATACAAAAGCGCATCTTTTAATTATACCCCGTAGTGAAACTTTTGCAAAGTTCTACTACGGGGTTATATCACATTTTTTTACCGCAAAAGGGAGTTTAGTAACTCATAGTTAATTACACAGGCATTGGCATACCGACAGGAATTTGAAAATTCAAATAATTCATATTTTTAGGTTTTATTCTTTTACTCGCGTCTAATATCTCAATGCCAAGAATTTTATTTCCTTTTCCAATATCTAAAACAATACCCTCTTCAACTTCTTTCGTGCGCGAAAAAACTCCCTCCTGAAAGTATAGATATAATGCGTCCGCTTCTTTGTCATAAGTAATTTTCATATTTTAATTATTTTTTTATTATTTCCCAAATAACCGAAACAATTATTTGAGAATTCTTCTTATTTTTAAAAACTATTTTCACTATTCCCTTATTGAACTTCTTAAAAACCAAACTTTTACCGTCATAACCTATGCCAACCCTATCCGGATTAAGTAAGGCACCCTTTACCATTTCTTCGGTGATGTCCCTCAGAATCATTCTTGCCCTAGCGTGTTCTGTATAATAAATCATCTCTTTAAACACATTGTACTTTGGATTAAAAAACTTCGCAAGTTAAGTTTTGTCTAAGTTTAACTCGGCACTACTTCAATAAATACCGGTTCCGAACAGGTGTCTTTGATATCTTCGCAGGCTTTAAAGTGCCACTTACCCGGATTGCCTTTCCATCCATAGAGCAGGGTGCGTTCGGCTTGCGGGTTGAGTGTTGCGGCGCTTAGGCGCACCCAGTCGCTCCAGTTCTCGCCGTCTTGCGAGTACAAAAGCAAGATTTGAAACGGCGGCGCTATTCCGTCTCCTTCATTCTTCACTTTTTCATAAATGCTCATGCCTCCGGCCTTTATCTTGCCTTCTCCGGCATCTGTGCCGGAGATGACAGGAGTTGTCGGCACGAGTTTTGGCTTGCCGCCTGCGGGCAGAGGCGGAGGTGTGACCGCGCCTCCCTGTTCCATTACTGATACGCGTATTGTTTCTGAATAATTACCTTGTTCCTTGATTGCTTTATTACTATTTGCTACAACTCGAAAATCCCATTCTCCTTTTCCAATCATCCATTTATGGCTAACTTCCGCTTGTCCGCCTTTTTCCAATCTCGCTATGTCAAATGTAATCCAGCCTTCCCACACATCGCTTTTAGCGTCTTTGAATTGTATGCTGTTACTAAATATTTTTTCAATAACTTCGCCTTCATTTTTAATTGTGGCGCTAAGAGTCATCTCGCCGGCGTAAAATTTATTTGCCGCTCCGGCGGGCAGGATGCTAAAAATTTCCGGTTTGGTGACGGAGAGATTGAGGTTATTTGACGGGGGCGGGGGAGGAGAGCGCTTGCAGGATAAGTATTGGTCAGAGGTACATGCCCCGCATTTTCCAGCATAAAATTCAGCTAGAGAACAATTTGGATTCTCAACCCCTTGCCTGATTCTCACAATATCATCCGCACATAAGACATGTTTGTTTGGATCAGCGGTGTCAAAAATACCGAACCCTGGAGGAACAACGCCTTCAGTAGTACTAAACTTATCAACTATCGATTCACTAACTTTAGAAAATCCGAAGCCATCTCCTGAACTGGCCATAAGACACCCCCGCGACTGTGGGAAATTGACAAGATCAGGTACACCATCGGGGTATTTGAAACCAAAACTCGAATACAAATCTGTCAAACCGAACAACTGATGCCCCATCTCATGGGCGATTGTGAGAAAAACATCATTAAGAAATATT
>JBBUHH010000041.1:0-4672 GCA_038055775.1 Patescibacteria group bacterium | reverse complement strand
TTGCTTCTTCTATGCTTGCGTAATTTTTAAGAATTTCTGTTTTTTTCTCCTCAAATTCTTCCTTGGTGCACGGCTTGTTTTCTATGGCATAGTTTAAATTGCGTCCGTTCGCGCAAAAAATGCAATTTTGGCAGTTGCGCATGTCAAAAGAAAACAAAACATCAACGCACTCCTGCAATCGCTCGCCAAAAAGGCACTTGAAAGACTTCCGCGTATCGGTGCATTCGTAGCAAAGTTCGGAATTGTACAAAAATGCGCAGTCCATGGAATTTTTACAGCTTTGGATTAGTCTGCCGTAAAGGCAATCCTCGTTGTTTTCCGCCGCAAAAATCAAATAGCAGTTTTTATTTTCCGAAGCATTATTTTCATATTCGGTATTGACGCTGTTGATGGACAGGAGCCTGACTCGCGGAATCTTATTTTGCAATTCGGCGAATTGCGCCAAGAAAGATTTTTCAGGATTATATTTTATACCGTAAGACATGGGGTCCCATCCGTCGCCCCACCAACACTCATGGCAAAATACGGGGAACGGGGTATTTTTCGTGTAAAGTGAGACGCCGTCTTTCTTGCACATGTCGCAAGGTCGCTTGTATAGAGTGCGCTCGTTGCGAAAAGCAATGCGCTTCTGCATCCGGCAGTCCGGACAATGAGAGGGCGGAGGCACTTTCACCTGCTCATAAAAAATCAGGTCTTCTTTTCTGATCTCAAAATCCTTCGCGCAATTTTTGCAAGTTTTCGTTTCTTGATTCATTTTTTCTATTTACCCATTCGTACGAATTAGACAATCAATACACTTCTTGCTGATAACATCTCTCACAATAAACTATATCACTTTTTTCGGGAGAGTAGCTAGTCTCAAATTCGTTTTCACACCCCTCTTTCATACATTTACGATGCCAAAAATTTACCGGATTTCTTAGCTGAGACATTTCAAAATATCTAGTATTTGGGCATTTTCTGGGCAGGGGAATGCCCCATTTCCTATACATAGACAACTCATTTTCAATAATTCTAAAAGCTTTGGTGCAGTTGTGGTTTTGGGCGGATTTTTTATCTGAATCCCAAGCTTCGCATAAAATAATTTCGGAAAGAATACTGTCATCAACTTTTTCTATGGTGTCCGGCAAGTCTTTCCAGCTTTTTGTCGGAGTATAATTTTTTTCTTCGATTGCATCCCATGAGTATCCCATTTCTTTTGCCTCCTGTTCGTTAATCTGGGAATATTCTTGGGCAATGGTTTCGTTGTAATAAAAAGGCGATAATTCCGCAGGGAAAAATTCCCCGTATGCGTAACTTTTGCCTTTTTTATCAATGTACGGCAATTCTTTCATTTGGGAAATAATTTTTTCCTTTAGTTCCTCATACATTTTTTTATCATATTGCTTATTTAAGATGCAATATTCTTTTTTCCGGACGGAAATACAGCCGAAAGAATTATTTACGTGGTCGCAATCCACCAAATAACTAGAATCCATATTATTTTCTCCATTCACGCTGAAAAAACAGCGCGAAGAAAAGTCAATGTTGTTTGATTCATAGCCAAGTTCTCCCGCATTTACGCCAAAAATATCCATCGAGTCTTTTTGTCCTTCGGTGCTGCGGACGCTGTATTTGTGATTTTCACCGTCAAGAACATAGTAAGAATTTTTGACGTTTTTGGAATTATAAATGAAGTCTCCCGAAACGCTGTAATTTCTTTCGCCGGTCATGTACTTGTGTATGGCTTTTTCTTTCAATGTTTTTCTGAATTCGGAAAATTTTTTTTCAAGCGCCTGACGGGAACCGAGCATCTCATGCCTTATTTTTTGGTATTCCTCTTTGGAAACCGCCTTATTGAAAACATGATAGTTTTTATTGCGCAGATTGTAGGAAAAAAGGCAATTCTGGCAGTTTCGGCAGTCGTACAAAAATGCCGAATCAATACAGCCGGAACAATTTTGGCTGAAAAGTATCTGATTACATTGAGTGCAGTCGACTGAAGCGAAACATAGTTCGCAATTTTTCAAAAACGAACAATCCCAGCAATCCTTGCTTTTTATGACCGTCTGCCCGTACCCGCAGTTTTCGGAAAACCAGCTACCAAACATCAAATAGCCTCTTTTCATATGCGCGGTGTGGTTGCAGTATTCACTTTCTATATTTTGGGTTGAATAAGATGCGGGTCTGGGCACTACTTTTTGTAATTCGGCAAATTGTTTGAAAAAAGGAATCTTAAAATCATAATCCCGTCCGTAATCAAGCGGATTCCATTTATCGCTCCACCAGCATTCGTGGCAATACACCGGAAACCGCGCTTCAGGTTTAAACATAGAGATAATATTTTTTTTACATAAATCGCAATTTCTTTTATACAAGGACCGCTCATTTCTCCAAACCAATTTTCGCGCGAGACGGCATTTGGGGCAGAAAGTAGGCGGAGGAACTTTTATTTTTTCGTAAAAATTTAAATTCTCTTGTTCTATCTCAAAATCTTTTTTACATGTTTGGCAGACTTTTTGCATATGCAGGTAGTATAGCAGTTTTTGTATTATTGTCAAGTATGATGACCAAAAAGATATTTTTTAATCCTGTTTTAATAAGATAAAAAGTATATAGATAAGTTTTGTTCATAGACATTGACAAATTATGGTGCTTTGTAATATACTCGAAATGTGGAAAATGAAAAGTTAGATATAAAAAAGTCGCTCGAATATATTGGTTTTAGTGAGAAAGAGGTTTTGGTGTACCTCGCATTGCTTGAACTAGGCTGTGGAACCGTCACGCAGATTTCCCGAAAAGCCGGAATCAACCGCCCGACGGGTTATCATATTCTCTCGGGGCTTGAATCAAAGGAGCTGGTAAAAACCTCTGGCAAAGAGCCGAAACAGGAATATGTTGCCGAGTCGCCGGACCAGATTGAAAAATTGCTTTTGAAGAAAATTGAAAATGATGGGGCTTATATTCGAGAGGCGCGCAAGATTATTCCCGAATTAAAATCCATGCACAATGTCGCCGATCGACCGAAAGTCCTATTTTACGAAGGAAGAGAAGGTTTGGAAAAAGTTTATGAAGATACTCTCACTTCTACTGAGCCTATTCGCGCTTATGCCAGCGTGGGAGATATGCATACGGGTTTGCCCGGATATTTTCCGAAATATTATAAGAGAAGAGCAGGAAAAGGTATCGCCATTCGCGCTATTATTCCAGACACGGAGGCGGGTAGAGAGCGCAAAACTTTTGATGGAGAAGAAAAGAGGGAAACAGCCTTGGTACCAAAAGATTCTTTTTATTTTTCTCCGGAGATAAACATTTATGATAACAAAGTAATGATTGCCTCTTGGAAAGAAAAGCTAGGCATCATTATTGAAAGTACGGAAATTGCTGACAGTATGAAAAAGATTTACGAACTGGCTTGGGCAGAAGCGAAAAGATTGGATAAAGAATTGCGTAAATAATTTTGTTTTTAAAGGCTTTTTCACCCAATTTAGCAATAGTGTGTCATGGCATACTATTGCTAAATTAGATTTTGTCTGCTTTAGAAAAAATTTTCTCGAAAAGTTTGGTGCTAAATGAGGAAAGGTTGAAAATGACAGCCAAAGTGAATAAGCCAAGCGAGAGTTTGATGCTGTAAAAAGAGAGAGGAATAGCTATGATTGAAAAAATCACGGGGGCTAGTGTGCGAATGGTGCTACCGCGGATTTCCCTATGGCTTATTTCCGGATTTTGAATATGGGGAGAGTAAATGACATATCTTCGCATCCAGTACAGGGAAAGACCGATTAAAATAATATGCGCGCCGAAGATTATAACGGAAAGTTCGTTTCGGCTGAATTGCCCGAGGAGGCTGGCTGAGAAGGGAACCAAGCTGATGAGCATGAAAAATAAGGCATTGATATTGATGAGCATTGAGTCTACATTTTTTGCGTAAATGGAAATAAAAAAATGATGCGCGCGCCAATAAGTGAAAAGAAGCGCGAAACTCAAGATGTAACTTAAAAATACCGGAAGCAATTTTTGAATTTCTTGCCAAAGACCGGCGTCGTCTATCGGACCCCAAATTTCCGGTAGTTTAATCTGGAAAACCAAAATCGTCATAACGATTGCGAAGATTCCATCCGAAAGTTGGTCTAGTCTTGCGTGGTTCATCCCGTACGAAGTAAAGAGTATTTTTTATCCTTACTTAAATTAAATGATAATAAAAATTTTTCTCTTCGGGGAAACATATTAAATAAACTTCGTACGGGATTCATGTTACAATAATAGCACATTTAGATTTCTATCAAAACAGGGCAATGGTCGGAGCCAAGAACTTCGGGTAGAATTTTGGCGCTTTTTACTTTTTTGGCGAGTTTACCGGAGACGAAAATATAGTCTATCCTCCAGCCTATATTTCTCGCTCGGGCATTTGCAAAATGACTCCACCAACTGTAATGACCGCTCCCTTTGGTGAAAATTCGGAAAGTATCTACAAAACCGGTATCAATAATTTTCTGAATTCCTTCGCGTTCCTCTTTTGTGAAGCCTTTGTTGCCCTCGTTTTCTTTCGGGCGCGCAAGATCGTCCGCCGTGTGAGCGACATTCAAGTCTCCGCAAAAAATTACAGGTTTGCCTGTCCTGAGCGAAGTCGAAGGATTGCCTAAACTTTTTACATATTCTAGAAATGCGGGGTCCCACTCCTTGTGTCGGAGCG
>JBBUHH010000040.1:0-16751 GCA_038055775.1 Patescibacteria group bacterium | reverse complement strand
CCGCAGACATCAGCATCCCCTGCCACATCACAGACTGAAATTTCACCATGTCTTTTCCGGCAGTTTGAATATGTTCGCCATTCACCCAGAATTTTTGGAAAAGACTTTCCCCCTCTCCTTTTTTAAGGAGAGGGCTGGGGTGAGGTGTATTTTCCTCCCCTTCTGCCGGAGGAGGGGTGCCCTTTAGGGCGGGGTGGTGGGAGTCGGGCTTGCCCTGAGCGTAGCCGAAGGGCCACCCCAAGGTTGAAATATAATTTACAAACGCATCAAACCAGACATACATCACTTGTGTATCGTCTCCGGGAATCGCTACTCCCCAAGAAAAACGCTCTTTACTTCGAGAGACCGAAAAATCTTCCATCTCGTTTTTTACGAACTCAATCGCTTCCTGCCTTCGCCATTCGGGAATAATAGATTTTTCTTTTGATAGATATTCAAGCAACTGCGCGCGATAATTCGTCAGTTTAAAAAAATAATTTTCTTCCTCTACTGTTTCTGGAATCTTGGTCGGATGAATTGGACATTTGCCATCTACAACATCTTTTTCCGTCATAAATTTTTCACAACCCACGCAGTAAAGTCCCTTGTATTTTTTTTTATAGATATCGCCTTTCGCATCGCAAAGCTGCCAAAATTCCTGCGCCGCTCTGATATGCGCCGGATTCGTGGTCCGGATAAAATTATCATTGGAAAGATTTAATAATTTTTTTAAGTCTATAAATTTCTGCGCGTAACTGTCCACATAATCCTGCACATTCCTACCTTCCTTCTCGCTCGCCTCCCATATTTTCTGCCCATGCTCGTCTGTGCCGGTGCTAAAAAACACTTCTTTCCCGAGTATTCGCTGGTAGCGCGCAATCGCATCAGATTGGACCAATTCCAACGCAAAACCAATATGAGGATCGGCATTGACATATGGAATAGTGGTTGTGATGTAAAAAGATTTTTTTTCTGGCATTATTTGTCTCTATTTGCCTTGGGTTCGGGCTAAATTTTTATTCTTCTCAATATCGCTCAAGAATTCCATGACGATGACGGCTAACGGAATAGCAAGAATCGCCCCCCAAACTCCGCCCAGTTCAAAGCCAATTAATACGGAAAGTATTATGACAATCGGCGAAAGCCCGACTATTTTTTTAATAATCAGCGGCGCAAAAAGGAAAACTTCAAACTGATGAATGATGAGGTAGGCCCCGGCCACCATGAGCGCGCTCGGGATTCCGTTTGAAATATAGGAAAAAGAGAAAGCCGGAATCAAGGCAACCCAAATGCCGTAAGGAACCAGTTCCATCACTCCAGCAATCACAGCGAGAAGAAGCGCGTACTCTATGCCTAGAAGCGACAGAATCAGATAAATAAGAACGGCAACCACAACTCCCAGGACCACTTGCCCTTTCATCCATAGAGCGATTTTGCGGCGAGAACGTTCCCAAAGGTCCACCACATAGCCTTCATACTGCACCGGGAAAATGAGCCGGAGAAAATTTTCTATGCCCTTTTCCTGGATTGAAAGATAGAAAGAAATAAGGATGATCAATATGAAATTGAAAATACTTCCGAAAGCGACGGAAAGTATCTGCAAGAAACCGCCCGAGAGATTCAAGATAAAAGCTTTAGACACGGAAAATAAAGAAACTAGGGACAAATTGCCTGACAGGGAGTTTACCACATCCTTGGCGCCGGAAAATGCTTCATTCTGAAAAAAATTAAAGAAAGATACGCCCGGCAAATGAGTTGAGATAAAGCTGGAAAAATTATAAATTTCCGTTATGAGAAGCGGGGCAAAAAGGTAAAAGAGTCCGGAAAAAACGCTAAGTGAAACAAAATAAAAAATGACAATCCCAAAAATCCTGCCGACTTTTATTTTATCAAAATAAGGAACCGCTGATTCCACAAATGAAGCGACGACAATGGAAGTCAAAACCACCAAGGCTAAATCCCGTAAAAACCACAGCAAAAACATGCAAAGAAGGACTAAAACAGCCCGAACCATGGTTTCGGTAGTTATGGAAATAGAGGTGGTATCGCGCTTTTCAAACATATAAACATAATAACATAAAACTTAAAATTGCAGTATCTTAGAGAATTGCGCTTGGTCTTTAAAGGGTCCTATGAGCGCCAAGTTTAATTTATTATTTTTAAAAATCTCTTTGGCTAAATTTTTGATTTGTTTCGCCGTAACTTTGCGTATCTCTGCGGCTTTTTCTTCAGCGCTCAGTATCTCCCGCTTTAAAAGTTCCTGCCCGCCGTGGAAATTGGCAATGTCATCGCTTGACTCGAGGGATAGCTTCATATTGCCTATCAGACACTCTTTGACCTTATTGAACTCCGCTTCCGAAACTCTTTCATCTTTCAATTTTCGGCACTCAGATAAAACCGCGCGAATCACTTCTCCTATTCTCTTATTATCCACTCCGGCGGAAATTTGGAAAAATCCGTGGTCGGTATAAGCATCATTGTAGGCGCGAACATAATAACCAACGCCCATTTCCTCGCGGAGTTTTACAAAAAGGCGGGAGCTCATTCCCCCGCCCAAAACCCCTCCCAGAACGGAAAGAACGGGATTGCTCTTTTTAAACAAGCCATATGTTCGCACGCCTAAGACAAAATGCGTCTGGTCGGTTTCCTTAAATTTCACTAGAACTTGCGGCTTTGCTTGTTTTTCTTTTACTTTGACTTTGAGTCCCTTTTCTCCGCGCGAAACTTTGCCGAAAATTTTATTTACTTCGTTTAGCACTTCTTTTTCCGTAACCGCTCCGGCAACTACCAACACGGTAGATTCCGGCAGGTAATGCAGTTTGTGGTACTGCGCAAAATCTTCCCGCTTCATTTTCAAAATGTTCTCTTTGGTTCCGGCGATATTCCAGCCTGCCGGTGTGTCTCCGTAAAGTAATTTCATCATCAAATCCTGCACATGTTTGTGCGGCATATCCTCATACATATTTATTTCTTCTATGATCACACCCTTTTCTTTCTGCATTTCCGGTTCAGGAAAAGTTGAATTCAAATAAACATCGGACACAATATCAAAAATCTGCCGAAAATGTCTGGCATCGGACTTGGCATAGTATCCTGTATACTCCTGCGCGGTAAAAGCATTATATTGGCTTCCGAGAGCGTCTAATTCCTTTGAAATATCAACCGCTTTTGGTCTTTTGACAGTACCCTTGAAACACATATGCTCCAAAAAATGCGATATGCCATTATTTTCTTTATTTTCATATTTTGAACCGGCTTCCACCAAGACTAAAACTGTCACCGTCGGATTGTCCTTCATAGGCACCGTTATCACCCGCAATCCGTTATGCAAAACTTTTTTTGAGAATTTCATGAATCTACTGAATTTTTTCTTTTATATATTTTTGCAACTCCGCTACTTTTACCCTTTCCTGTTCTCCCGTATCTCGGTCGCGGACGGTTACGCTGTTGTCGGAGAGGGTGTCAAAATCTACAACAATGCAAAACGGTGTGCCGATTTCGTCTTGCCTGCGATAGCGCTTGCCGATGTTGCCATTATCGTCCCATGCTATTCGTCCGAATTCTTCTTTAAGCGGAGCAAAAACTTTTGTATTCGCGTATTCCACAAGCTCCGGCTTATTTTTTAGAAGCGGCGAAACGGCGCAAATGACCGGCGCGATATTAGGTTTAAATTTTAAGTATGAACGAATCTCTCCTTCTTTCTGATCTTCAGCGTAAACAGAAATAATTAAAGCTAGTACCGCTCGGTCAACGCCAAAAGTCGGCTCAATGACATGAGGGATCATTTTTTTTCCTTCCTCTTCGTCTATATATTCAAGTTTGTGATTTTTTAAATCAAAATCTGTTCGATACGCCAAACCGAAAAGTTCTTTCCTGCCAAATGGGTAATCGAATTCAAAATCAACCGTCCGGCTGGAATAATGCGCTCGATCGGAGGCTGCCACTTCCAGTTCGTGAACTTTCCCCATATCAAGCCCAATTTCTTCCATCCACTCGGTCATTTCATCTTTCCAATATTCAAAATACTTTTCCCAATCCTCTTGTCTGATATAATACTCTATCTCCATCTGCTCAAACTCACGCTGACGAAAAAGAAAATCGCGGGGAGTAATTTCGTTACGGAAAGCCTTGCCGATTTGAGCCATGCCAAAAGGCAACTTGGGATGAAAAGCGTCCACCGTGTTTTTAAAATTTACAAACATCCCCTGCGCAGTTTCCGGTCTCAGATATGACATTGCGCTTGAATCATTTGATGCGCCGACTTTTGTGGTAAACATCATATTAAATTGTCTGACTTCGCCTAATTTGCCTCCGCATTTGGAACATTTTTTTTTATCTTCAACTTGGTCCGCGCGAAATTTTTCTTTGCATTTCTCGCATTCCACCATCGGATCGGCAAACCCAGCTACATGTCCTGAGGCCTGCCAAACTTCCTGCCTCATCAAGATAGCCGCATCAACTCCATACATATCTCTTCTCCCATCTACAAACTTTTTCCACCAGGATTGCTTGATATTATTTTTAAGAGCGAGACCGAAATGTCCCCAATCAAAAGTGCCTCCCAGCCCCCCGTATATCTCCGAGCCCTGAAAAACAAACCCGCGCCTTTTGCAGAGTGAAACTATTTTTTCCATCATCAAATCATCTTTTTTTGTATTTTTTTCCGGCATACTTATTCCACCACCACCCCTCCGCTTTGGGGAAACTTTGGGTCGTTATCGAGATTCGTGCGAAGCGATGTCTTGTTTGCTCTTACGTCCACATTAGCAAAATCATCATGCGCAGTCAAAACCACATCGTTGACAAGTATCGGGATGGCGCCCGCCTGAGACAGGGATGGAATGAAGGCAATTTGAAAAGATGCGCTCTTCTCTGCCGCGGTGATGCCCGTGCCTTTTGGAATCCGTCCTATATTCCATATTATTTCCTTGGTGGATGGATTATAAGTCAAATCTTCCGAGAGAGGAGATACCGGACCGACAAAACGAATCCATGACGGCAGACTGGAACGCGCAATGCCTTTGGAAAGATTGTTGGCCGTATTGGAGAGAGACCAAACCACGGTATAAGTTGTTTCTTGTTCAACCTTTGGGGGTATGGGTCCCTTGTTTACGAAAGGTCCAGAATAATAAAGCGCTTTTCCTGCCAATCCGACATCGGAAATAATCCTAATTGTGGCGGAATCGGAATTATTAAAACTTTGAGTCGCATAACCGGAAACCAATTGCTTTCCGGCAATGGAAACATCTATCTTAATGGAAGGATCCGGAAGCATTCCTAAAGTGGCGGAAAATATGGAAAGCGAAGAGACGGAAAAACTCACCGAACCGGAGTCGCCCGGATTTACTTCTCGGAAATCACTCAAGGAATTTTTATCCCAAATTATTGTATCAAGCAGAGAATTGTAAAATCCCTGGTCGGTGCTGATTGTTTTGCGATTCACCGCATTGCCGGAAATTTTCGCTTTGATTTCCAAATCATTTACCTTGGTATCTAAATTATTGGTCCAGCGAATCTCGCCGCGAATTGCATTTTTTGTGTTAGCGGCATATTCTCTTTGGGACACTCCGTTGATTGACAGCTTGGCCTCAATGAAAGGTTTTTTGATGGTTACAGCATGCGAGATGGAATTGAAAACAACATCAATCATGGATTTATCCGCGCTGGATTGGGAACCGCTCGATATGTGGAAAAATTTTTCCTCGCCGTCTACAACATCAAGCATTTTGCCGGTCACGGAAATTTTTCGCTCCGTCCCGGGAGCCAAATCGCCCAAATTCCAGACATTATTGCCGAGAGTTGGAGCCGGCGCGGAAGAAACAAACTGAAAACCAACCGGATAGTCAAGCTTCAAAAGTATTTTGGAAAGCGGCTTGGTGGCGTTTAGCGTTTCTTTTATATTGAGAGTGATGTCCTGATTTTGGCTTATTTCTGCGGGAGCATCCACGGCGAGATCAAGCGGGGTGGAACTTATCGTAACATCATAAGATTTCTTCTTGATAAAAATTGAATTAGAGCCCTCCACCCGATACTCCAAAGAAATGTCAAGAATGCGCACCGTTCCCTGTTCTCCGAAAAGAACCAGCTTTAGGTTTTCATTGCGTACTGCTCCGGCGGGAATGGTGCCCAAAGATTGCCGGAATCTCTCGGTGGGAACCGCGGCATTTGTCTCTCCGCTTCCCCCGCTTTTTGGATATTCCAGCACAAGGTCAACCAAATCAAGCGCAGAATTATTTTTGTTTGTGATGCCAACGACTAGCGCAAGTTCTTCTCCGCCGGCAATAAAATTATTGCCGAGTATGGAAATATCAATGTTGTCGTTGGAAACATTATTGCCTCCGGCAAAGAAGACATAGGAAGCATAACCGAGAGTCAGTACAAAAAAAACTAGAGAAAAAATAAAGAAATTCTTGAATACGGAAGTCTTCATGAAAAATCTGTTTCTATAGACTAAACCGGGAATTATTTTCGCTCCACTTTCCCATGCGTCCGGTATGTCTTTCCGGTGTAAGTGCGAAAAATTGTCTCGGTGTTCTATTTTTACCTGATAATTCTTGCTGAAAAGCTTGCTTTTGAGTTCTTCTATTCTATTGAGTTTATTACCGTCATTTGACATGTCGTAATTGTACCATCCCGAACGAAATTTAAAAAATTCCTGACGGGACAAGCATTTCAAAGATGTGTTTCTTTCAGCGCTTTATTTATCTGATGCAATATCTTTGCCCTGGATTTAGAAGCTTCAAATACTATGTTTTCTTCAAATGGGGATTTAATAAGATTTTGCAGTATTTCATGTTCTCCAATATAACCCAAATTATTCAATATCCGCAAAACTATAATTGCTTCAATGTTTAGTAAATCCTCTTTTGTTTTGGTCTTTTCTAAAGCAAATAAGCCTTTAAGTACATCAGCAAATAAAGCCTCATTCGGTTCGACACCGGCAAGCAGGCGTTTGAGTAAGCGTGCGATGTTAGCGAAAACCCTAAAAGTTTCCGGTGTCTTAGTAATTTTTTCCAGCACATTTGTCTTTGAAGCGCTGGTCACCCGGAAAATATTTTTGCCAGCCACTAGATCAATTTTTAAATACGCAAAATCCTGTAAAACAAAACGAAGTTTGGAAGACATTTTGCGTATTCCCTGAGCAGTCGCATAAATCATTCCCAAATCGCGAGTAAAAATAGAAAAAAGCTTGTCCGCTTCTCCCCGATTAGCGCTATCCAATATGATTCCTTCGGTGTGATAAATGTGATGCATTACGGTTGGAGTAAAAAACCAAAAGGATTATCAATGGGTTTCGTTAGATTTTTAATATCATCTTCGGTGGTTAGAAAAATGCCTAACTTGTCTTTTAAAATATATAAGGTTATGTGAGTAGGCGGGTATTCAATTTCTAAATTATATTTTTTGTTTATGATTCGAAAAAATTTTTCCAAATTTGACACTTTGCACGCAATAATTATTGTTTTTAAATCATTTTCTTCTACAAACCTAAAATCATTATGGTATTTTAAAAGTTTTATATCATTTTCCTTAACAAAATCACAAAAATCTTTTATCACAGAATCCTTAAAATCCTGAATTGAGACATTGTATTTTCTTATTATTTCATTAATACAAACCAAGCTAACATGAAAAGAGGATTTTAAGAATAATTTGATACCGTAAACTGTTATTTCAACTGGCAAATCAACCAACGAAACCGGCAACCCGATAGTATTTGTCGCTGAAATTGTATATTTATTACTGCAAATAAATTTTTTGTCCATAATTTTATTTTATCACATCTAAATCAGAAATTAAAATGTACTAGCATAATAACCACGACCGTTGCTATTATACTATTTCATAAAAATCACTCAAAACTATAAATTAAACGATTTCTCTAACAAATCTCTATTAGTAATGTCTCGAGCTAAAATAAAATGAACATATTTGCCTATTCCCCAGTAATTAGCTATAAAATCAATCTCATTCTGACACGGGTACGGATAAATCCATACGCTATCATTAAACCTTACACATCCTAATTCTTTAATTTTTTCCCGCAAAGAATCCCGTGCCGCCCTTTTCTTTTCAGGAATATCAAAAACAATCACCCGGAAATTTCTGTCCCAAATTCTGGGCTCTTTTATTTTCATCTCCTCGTAATTAAAACGCATGAAAATTCTCTCCCCATTTTCAGTAAGAACCAATTTATGATATTCGCCTTCTTCTTTGATTTCAACCAAGTTTTGCCTTCTGAGTCTAAGGAAATAAGAAGAAATATTCTTGGGTTTTTTGTTCAGACCAAAAATTTCTTTTATTAATAACTTTGTTATCCTATAACTTGTCCTTCTGTTAGATAATGCAACCGTTATGCCGATACCGAAACCTAGGGCCCGAATTATTTTTCCGCTATTTGATTCTTTGTCAATAATTCTCATTTATCTATAATAACACTATGACAACGGCCGTGTCTATTATGCTATTAAGGTTGTTTTCTCTATTTAATAACGAAATTTCGCAGTTCTGAAATAATGTCGGCAGCGGTTTTGTCGTTTATATCTTCCGGTTTGATTTTGCATTTGGCGAAAATTTGTTTTTCAATTTCTTTACAGCATTTTATTAGGACTTCACGCTCGTCTTTTTCAGTCTTGGTCTTTAATATGTATCTTTTTTTAGCCTCAGCCATTCGCGCGTCAAAAGAAACTACCCCGAAAGGACTAACTCGCCAATCGGCGTAACATATGATTTTTGTCTCCATCGGGCTATTTCGGTGCTTGCAGGCAAATTTGAAAAAATTTTCTCTTTGGAGCGCAAGAATTTTATCACTCACGCCAATTTCCTTCATTATCTCCATATTCGCTTTTTCTTCATCAGGTCCGTATTTTTTTATGAAATCATTTTTGACATTCTGCCAATATACCAAACCTTGAGGTTCCAAGTTCTCCGGCATAAATTCAAAGTTTGATTTTATGATATTTCCCATATCGTGTAGGAGACAAAGAGTAACAATTTCCTCTTTCGGCAAAGACTCTTCTAAATTATCGCAAATCATGGAAGCCACGGCCGCTACGCGGAGCATATGCTCCTGCAAATTTGGCATGATTTTATACATCTTGTATATTGTCTCAACTGGAAGTGCCATTTTATCGCCCGGAGAGAGGCCCAATTCTTTCCTTCTATCTTGAATGGAGCGCATAAATTCCCGATAGTCCCCTTCGGCCTTTAATTCTGGAGTGATTTTTGCATCAAGTTTGACATCAAATTCCAGATTTTTATTTTCTTCAACTTTTTTTACATTCAATTCATCTTTAATTAACTCAATATATTCTTTACTTAAATTCAAATTTTTCACCTCAAGCTTGGCAAGTGTCTGACGAACCTGAATTTTCGCTTTCTGTCTTGCCTCCAAGCCCAAAGAAACTATTGTTCGCGTTATTCTCATATTCTCAAGAATACCGGAATGAATTTTTCCGGCCTTCGGCCACCCCGTTAAATGCACGCTCTCCACATCTCCGCCAGTTGGCGGATTCATTTTCAGCTTCAGCCAAATATCTTCCGCCGTGAAAGGCGCGAAGGGAGCTAGAAGTTTCGCCAAAGTTTTTAGTACAAAATATAGAGTTTGCCTTGCATCTTCATCTCCGCTCTTGATTCTTTCGCGCGAGCGGCGCAGATACCAGACAGAAAGGTCGCCGATGAAATCCCGAACAGCACGCACCGGTTCAAGCAATTTATAATTGTCTAAGTTTTCGGTGGAAAGTTTCGTAAGCTCGTCGAGCCTCGCTAAAATCCAAACATCCAGCACATTATTTGACTTAGGTTTATTGCGACCTGCCCCGTACCGAGCTTGCTCCGGTGCGGGGTACAATTCATAAAACGCAAGCACATTATAAAGCAAGCCAAAAGTTTGTTGCTGAAGCAAAGCAATTGTTTTTTCGTCAAAATTTTTGGATTCGCCCGGCTGATTTACGGAATACATCCAAAGCCGGAGCGTGTCTGCCCCGTATTTTTCCATCATCACCCAAGGGTCGACGACATTCCCGATAGATTTGGACATTTTCTTGCCAACAGCATCCATCAAATGTCCAAGACAAATTACATTTTTGTACGCCTTCCCTCGCCCCATCAAAATCCCGATAGCGTGCAAAGTGTAAAACCAGCCGCGCGTCTGATCTATCGCTTCGCAGATAAAATCCGCAGGATAAGCGATTTTTTTAACACCAACCGGATAGTGATCCTGCGCGAAAGGCATGGCACCGGAATCAAACCAGACATCCATCACTTCTTTGACCCGCACCAATTCTCCGCCGCAGACTTGCCCTGAGTTTGTCGAATGGGTGCAAACAAGTTTTATTTCATCAATATATGGTCTATGTAAATCCAGTTCTTTTTTGTCATTGAGAGGCAATTTATTTTTTGTCTTTTCTTTCAATTCTTCAATGCTTCCGATGACTTCAAATTGTTTGCACTCCGCGCATTGCCAAACCGGCAAGGGAGTTCCCCAATACCTCTCCCGCGAAATTGCCCAGTCTTTTATTTCTTTCAGCCACTCGCCAAAACGCCCTTCTTTTATATACTCCGGTTCCCAATTTATTTTTTTGTTTTCGCTGATTAATTGCTTTTTTATTTTCGGGTCAGACATTCGGATATACCAAGAATCCCGCGCGTAATATATGAGTGCGGTCTTACAGCGCCAGCAATGTGGATAACTGTGCTGATAATTTTCTTTACTGAAAAAAAGATTTTTGTCCGTCAAGTATTTAATGATGTCGACATCCAAAGTCGGCTTGCCTTTGTCGTCTTTTTCTTTGACAAATCTGCCCTCCAAAAACCCCGTGCCTTTTATAAATTTTCCTTCGGGATTCACCAAATGATGCTTCGGCAAACCGACTGCCGTGCCGAGTTCAAAATCGTCCTGTCCGTACATCACGGCAGTATGTACTATTCCTGTGCCATCTTCGGTATTCACAAAATCTGCCTCGTAAACTTTATATGCTTTATCAAGTTTTGGCTTTTCACTTTCTGAAATCGTCTCCGCGAGAAAAGGAAAAAGTGGTTCGTATTCTAGACCAATTAGTTGGTTGCCATTATAGGGTCCAAAATATTTGGACATATCTGAACTATCAAAATTAGGGAAAAGTTTCAATCCTAAATCCATTGCAAAAATATAATAAGATTCATTTTCTTTCCACATTGCATACTCAATGTCTTCTCCAACAGCTAAAGCAACATTTCCCGGCAAAGTCCACGGGGTCGTAGTCCATGCGAGTATATAAGTATTATCCGGAATTGACCCCATGTGTGCTCCAAACTTTTGATTTGGCTTTACTTTAAATTTTACATACACCGACAAATCTTTCACATCTTCATATCCCTGCGCGAGTTCGTGGCTGGAAAGCGCCGTGCCGCATCTCGGGCACCACGGCACAACTTTGTAATCTTTGTAAAGAAGTTTTTGTTTGTTAATTTCTTTGACGATATTCCAGACAGATTCAATATAATTATTCTCATAAGTCACATACGGATTGTCTTGGTCTAGCCAAAAGCCGATGCGCTTGGTGAATTTATTCCAAGTGTCCAGATATTCCCAGACGGATTCCTTGCATTCTTGATTGAATTTCGCGATGCCATATTCTTCAATTGCTTTTTTAGAATTCAGTCCAAGCTTTTTTTCCACTTGCAGTTCCACCGGCAATCCGTGCGTGTCCCACCCACCTTTGCGGCGCACATGAAAACCCCGCATAGTTTTGTACCTCGGAATAGCGTCCTTAAAAGCCCGCGCTTCCAAGTGATGTATCCCCGGCTTGCCATTCGCGGTCGGCGGACCTTCAAAAAAAACAAATTCTTTTTTGCCCTCGGTTTGTTCTAAAGACTTCTCAAAAATTTTATTTTTGCGCCAAAACTGCAAAACCGCCTCCTCCCGAAGCGCCGCATCTGATTTCTTCGCCTCGCCAAAGCTTTTAGCGGCGGCGGGTTTTGTTTCCTTTTCAGCCATTATGGCTGATTTTAACATATTATCCTTGTTTTTTCACTCTTGAGAGGTAAAAAATGCGCCAGCCTGTTACCTGTTGTGGGTTTAAGCATGGCGCACAGTCCCTCCCCTTTCGGGAAGGGACTTGATACGGTCAGATGCCACGGCGTAACTATGTGGCATCATTCTATCCTCCTCAATGAGAAGTGTTGCATTTTTATCCCCAAAAAGTCAATTACACAGCAAACTTGTTTTATTTTATCTAAAAAAATGCCACCGCTCCTAAACTGAAATGGAGGGTGGCAAAGATTCTCGCTCGGTCTAGAGGGGTCATAATGGTGACTGTAAGCGTCACCAACCCCAAAAGTACCTTGCGAGAAATCGAACCCTGCGCCAAGCCTATGCATGGGATGATAATCCCCTTATCCCAAGCGGGGGGGGACCGCCGGTCACCTATTCGTATAATAGGTAACCGACTCGGCTTGACGCAGGAAAGTATCCGGAGTCAAGTTAGCATAAATATCCCTTTCCCGCAAATGAATGTAGGTAACTAGCTAGCGTGTTCCGATATTGTGTTCAGATGTTGGACACCCAACAATACATTTATTTTCTGTTCTCTGCCGCCTTCCAAATTCCTAAAAAAATATTACGCAATGTTGGTTCGTCACCCTGAAAGCTGTTAACCATTTTTTCAATTTCTGCTAATTTTTGATTAAGCTCCTTTGCCTCGGCTTCATGACCACTCCCTTCCAAAAATTCCGCCTTGCTTTTCAATGTGGCAAGCAAAATATCCGAAAGGGTTCTAGCTTCTTTCGCTGATTTTGGGTTGTTTTCATAACTCATATTTATTAAATTTCTAAGAGAATCCAAATTTAAACCTACAATCTGCTTAAAACGAGTTAATTTCTTTTCATAATCCGAAACTTTAGGCTGTTCCCATCCCGCCTCCGGCTCCTTTTTAAATTCTGGCATTTCTCCCAACATGATTTCATCATACACCCAATTAATTTAAAATCAAAAAGGACATCGCGCCACACTCGCAAGGACTGTCCTTGTGAAATACTTAATGATTTTTTATGCTTCCACGATAGCCTTGAACCCGCCAAAAGCAAACCGCTTCATATCAAAATGCATCGGCATGTTTTTATACTTCTCCTGGTTCTCCTTTGTACTCATCTCCGCCATCTTCTTGTAAGCCGCCACATTTTTCTTCTTCAAAGGAATTACAAACCCATCAATGTAACTCATATATTTATTTTATTTAGTTTAATAATTAAACCCAATATAATTTAGCATAGGCTATAGAACATTTTCAACTTTTTGGAGCAAATCAGGAAATTCCGTGTACCCTGCTTTCGTATTAAAATGCCCGGCGTTTGGAATAAATGTAAGCGGCACTCCTAATTCCTTGGCTAATTTTTTTCCATTTTCCCAAGCCACATAAGGGTAATCTTTCCCCTTCAACCAAGGAAACCAGTTTTCTTCCGGGTGTCAATACGTCCCGTGAAAAATAAAAATGTTACTAGACATAAATGTAAGTATTTAAATACATACTCATTTTAACATAAGTCAGAAAGTTTTCTAGCAAATATTTCTTATGGGCTAATTCGTACGAATGGGTAAATAGAAAAATACTTAGTTATTCCGCTAGAGCTTTCTCGGTAAATAAAAATCTTTTCTGCCCAAGAGATTTATGCTCATCGTCAATCATATAGAAAATTAGATATACCTTATCGTTAACTATCTCTGATTTAATTTCTTCAACCCATCCGTCAAATTTAAACTCCTTGTCGAACCAATCTTTAAAGTAAGTAAAGACTGGTTTATCATCTCCGGAAATCATATAACTTAAAACTCCTTGTTCAGTTTCTTTGTTTAAAACATTAATTAAATAAATTCCCTTACAGCTAGAACCGCAGTAAGAAGTGAAAAATATGTGTTCATTTCCAAGCCATTTTGGTTCTCCAATTCTACTGCCAGTAAATATGTAATTCTCGCTTCCATCTTCCATATCTTGAACTGAAATAACCATATCATTATAAAAGTAATCTTTGTAATAATCTTTATAGATACTAAGGTCAAAAGTAAAATTATATGAAATTATTTTGTATAAACTATTAGGAGATAATTCTTCATACTGAATTTCTTTTAAAGATTGTGTTCCCTTTTCAGTTAGTTTAATATCTTTTGGATTCTCTGGTGGGTGAGAAAAGATGAGCGCCGAAATAATAATCATCGCCCCAAACAATGCCACAATTAAATTAGGATTTAATTTATGCTTCAAGTTCATAGAAATAAACTTTATCAATAGTATATATTATACTAGATAGTTAAATTTTAAATAAGATCAATCACCTGCTTGGCAGGCTTGGGCAGAGATTCAACAACCGAATAAAACATAGAGAGACTTATTTGTTCTTTATCCAAAATCCCCGCACTGAGCAAGACAGACAAATGTTTTGATGTAGATTTGAACGACAACTTTATATGCTCCGCAATATCGGTTACCGTCGCCTGTTTTTCAGCTTTCAGATATTTAATAATCTGCAAACGCCGCCGATTGGCGAGAGCTTTGAGTATTCTTTCATAATCTTTCATGAATATATTATACCACCTCCTATTGTATTTACCTATTCGTACGAATTAGAGAATACAACAACTAAGCAAACTGGCTTATTTTGGAGTTACCGAAAAACTCACTACATCCCCGTCAAAAAGCGGCGTATACGCTTTGGGTGGAGTGCCGTTAATGGTAAAACCCAACGCTCCGGCTGGATATTGTTTTTCAATTTCGGGATATTCTATAAAAACATTTTGAATCAAATAGGCGAAGTTTCCTCCTTCGCTCATGACCATAGGGTGTTCTTTCTTGCCGGTAATTTTTTGAAGCTCTTCGTCGTACTCTATTTTAAGAAACATAGCCTTTGGCATGCCGGGAATCCTTGCCATATCGCCTACGATTTTTCTCATTTCTTCTTCGTCCATATAAACAAATTATATAAAAGAAAGTCGCCCGCCACAATGCCTAAAAAATCTATGGGCTTATTCGTACGAATGGGTAAATTAAATAGAAAAAAAGAATACTAACTTATTCCCTTCTTTCCCCTTCATTAATGCCAGCCGAAGAGTTTCAATTGCGCAATTTATATATCAACAACTGCTGAAATTGGAAGATGGTCGGAACCTTTTGATTGATGAACTTTGGGTGAATTTGCTTTGATGTCTCTGCTTGTAAAAATATAATCCAAGCGAATAAAAACTTTATGCGGATTGCACCCAGAGCAGCCCTCGGGATAAACGCTCCATGTAGGCTCTGACGCAGGGTCAGTATCAGTAAAAACTTCGCGCATTTTTTTGATAACGGAACTTTCCGGCGTCGCGTTGAAATCCCCCATCATAATAGTATTTTCTTTTGGCAGAACTTTTATTAAATTTTCTACTTGAATGTCCTGCGTTTGAGATGGCCTCTGGTGAGTATGCAAAAGATGCGTGTTGAAAACATGAAGAATTTTGTCTCCGATTTTTATATCTGCTTGTAATGCATTGCGACTATCCTCCTCTGATAAAATATGCGTTTTGTGGCTTAAAATCGGGTATTTGCTGAAAATCGCGTTGCTCATGTTTATGCCGTCTTTTCGTATTTCAGGAACATTTGAAGACGAACTGTGGTAACCGAGTTTCTTCATAAAGCCGATTATGTCCATTTTCGGATCATCCGGCAACACTTCCTGCAATCCAATTATGTTGGCATCAAAATTTTTCAGAAACTCTGAAATCTCCTCAAACTTCCCATAGCACCAGATGTTCCAAGAAAGAATTTTTAATTTCATGAGTTTTTATTTTTATATGTAATGTGTTATGTAACGAGTTACGCATATATTTTAGCATGGAGAGAAAAATTTTACCCATAGGAAAGACATATGCTAAACCAAGTGGAATAAAGTCGTCAGAGAATAATCTTGATAATTGAGAATCGTCAGGATAAAGTAGAAAATAATTCATGGAAACAAGTTCTTACTTCTTCATTACTGATATTGTTAAATATAGAATCAAAATCAGTATCTTTAAATTTGTGGGCGTTTTTCCCAAACTGCTTCACAAATTCTTTTTTACAATAAGTTCTGAAATCGCTCAAATTTCCAAAATCCGATGGATTTTTAGGATTTTTACCACCCAGTCTCAGTAATAGGTGTTCAGAGTTGTATTTAATAAATTGAACAATGTCACCATCTTTTGTAATTAATGCCTCTATTGCAGAGGAATCATCTATGTCTTTATCAAGAAAATAAAATAATCTTTGACCTACATATTTTGCCTTAATCAAAATATGTTTTGCTGTGAAGTGTGCAATCGTGCTTACACCATCTAATTTACCCTGAGAGACTATTTGATTGCCATCTTTGATAATTTCAACTCTGTTACTAAATTTAATACTAGAACCATCAAACAACCCCCTAAACTTGTTTTTAGTTAGATACGCAAACAGATTAAATTCAGTAGTACCTTCGCTTAAAACAAGATAATATACATTAAACCCTTTTTTCTCATCCATAGAGGTTTAAAGTAAATTATTTATGATTCTACTAAAATCGATAGTGTCTGGTACTCCCCCTAGAGACCCTAAGCGGTAGACCCTTTTTATATTGTCTCTTTCTTTGACATCATAATCTGAGACTTTTGATACAATGATATTGTCATCTTTTTTCTCTAATATGTGTGCTTGGTCATTTTGCAAGAGGTCAAAAGTTTCGTGATTGTGAGAAGAAAAAAATAACTGAGCGTTGTTTTTGTTTATATCTTTATCTTTAAAAAGATTGAG
>JBBUHH010000039.1:0-14591 GCA_038055775.1 Patescibacteria group bacterium | reverse complement strand
ACAGAAAGAGATAGCAAAAAGATTCTTGTTTGTCTTACCATTTATCTCGCGTCTCTTTTTGCGTCAAACACTCTCGGCCTGAAAATCATGCCTTTTATTTTTGGTTCGCACCTATCCGTGGCAGTATTCTTTTTTCCGGTGGTTTTTTTAATGACCGATGTGATAGGAGAAGTGTACGGCAAACGACTCGCCAAACTTTTTGTCCGGATGGGCCTTATCAGCACCGCTATGTTTTTGGCTTATTCTTTTCTTTCCGTATCCATGCCGTGGGCCGAGAAAGGATTATGGGCGCGGGAAAGTTATGAACTTATTTTCGGCGTTTCCGGCCGGATAGCCCTGGCATCGCTCGTGGCATTCATTATTGCCGAATATCAGGATGTGTTCACTTTCTTTTTCGTCCGGGCAAAATTGGGCGCCAAACTTTTTTGGTTGCGGTCGCTTATCTCCAACCTCTGGTCGCAACTCTTAGACAGCGCTATTTTCATGATAATCGCTTTTGCCGGAGTTTACGAAACCAAAACTCTTCTCAGCATAATCATAACCTGGTGGCTGTTTAAGGTGACGATGGGTTTTGTTTACACCCCGCTTTCTTATCTGGGTATCAAGTTTTTACGGGGAAACTCAAATGCTAATCAAACCGCTCAAAACTAGAATCTTCCGCGAAAAAGAAAATTTACTGGAATTTATTTTGAAATATGTCAAAAAACCGCAGGAAAATTCTATTTTAGTTGTAACCTCCAAAATCGTCGCCTTATCCGAAGGACGCACGGTGGTATGCGTGAACGAAGAAGAAAAAATTAAATTGATAAAAAAAGAAAGTTCTTTCGCCTTGCGCACCAAACATACATGGCTTACCGTTAAGGATGGCATGGTGATGGCTTCGGCCGGGATTGATGAATCAAACGCTAATGGTAAAATAATTTTATTACCCAAAGACAGTTTTAAGTCGGCAGAAATGATTCGCAATATCCTTCGCAAAAAGTTTAATTTGAAAAATCTCGGCGTACTTATTACTGACAGCAGATTATTTCCGCTTCGCGCAGGAGTTGTCGGTGTCGCGCTCGGTTATGCCGGATTTTCAGGTGTGAAAAATTATATTGGTAAGAAAGATATTTTCGGTCGCGAGTTCAAAATGTCTAGGACCGATGTTGCGGATAGCTTGGCTACCTCGGCGGTACTCGCGATGGGAGAAGGAAAAGAAAGACAGCCCCTTGCTTTGATTACCGGCGCACCGGCGGTTTTTACTGACAAGGTCAACAGAGGCGAATTGGTGATTGATCCAAAAAAAGATATCTACGCTCCGCTTTTTGCCAATTTGAAAATGTTAAACTATACAAAGAATGCGAAAAAACATAAACACAGAAAATAAGAAAAAGTTAGGAAAATTGCTTGCTAAATTGGCGCCAAAAGTTGGAGCTAAGGTCGTAATTGAGCCGGAATGGGGCATGGCCGGGCAAATCATTTTCCGGAACGGCTCCGTTCGCTCCTTTTTGGGATACTTGCTTGATTTAAACGGTACCGCTTCTTCCGGCATATCCACGGACAAAAGTCATGCGAAGTTTTTTATGCAGAAGAAGGGCTATCCGATAGCGAAAGGCAGGACGATTTTTTCAAACGAATGGGCGCGGGAAATGAACAGTAACCGCAGGATTTCTTATGCCATATCTTATGCCCGAAAATTGGGCTATCCGGTGATTGTCAAACCAAACAATAAAAGCCAGGGCATTGGCGTGTGTCTGGCGTGGAATCAATCAGAATTGGTTTGGGCTCTGCGAGAGATTTTTAAGGAAGACAAGGTTGCGATTATTGAGAAATATTTGCCGGGGCGCGATTATCGGGTGGTCGTTTTGGACAAGGAAATAATTTCCGCCCATGAACGAGTACCGCTTTCTGTGACGGGGGACGGCAAAAATTCAATTCTTGCCCTCCTGAAGGGAAAACGGAACTCTCCGGAGTTTTTGAAGCGGGGCATAGAGGTAGACTTCAGGGACAGGAGAATGAAAAAAAAATTGTATCATGATGGATACTCTTTTAGGAGTATTCCAGAAAAAGGGCAAAAGATTTTTTTACTTGATAACGCGAATTTGTCTCCGGGTGGAGATGCTATTGACGCTATGGATACTATTCATCCCGAGTTTCGCAAGATCGCGATAAAACTTACAAAGGACATGGGCCTGCGTTTTTGCGGAGTAGACATAATGGTTACTAGAGGGGATATCTCTAAGAATCCGAAAAATTTAAAAGATTGCTGTTATTATATTATTGAAACCAACGCTTCTCCCGGGCTGATAATTCACTATGAAAAAAATTTTTCCAAACAAAAAAAGTTGGCTGAAGCAATGTATTTAAAGATTTTAAGAGCGCTTTCAAAAAAAGGCTAGTTGGAGTATATTAGACTCATGAGAGAGACCGCTAAATATATGAGACCTTCATGGGATGAATACTTTTTGCAGATGGTGGACTTGGTTGGCTCGCGCGGCACATGCGACCGCGGACGCTCGGGCGCTATCCTAGTGAAGGATAAAAGAATTCTGGCGACCGGATATGTCGGCTCGCCGATTGGACTGCCTCACTGCGATGATGGGGGGCACGAGATGCATACTGTGACGGGAGATGATGGAACAACTTCTCGCCATTGCCTGCGAACAGCTCATGCGGAGTTGAATGTAATCGCGAACGCCGCGCGTTTCGGCGTAGCTGTCGACGGGGCGACTTTGTACTGCAAGATGATAACTTGTTACACCTGCTCAAAAACGATTATCAACGCGGGAGTCAAGCGCGTTGTGGCATTGCAGGATTATCATGCAAGCGGAAAAAGCAAAGAAATTTTTAAAAAAGCCGGAGTGAAATTGAAAATCATCAATAAAAAAATTGAGAGTTATAAAGACCAATAAAATATATGATAGATTTTTCGAAATTACAAAAGGAAATAATGGATAACAGAAAGAAAAAAGGATTCGGCAACGATATCCCGAGCGATTTCTGCCGAGCTTATGAGGAACTTTCCGAGGCTTTTTCTAAATACAACAAAGGACAGCCCGGCATTGCGGAAGAATTTGCCGATGTGATTATTTTTCTGCTTGGGATGTCTCACAATCTAGGTTTTAATCTGGAAAAAGAATTGGTGGACAAAATAGAAAAAAATAAAAAGAGAAAATATAAAAAAGAAAAAACTCCGGAGGGCAAAGATATTTTTATCCGTATTAAAACTCCCGAGGATCCCTAACCCTCACCCCGTCTGCTGCTGCATCCACCCCTCTCCATAAAAAATTTTATGGAGAGGGGTGAGGGGTGAGGTTAGATTCTCTCATAAACTGAAAAAGTATAATCATAAGGATTCTCCTTGTCTTTTTTGTGTTCCTCATGTGAAATTTCGTTCCAGACTATCGGGATAATTTCCGGGAAGAATACATCAGCATCCTTGTCTTCTGCGTTTATGTGCGTAATGTAAAGCCTATTTGCAATAGACATGGCTTCTCTGAATATTTCTTCTCCGCCAATTATGAATACTTCCCTACCCTCTCCTTTATAAGGAGAGGGTAGGGGTGAGGTGCTTGCAATTTCCAGGGCTTCATTCAAAGAATGCACGACTTCTATGCCGTCTTTTTTGTAGTTTTTGTCTCGGGTAATAACTATGTTTTTTCTCTTCGGCATCGGATGACCGATACTTTCAAAAGTTTTTCTTCCCATGATGACCGGATGACCGGCCGTTTTTTGCCGAAAATATTTCAAGTCTGTCGGCATACTCCAGACAAGAGTATTATTTTTTCCCAGTTCGTTATTTTTTCCAATGGCAGCGATTAGTGAGATCATTTTTATTTTCTATACGCCCATCGGAGCTTTAATTGCCGGATGTGACTGATAATTTTCCAACTTTACTATTTTTAATATATCGTCTGGTTCTTTGAACTGGGCGGTGTTTAAGTCGTCCAAACTTTTTATATCTGGTGAGAGCCAAAGCTTGCAAAGCGGCAGAGGCTCTCGCGAGAGCTGTTCTTTTACCTGGTCAAAATGGTTGTGAACCACATGCGCGTCCCCGAGCGTCATGACCAATTCGTCCGCTTCTAAATTCGTCAATCGCGCGATGATATGGAGCAGTAGCGCGTAAGAAGCGATGTTAAAAGGCACCCCTAGAAACATATCGGCGCTTCTTTGGTACATATGCATTGAAAGTTTTCCGTCAGAAACGAAAAACTGGAAAATCATATGGCAGGGGGGGAGAGCCATTTGGTCCAGTTCTCCGGGATTCCAGGCGGTTACAATCAGACGCCGATCATAGGGGTCTTTTTTTATCCGCTCTATAATGTCTTTAAGTTGGTCGGTTTCTTTGCCGTCCAGTCGCTTCCAGTGGCGCCATTGCACTCCGTAAATTCTTCCCAAGTCTCCCTCATATTTCGCTTTCGGTTTCCAGTAGTCCGCGTTGCCGTTGGCGTCCCAAATATGGCATCCGAGCCGGTTTAATTCTTTGTTGTCTCCGGAACCTGAAATAAACCAAAGCAACTCAGCGGCCACGCTCCTAAACATCAGCTTTTTTGTGGTCATGGCCGGAAATCCGTCTTTCATCTTGAAACGGATTGGGACGGCAAACATCGCCCGGGTCGGGCCATAACGGCCCTGCCGGTCATTACCCCCATCCATTATTTTTTTCAGAGCATCAAGGTATATTCGCATGTTTTCAGTATATCTTTTTGCCTAAATTAACAAAACATTGACAAATAGGTTACAAAATGCTATATTAGAAAAATAAGCTACATTGCCGGAAAATTCAATAAACATTCTCATTTTAGGAGTGATTCGCGAAACTTTAAATCTCGAAGCTATAAAAACTTAAAAAGGGGAAACAGCAAGAGAAGCCGGGGCGAGCGGATAGATTTTTCTCGTTTCATCAAGAAAGCGATTCACACAGAAGAAAAGCCATATGTTTCCAAACACACTTTCGCTGATTTTCCTTTCAATCCGCAACTGCACAAAAACATAAAAGGTGCCGGGTTTGCAACTCCGAGACCAATTCAAGACCAAGCAATACCTACAATTCTCGCTGGACGCGATGTTTTTGGTATGGCAAATACCGGCACAGGCAAGACTGCAGCCTTTCTTTTGCCTTTGATTGAAAAAATTGCAAAGACTAAAGGGCAAAATATGAGGGAGAAAGTTTTGATAATGGCGCCGACTCGTGAGCTTGCTTTGCAAATTGAAAGTGATTTTAAAACTTTGGCTTTCGGATTCGGAATGTTCTCGGTGGCTTGCGTGGGCGGACTGCCGATAATGAAGCAGATTAGAGAAATCAAACTCGGAGTGTCTTTTGTAATCGGCACGCCGGGGCGCTTGCGGGATTTGATTGAGAAAAAAGTTTTAGACTTGTCTGTCTGTCATTCGGTGGTTCTCGATGAGGCTGACCGAATGCTCGATATGGGCTTCCGTGATGATATGGTTTTCATTATCGGCAAAACTGCCAAGGAACGCCAGACGCTTTTTTTCTCCGCAACTCTTTCTCCGGAAATTAAAAAAATGACCGAGCAGTATTTGAAAGACCCGGTTTTTATTTCGGTAGTCACGGGCGTTACAGCAAAAAATATAGAACAAGATGTGATTCGAGTGCGAAGCAAAGAAGAAAAGCTTACTAAACTCCACGAAGTTTTAAACAAAGGTCTGCCCGCCGAAGAGAAAGGGGATCGCCCTATGAAAACTTTGATTTTTCGCGAAATGAAGCATAGTGTGGATTCTCTCGAAAAGGAATTGCGCGCTCTTGGATTCAAGGCGGGCGGGATTCACGGCGACAAAAGAAGCCGCGAGCGCATCCGTATCCTTGAATCTTTCAAAAAAGATCACATCACTATACTAATAGCGACCGATGTCGCGGCGAGAGGTCTTGATATTCCCGATGTAACGCATGTCATAAACTACGATGTGCCGCAGACCTATGATACCTATGTGCATAGAATAGGTCGCACCGGTCGCTCGGGTAAGAAAGGTACTGCGCTTACTTTTGTGCCAGCATAGTGGTATAATCAAATTATGCCTTTTTTTTCAAGAAAAAAGTTTTTATTCAATCAAAATTACCTTGATTGTTAAATACTGAGTGTTTAACAATTATAACCTCCAATAGCATTTCGGGCATTCCCAATATTCTCGTTTAGGATTTTTTGGTTTCTTGCCGAATGAAAAATAGTGTCCGCCTCTGTATCGGTGGTCAGCATAAAGAATAATCCTTATCTTTTTACCACAAACAACGCAGGATCTTTCAATCCTATCTTTTATTATTTTACTTTTTGATTTCACTTTCTTCACTCTATAATTTTAACCCTTTCATGTTAAAATTACAAAATGTATATTTTTCTAGACGAGTCGGGTGTTGATAAGCAAAAAGGCAAATCTTCCATTGTTCTGGTATATATCACAGTTGATAACTTAGATATTTTACAAAAGGCAGTTCTGAATGCGGAAAGATTAATCGGAATTAAAAATTTTCATTGGTCATACAGCACATGGAAGGTTCGTGCGCTTTTTATAGAAGAAATTTGCAAGCAGGATTTCAAAATAAAAGTGGCTTTGATAAAAAATCCATTTTTTGCCAGTAGCGGCTATGAATATGCTCTACAGCATTTAGTGGTCGAAAGAAATGTCATATCTCTAATAATAGATGGCAAGAAAGGGAAAAATTATGAAAGGAAATTTAAAAAAGTTTTACGAGATAAGGGAATATCTGTTAAGAAATTAAAAACAGCTAATGATGAATCATATCCGGCATTGCGTGTGGCTGATGCTATCGCCGGCGCGATAAGATACAGATGTGAAAATTCAAACGATAAAAGAATTATAGATATATACGAAAAATTTTCTAAAAAGATATTAATTACTCTCGAAGAATAAAAGCAAAAGCCACCCCTTGCGGGGTGGCCAGTTTTGCAGGTAGACTTGCGTCTTTTCCTAAAAGGAATTTGTCCCTGTAAACTTGTTATAGATGTACTATAAGCTAAAGCGAAAGCGATGTCAATCTTTTTTATGCCTTTATGAGTCCGGCTTTGAGGAGAGTGGCATAGGCGCCGTTTTTCTTGATGGTGCGCATGCCGCGGGCGGAGACTTCTATATTGATGGATTTATTTATTTCCGGCACAAAAATTCTCTTCTTTTGAAGATTCAGCTGTTTTCTAACTCGTCCGGTTGGGTTGAACTGAGTGGCGCGGGTGCGGTTTGAATAGCCGCCGCCCAAGAACGAACCCTTTTTTGTTATCGCGCATATTTTCATATCGGTTTTAAAATGCTATCATAAAATCCGTATGGACGCAACCAATGTGGTTTTCTATATTGCCGTGCTCATCATGTCGGTCGTCATTCACGAGGTCTCACACGGATTTGTGGCAGAATACTTTGGAGACAAAACGGCGCGCTTTGCGGGCAGGCTGACCTTGAATCCGCTCAAACATCTAGATCTTTTCGGCTCAGTCCTTTTGCCGATAATTTTAGTTTTATCTCATTCGCCTTTTTTGTTGGGCTGGGCAAAGCCGGTGCCGTACAATCCGGAAAACCTTAGCAACAAAAGACTTGGGATGTTTGCTGTGGCTTCGGCTGGAATTTTAGCAAATTTAAGTATCGCTGTTATATTTGGAATTATCATACGCCTCACATCTGGGCTTTCTATTCCTATTGGTTTTTATTTCATAACTTCTATTATTGTCATAATAAATTTAGCATTGGCCTTATTTAACTTAGTGCCTATCCCGCCGTTAGACGGTTCGAAAATACTTTTTTCTTTTTTGCCCGAATCGGCTTACCGAGTAATGTTATTTCTAGAACACTACTCACTCATAATTCTCATTATTTTTATTGTTTATTTTTCTAATTATTTAGCGCCCATACTGGCGTTTCTTTTCAAAGTTCTTACCGGTATTGCGTTTTCCTGAAAATTATAGTACATTGATCCTTGAGTCTTCGGACTCTTTTATTTTGTTTATGCCGACAATCAATCAGTTAATAAAAAGAAAAAGATTCAAATCCCAGCCGAAAGACAAGACGGTGGCTCTGACCCGCGGATTCAATGTTCTTAAAAACAGACCGGTATTTTTCTCTTCGCCTTTCAAGCGAGGTGTTTGCACCAAGGTTTCCACTACCACTCCAAAGAAGCCGAACTCAGCTCTGCGAAAAATCGCCCGCGTGCGACTCACCAATGGCATGGAAGTTACGGCTTATATCCCCGGCGAGGGGCATAATTTGCAGGAACACTCGGTGGTGATGATTCGCGGAGGACGGGTGAAAGATTTAATTGGTGTTCGGTACCATATCGTGCGAGGAGTTTTGGATACGCAGGGAGTGGAGAAGCGCCGACAAGGCAGGTCGCTTTACGGAAACAAGAAGCCGAAAGAAGCCAAAAAATAATTTATGCGACGCAAAGTAAAAAATAGAAATATGGTTGCTCCTGATTTTATATACAATTCTCAAAAATTGGAGAAGTTTATTAATTACATCATGTGGTCCGGAAAGAAGGAGACTGCTCGAAAGGTGATGTATGCCACTTTTGATGTCATCAAAGAAAAAACTGGCAATCCGAATCCACTAGAAGTGTTTGACCTCGCCATGAAAAACGCTGGACCTTCGACCGAAGTACGCTCCAAAAGAATCGGTGGCGCCAACTATCAGATACCGATAGAAGTTCGCTCGGAGCGCAGGCTCGCGCTTGCCATGCGCTGGATTCGCGATGCGGCTCGCGGTGGCAAAGGTAAGCCAATGCATTTGAAACTCGCTGATGAATTGATTGCGGCATCAAAAAACGAAGGCTCCGCAATAAAGAAAAAAGAAGATACGCACAGGATGGCAGAAGCCAACAAAGCCTTTGCGCATTTTGCGTGGTAGACCCGAACACTTAAAAGCACGATGCACCGAAGGTGCGTTGCAAAAGCAACTTCGTGCTATTAAGTGTGCGGGTAGACCTGAATTTTTATATTACTCTAGACTTTTAGTTATTCTCTCCTTCAAAAATCTTCTGGCATTTCCTCTAAATTTCAGAGCGTGTTCTCGTAGACGAGCATCTTTTTCGTTTTTATAAGCTTCATAATATATAAGTTCAAATGGCCGTCGAAACTGAGTGGAAAACGCTTTCCCGTTTTTGTGTTCTTTAATCCTTCTTTTTAAATCATTAGTGCTTCCAATATAGAGTTCCTCGTCTTTTTGACTTTTAAGTACATAGACATAAAACATTAATAAATAATAACATACATGATATAATTAAAAATATGGAAAACAAATCAGTTTTCATAAAAAATCATGCCCTTAAATTAGTGCTAGGGATATTAGCTTTAGCCCTTCTTGGGTTTTCAGGTTACGGTGTATTATTCTATTTAGTTCCACTTATTATTATTTTCCTATCTTTTTATTCAGTAAGTATTGTTTCTAGAAAATTTATTTCAGAAACTGATTCAGTTAGCAGAAACACCTTTACCATTTTATTTGGTATTATGCTTTCCGCTGTGTTAATTTTCTTATTTTACTATGGTTCCCATATTGCCATTAATTCAAGGTAATTTTTGTTGCAAAAAATATCTGTATAATATATAGTATCAGAAGCGCATGAGGCGCTTTTTTATTACTTAACCAAGCACGCACTTTGCTTAAGTGATCTCGCAGTTTGTGTTCGGATTTACCCGCACACTTAACATAGCGAGGCAGCTACGCTGCGCACCTCCGGTGCATCGCTTTATTAAGTGTTCGGGTGTATGGAACGCGACTACCCTCTAGAAAAAGTTAGAAATTTTGGAATCATCGCGCATATTGATGCGGGAAAAACGACGACGACCGAGCGGGTGCTTTTTTATACCGGTACCAAGCACAAAATCGGGGAAGTGCACGAAGGTGAGACCACCACAGACTGGATGGAACAGGAGCGGGAGCGTGGCATTACCATCACCGCCGCGGCGGTGACTTGTTTTTGGGTTCCGACATACGCGCCTACTGATAAAACTAAAAAGGTAAGATTTAACATTATTGATACCCCAGGACACATTGACTTCACGGTGGAAGTGAAGCGTTCTCTGCGCGTACTAGACGGCGCAGTAGTTGTGTTTGATGGCGTTGCGGGCGTAGAACCTCAATCAGAAACAAACTGGCGTTACGCCGACGAAGCAAATGTGCCGCGTATTTGTTTCATAAACAAATTAGACCGCACCGGAGCTTCTTTTGAACATTCTTTTGCCACTATTTTAGATAGACTTACAAAAAAGGCAGTACGCGTGCAGATTCCTATCGGACTCGAAGATAAATTTGAAGGTGTTATCGATTTGCTCCGCATGAAGGCATATTACTTTGAAGGAGAAATGGGCAACCAGATTATTGAAAAAGACTTAGACTCTTTGCCGGAAAATTTGAAAGCAGATGCGCAAAAATACCATTCAGAACTTATCGAAAAGATTGTAGAAACAGATGATGCCATGATGACAGAATATCTGGAAGGCATGATTCCCGGTTTTGATGTTTTAAAGAAAACTTTGCGTAAGGCGGTTATTGCTAATGAAATTTTTCCAGTCTTTTGTGGAAGCGCGCTAAAAAACAAGGGGGTTCAGTTAATACTTGATGCGGTGGTGGATTACTTGCCGTCGCCAGTAGACATCAAAGCTGTTTCCGGTATTGATCCAAACAATGATGATGTTGTTATTGAAAGACACGCATCCGACAAAGAGCCTTTCTCGGCGCTGGCTTTCAAAGTTGCCACCGACCCGTTCGTCGGTCAACTCATTTTCTTCCGAGTATATTCCGGAATGCTTTCTGCCGGCAGTTATGTTTACAATCCTCGTACCCGCAACAAAGAGCGCATCGGTCGAATCCTAAGAATGCATGCGAATGACCGCGAAGAAGTGAAACAAGTTTTTGCCGGAGAAATCGCGGCGGCAGTGGGGCTGAAAGATACGATAACTTCCGATACGATTTGCGATGAAAACTCGCCGATTATTTTAGACAGAATTGTCTTCCCCGAGCCTGTCATCTCGCTTCGCATAGAACCAAAAACCAAAGCCGATCAGGAGAAAATGGGTATGGCGCTCAATCGCCTCGCGCAGGAAGATCCTACTTTCAAAGTTTCAACTGATCAGGAGACAGGAGAAACTATCATCGCCGGCATGGGAGAATTGCATTTGGAAATCATCGTGGATCGCATGAAGCGAGAATTCACCGTGGAAGCGAATGTCGGCAAGCCGCAGGTAGCTTATCGCGAGACGATTAACGGTACGGCTGAAGCGGAAGGTAAGTACATCAAGCAGTCGGGCGGACGCGGAAATTATGGTCATGTGAAAATACGAGTGAAGCCGATGGAAGTCTTAACCAAAGAAGAACTCGAAGATTTACCGAAAAATACCAAACGCTCCCCGGGTTTTGAATTCGTCAATAGCATCAAGGGAGGCGTCATTCCAATCGAATATATTGCGCCTTGCGAGAAGGGATTCAAGGAAGGCCTGGACCGCGGAGTTTTGGCAGGATTTAAAATTGTGAATGTGTCCGTGGAACTTTGGGACGGAAGTTATCACGAAGTTGACTCAAATGAAATGGCTTTCAAAATCGCCGCCTCTATGGCGGTGCAGGACGCATGTAAACGGGCGAATCCGGTAATCCTCGAGCCGATGATGAAAGTGGAAGTGGTTACTCCGGAGAAATTCATGGGCGATGTCACCGGCAATCTCTCCAGCAAGCGCGCGCTCATCGAAGGCATGGAAGATCGTGGAATGAATAAAGTCATTAAAGCGATAGTGCCTCTCTCCGAAATGTTTGGCTATATGACCGGTCTGCGCTCCATGACCGAAGGTCGCGCCAGCTTCACGATGGAATTCTTTAGATACGATATAGTGCCAAATAATGTAGCTGAAACTATAATATCTTCCCGCAAGTAATGCCAAATAATGCCTGCCCTGTACCAAGCCGAAGGCTTTGGTTCGGGGTGGCAGAGACTATTATTGCGGGGAGGAAATAGTTTTATATTGTATACTTACTAAGTATGCGAAAAATGTTTAAAATTAAAAAGCATAGTTGCGCTTTGTGCAAGCCTCATAAAACTGGGCATCAGAATAGGTGGAAATCTAAAGAAGTGGAGGGGATGAAGATTTTTGAAAAAGAAAAATCAGAGCTTATTCGAGTTTAGATTTTTTTGATATCATTTGTTTTTTAGTTTAATTTTTGGTATATTGTATCTATGACCACAGTTACAATCCCAATTAAAGAATATAGACAATCAATTCAAATGCAAAAAAGCATCTTGTTTCGTTTGGATTTTTTACAAAAAATTGTTTTTGAAAGTTCAAAGGACGAAGTTAGTTTTGAGCGCATGAAACATTTTGAAAAAATATCTCTTGAATTAGACAATGGTAAAGGAAAAAGATTTTCCTCAATTTCTTTCTTCAAGAATTATTTAAAAGATTTATAAAACGACATGTCTCAGTTGCCAAGTTATACATTGGTCATACCGCTTTCGTTTGAAGTTATTCTTAAAAAGTTGAAAACTAAAAAGCCGAATGTTTTTAGAAATTTGGAAGATAAAATAGAAAAGGTCGTGCGAAACCCGATCTTGGGCAAGCCGCTCAGAAATACTTTGCGAAATTATAGAAGGGTTCATATGGATCCTTTTGTTTTAATTTACGAAATTTTTATGTTAGAGGTGCGACTTATTGATTTTGATCACCACGATAAGATTTATAAGAAGTATAAATTTAAGTAAAAGAATTTTTATTTTTCCCATTTTTCTGTTACTATATTGAGAATGTTGCAGATCCCATTCTACGACCCCCAAAAATCTTACGAGGAGAATTTTAAAGATGGTCCTTTTGGCGCCTTCGCTCCAACATTCGCCGGTGGCGAAGTTGGAGTCCCGACTCAGCAAGGCGTCGGGACTGATTCTAATCAACTGCAGTACGACTTCCTCGGTTTCAAAGTAAATTCTCCTTTCGGTATTCCAGCCGGACCGCTCATCAACGGCAAATTTGCGCAGGCGGCTTTGGACAAAGGTTTTGATATCGTTGTATATAAAACAGTCCGCACGGAAAAATATCCCTGTCATCCTTGGCCGAATATTTTGGCGGTCAAAGTGCCGGAGGGAGTAACTTTGGGCAAGGAGGAAATGAAACTAGTGGCGGACGATAATTACAAAGAACCTCTTTCCATTACCAACTCTTTCGGTGTGCCTTCTTTTCCGCCGGAATTCTGGCAGAAAGATATTTCCCAAGTGGTAAAAAATTTAAGAAGGGGGCAAGTTCTTGTTGGCGCTTTCCAGCGTACCAAAAAAGAAGGAACGGGAGTGGAAGAATATATAAAAGATTTTGTCGTCGCGGCGAAAATGATGAAAGAAACCGGCGCCCAAGTCATGGAAGTGAATTTTAGCTGTCCGAACGAAGGAACCGCTGAACTTCTTTGTTACGATGTGGCGCGTAGCCTTGAAGTGGTTAAAGCAATTAAGGCTGAAATTAAAAATATTCCCCTGATTGTGAAAATTTCTTTCTATAAAGATGAAAAGGTTCTCGCTAATTTTGTGGAAAAAGTGGGAGCCATGGTGCAGGGGATTTCCGCCATAAATACTATTTTTTCGGAAATCGTAGATGAAAAAGGCATGCCAGCGCTTCCGGGGCGTACGCATAGCGGAGTCTGTGGTCATGCCATCAAATGGGCGGGACTAGATATGGTGAAGAGATTGAAAAAATTGCGCGAAAAATTCGGATATAATTTTACGATTATCGGAGTCGGTGGGGTGATGGATGCAGATGATTTTTTTGAATATCGCTCTGCCGGAGCGGACATAGTGATGTCGGCGACGGGAGCAATGTGGAACCCGTATCTTGCCAAAGAGATTAAAGAAAGGCTAGAATTAACCAAATGAATAATCAAGAAGTTGTTGATATATTAGAAAAAACCGGAGCGATTTTTAGAAACAGCCATTTCGTGGGGACTTCCGGCAGGCATATGTCTGTTTACATCACCAAAGATAAGTTGTTGCCGCATACCGCAGAGACATTTCGGGTCACTCAATTGTTGGCTCTGCAGTATAAAGATTTAGATGTGGATGTAGTCGCTGCGCCGGTAATCGGCGGGGTGGTTTTGGGAAATCTAGCAGCATATCATCTCTCCAATCTACAGAAAAAAGAAATTTTGAGCGTCTATGCGGAAAAAACCCCTGAAGGTCCAATGGTTTTTAAAAGGGGATACGATCAGTTGATTAAAGGCAAAAAAGTTTTGATTATTGATGATACTGTGGCTACAGGTTTTTCTGTGCATAAAATGATAGATGTAGTGCGGGAGTTTGGCGGCAATCTTGTCGCCATGGGGGTTATTATAAATCGTGTGCCGGAAGAAATTAATTCTCAAATTCTAGGAATACCTTTTTCTTCGCTATGCGAAATTCCCGCGGAGACTTTTGATGAAAAAAACTGTCCGTTGTGCAAATCAAAAGTGCCTTTCAATACAGCGCTTGGGTATGGCAAGAAATTTTTAGAAGAGAAGAACCTCTCCCCAACCCCTCTCCTTGCCAAGGAGAGGGGCGAAGGGGTGAGGTGAATTTAAAATGAATCCCATAGACAAATACAACCAAAGAGCTAAGAAAATAAATTCGCTTTTGTGCGTCGGGTTAGATG
>JBBUHH010000038.1:0-2321 GCA_038055775.1 Patescibacteria group bacterium | reverse complement strand
AAGCTTTGCGAGGAGATAAGGAAATACAAAAGTGATATAATAAAAATATGCTAGAACCAAAACCACCACAACCAGGACAGAATCAGGCAGAAGGAAAAGAAAGATTAAAAAAAAGAATTTTGTTTGCTGAAGACGATGAAAACAATCGGAAATATATTACTAGGTTTCTTTTAAGAGAAGGTTATGAAGTTGAGACAGTAAAAAATGGGCAGGAACTTTTAGAAAAACTTGCCACCGAAGAGTTCGATGCTGTAATTGCTGATAATACTATGCCCGTAATGAGTGGAATTGAGGCATTAAAAAAAATTCGCGAAAATGCTCGGTTTAAAAATTTGCCTGTAATTATACAATCAGGATATGAAGAAATTAAAGAAACTGTTGAAAGACTCGGTGGTATTTTCATACAAAAACCCTTTTCTTTTGACGAATTTAAAAAAGAAGTAGAAAAGGCGCTTGAATAGGCGAGTTTTACTGATACTTGAGGCTAATCGTTTCCTTAACGGGTCTCAGGCAATATCGTCTGAGGCTTTGTTATTTTTAGACAATTATCGATTATTTCTCTCTCAAATTATTTTTTATCCACCCTTCAAGTTCTTCCTTAACCTTATCAAAATTTCTAGGGTCTGAATTTGCTATTTCAATAGCTTTCGCGGTAGCTTCATCTTCTGTAATTTCAAGTTTCTTATTGTTTACTTCAAGAAATACTAAAAGACATGCAAGGGATATCCTTTTATTCCCGTTTGGAAAAACGTGTCCCTTGTTTATTTTGTAGAATAAAATTGTAGCCTTTGATTCAATAGTCGGATATTGTTCTTCGCCGAAATGTTTGGTTTGAGGAATGACTACAAGGTTTTCTATTTCTTTTTCATTAACTCGGGTAAAATGAGGAATTGGCTCGCCGATTTCTTTGAACCTATTAAAAAGGACCAAATAAATATTTGTTATATCTGTTTTGGATAAATGCCTAATTGGCTCCGATTTTTCCTTCTCTGTCATAGCGCGCTAAATCTTTGAAACTTTTTTTGTATTTTTCAAATACGGCATCAGTCGTGTCGCTTATATCATTCGGCGACATGTTTGCAGTCCTAGGGTCAGAACCCTTTCTTTTAAAAAATCTTTTTATGAAATCTTTCATGGTAACATAATAACATTTTCTCTAGATTGGTACAAGTTATATGGCGTTTGACAACAGTTTTTAATCTGCTAATATAATCAGAACTGCACTTTTGCAGTTTTTGTTTTGATTTTACAACATTATTATTAGTAATTTAGCCCTCCCAAAAGAATATCAGGGCGGGCAAGTTAGTGACCAAGCCTCAGCAACTGGTTCCTGTATGTTGAGTCTTAGTTGTTAATCCGCCAGCTGGCGGAAAAAAAATATGTCAGAAGAATTTAAAAGAGACAGGCCACATGTAAATGTCGGCACCATAGGTCATGTCGATCATGGCAAGACCACTTTAACAGCTGCAATCCTCCATGTCTTAAATATGGCAGGCAAGCAAGTCCGACTTAGGGGCGTTGACCAGATTGACAATGCTCCCGAAGAAAGAGCTCGTGGAATTACCATTAACATTTCTCACAACGAATATTCCACCGATGCTCGTCATTATGCGCACATCGATGCTCCGGGGCACGCCGACTACATCAAGAACATGATTACCGGCGCCGCTCAGATGGACGGAGCTATTCTTGTGGTTGCGGCAACAGACGGCGCGATGCCTCAGACTCGCGAGCATGTTCTTCTTGCCAAGCAAGTCGGCGTTCCAAAGATTATCGTTTTCTTAAACAAGTGCGACATGGTTGACGACAAAGAAATGATTGACCTCGTCGAAGAAGAAATTCGAGAACTTTTGACCAAGCAAGGCTTTGACGGTAAGGGTGCGCCGGTTATTCGCGGTTCGGCTCTTAAGGCTCTTGAATCCAAATCTGTAGATGATGAATGGGCAAAGAAAGTTTTAGAACTTGTCGATTCCCTTGATACATACATTCCGATTCCTGTACGCGATATTAGCAAGCCTTTCCTTATGCCAGTCGAAGACATTTTCTCAATCGAAGGTCGCGGGACTGTGGTTACAGGGAAAATTGAACGAGGTGTCATCAAGCTCGATGAAGATGTAGAAATCGTTGGAATCAAGCCTACTCAAAAATCAACGGTCACAGGCATTGAAATGTTCAACAAAAATCTAAAAGAAGGTATGGCTGGAGACAATGCTGGAATTCTTCTGCGTGGTCTAAAGAAAGAGGACATTACTCGTGGTCAAGTTCTTTGTAAGCCAGGCACAACCACTCCACACGACAATTTTACCGCTGAAATATATGTT
>JBBUHH010000037.1:0-13455 GCA_038055775.1 Patescibacteria group bacterium | reverse complement strand
ATCTTTCCAAAGATAAATTCCTTATATCAGAAAACAGTATATCCTCAAATTCCTCATCCGGGAGCTTTAGAGTGGTTTTGTTTGCTCGTTCCCAAACGAAATACAAGCTGACTAAATACAAGAGAAGAATAGAACCAACGGTCAACAGATATCCCATTTTCCTCGGTTCAGGAACTTCAGAGAGGGGGTGCTTGTACATTTGCATAGCCAGTGAGTAGAAAATAACTGGAGATGCCAAGATAAACCACACCTTTGGGGATTTTATTAATTTCCAAAAACCAAAGCGAGTCTCTTTTATTCCGATTTTTATTCCACGATCAGTAATAATGCATTTGCGCAGACGCATTCCAAAATTTACTGAAGAGACATGGGTACTTATATAAAATTCACTATCCATAATCAATTTTTATTTCAACGCGTTATCTATTTTCGGCTTTACCGTTGTCCAAGATTCGGCGCCGTCGATGGTTGCCACTATTTTTCCGTTCTTCAAGATAAATCCTTTAGGTGTACCAGTCACTCCGGCGGCTATCCCTTCAGCTTTTGCATCAACAACCGCTTGCGCGTATTTGCTTTCGTCAAGACATTTATCAAAGTCCGCGCTGTTTAACTCCAGTTCTTTTGTAAAAGATTTTAGTTTTGAATCAGCAAAGGCTCCCTCATTTTCCCCGTTTTGATGCGTGTAAAGATAATCGTGGTATTCCCAAAATTTTCCCTGGTCCCCCGCGCATCTAGCCGCTTCCGATGCCCTCACGGATTCTGGTCCTAAAAATGCCCAGTCTCTGTAAGCATAAAGCACACTCCCATTTTTAATATATTCGTTTACTCCGGTCATTAAAGGGGTCCAGTTGGGTACCCGGTCTTTCAGGTATTTAATCGCGTCTGTGTCCGATACCAAGCCCGAAATTGCTCCGCAAAAAGGGCACTGGAAGTCTTCGTACATCACGAGCGCAACTTTCGCTTTTGTATTGCCAAGGGTTCTGTCATTTTTATCTATCTTGGCCAATGTTATATTGGCAAATTCTCCGTTGCCTGTGATTGTTTTTCCTGATATATTTCCTTTCAATAGAATTGCGCCGGCTATTAACACTCCCGCTATTATTATCGCTCCGGCTATTTGTTTCTGATTTTCGTTGGTTTGCATTTTTATATTATTATAACGAGTAATGAGTTATTGTAACATATTTTTGAAGTATGCTATAATGGCTACACAATTATAAAGGTCTTTTATTAATTTTATTTGTCCCTTCGGGGATAGAAATATATGTGTAATTTGAAGTGTGGCGGATGTACTCCGTCTTTGATAGGAAAAATCTTGTTGATTATTGGAGGTATCAACTGGGGTTTGGTGGGTGTCGGAATGTTTATGCAAACCGATTGGAATGTCGTCAGGATGCTCCTCAGTTCTTGGCCTTCCGTAGAAGCGGTTGTGTATGTACTCGTGGGTATTGCGGCCATTATGAGTATTTTTGGTTGCCGATGCGGGAAATGCGCGGCTACGTGCGCAAACTGCCGTGGAACTGGCGGCGCAGAAGAAAGAATATAGTCCGTCTTTAGTTCACAATTGTAAAAAGCCCCTTTTGGGGCTTTTTACAATTAATCTTTAAAATGCTAGAATCAAAGAGAGTTATGGTTTCCATTCCGAACATAATATTTTACGTGCTGGTTTTTCTGTCTGTTTATGTGCAGGTGTTTTTTTTGGTGACCTTTTTAGAAAATAGGAAAAAAATAATTACAAGAAACGGAAAAATAAAGCTGGCTAAATATCCGTCTGTGACGATTACCGTGCCTTGCTGGAACGAAGAGGACACGCTTGAAAAGACGGTGCTTTCACTTCTCAACTTAAATTACCCAAAAGATAAAATTAAAATTATCATTGTTGATGACGGGTCTACTGATAATACTTGGAAGATTATCAATTCCTTTGCCTCCTATCCGAATATAAGGGTTTTTCGAAAAGAAAATGAGGGAAAGTACACCGCCCTCAATCTTGGACTCCACAATTCCGATACTGATTTTTTTGGCTGTCTAGATGCTGACTCCCTGGTTCATCCGGAGTCTCTTGTGCGGATTATGAGTTACTTTGAAAAAGATCCAAATTCCATGGCAGTCACTCCTGCCTTGTTAGTTTATGACCCTCAGAGCGTTATTCAAAAAGTCCAGAAAGCGGAATACAACATGGGGATTTATCTAAAAAAAATGTTAGGTTTTCTGGGGGCGATTCATGTCACTCCCGGACCTTTGACTATCTTTCGCCGTAAAGTATTTGATGAGTTAGGTCCTTATCGCCATGCTCACAATACGGAGGATATGGAAATTGCATACCGAATGCAGAAAAATCATTACAAAATAGAACAATGCAATGATGCCTATGTTTACACCAATACTCCGCTGACGATAAGAAAACTTTACAAACAGCGCCTGCGTTGGGTTTATGGTTTTATCAACAATACGATTGATTACAAGGACATTTTATTAAGCAGAAAATACGGCAATTTCTCATTTTTTACTTTACCAGCCGCCATAGTTTCCATTATTGCCGCCGGATATTTTTTCAGCAAACTTGTTTATAATTTGGGCAATATTTTATATTCAAAAATTATTCAATTTCAGCTTGTGGGATATATTGCCAAGACAGCGGACTTTGACCTGTTTTTTGTCAATGCGCAGTCTCTTGTTTTCATAACCATTTTCCTTTTTGTCTTAGTTATTTTTTCAATTATGGTAGGAAAAAAAATAACCGACAATCAATCAAAAATCTCTCTGGATATGTTTTATTTTCCAATAATTTACAGCATTTTAGCGCCTCTTTGGATTATTAAGGCCGTTTATAACACCGTATTATCCAGGTCCCCCGACTGGAGATGAAAATGCCATGATTGATTGGAAGAAGTATTTAATTGTTTTTTTTATAACTGTTGGCTTATTCATGACTGCTGGTTATCTGAATAATTATTTCAGCAACAAAAAAATTGACCAATTAAAATTAATCCAAGACAAGATATCTATTGACATTTTGTCTTCCGAGACCCAATTTTCTTTGCTTTCTGAACTGTCTTGTAAAAACATTTCTGACTCGGTATATTCTCCCGAACTTGGAGAGTTAGGTAATAAGCTGGAATGGAGCCAGGATAATTTAGGCGCCACCGAAGAAGTGTTTTATCTGAGGAAATATTATTCTCTATTACAGATCAAAGATTATCTCTTAGCTAAAAAGATTTCTGAGCGTTGCGGTGTAAAGTCCGCTTTTATTCTGTATTTTTACACTACAGCCGAGCATTGTAGCGAATGCCAAAAGGAGAGTTTGGTGCTGACGAGCCTCCGGGCTAAATATCCCGAATTGCGGGTTTATTCCTTTGATTACAGCACGGATCTTTCGGCCGTTAAATCGTTGCTTCAAATTTACAAAGTAAAAGACACAGAACTCCCGGCGGTTGTCTTGGATGACGAACTGCTAACTGGCTTTTCTAGTTTTGACGAACTTGACTTGAAAATTCAGAAATCCTTCAAACTCCAAGAAAAAAAGCCGGCAAAGAACGGCGCCGCTAAAAAAATTCTTGATTAATTGGAGCCGGAAGAGGGAATCGAACCCACGACATCCACTTTACAAAAGTGGCGCTCTACCAACTGAGCTATTCCGGCGATTTTCTTTATATTTAACACACTAGCACATTATTTACAAATTTTCCTCTTTTTTAATTTTATGCTTAAGTTCCCTGATTCTGTTTTTGTAATCTCCGACAATTTTTAAGAATTTTGAAATTTCTTTTTTTTCTCCGTTCGCATGTTGTTTCATCTTTAAGTTTCCTATCTTTGTTTTTGCCGCATTGTATTGATTTTTTAGAAAACTGATTCCTCTTACATACAGCCGGAGGATTTGCACTAATACGATATGCTCCCATTTTTTCGTATTAGTGACGACAAGATGTTTTATCTTTTGGAGATGATGAATGCTAAAAGAAATTTCTTCAGCATTATTATTTTCCGCAGTATGCCCGTTTTGTAGCAAAACCAGCTTTCTTCCTATCATGGTGATGATAGAGATTAGTGAGGAAAAAAATAAAATTAGGATTGCATAAATATACATTATATTGAATAGCGCCGCACTTCTTTTATCTTTGCCTTCGATTTTTCCAGAAGTTGGCTGATTGTTTGCTCTGGATTTTTAATGAATGGCTGGCTTACCAAGGTCTTTTCCTTAAAGTAGGCGCCGATTTTTCCTTCAAGAATTTTCTTTTTTATCTCGGCTGGCTTGTCGATGTTGGCTATTTCTTTTTCAAATACTTCCGTTATAGTTTTTCTGACATCCGGAGTTATTTCGCTTTCACTTATATATTCCGGTTTCATAGCGGTGATATGCATGGCTATGTCTTTGGCCAGTTCGGCGTTGCCTCCCTCAAGGCTGACAATTACGGCTATTTTATTATTGTGCACATATCCTCCAAAAATCTTTCCGGACACCTCATATATTTCTCCAAGCTGTATATTCTCTCCAGTTTTTTGGATGATGGGGTCTATCAAATCTTTTGCCTTTTGCTTCATTTTTTCTACTCCATCAGAAAGAGCGATGCTTACAAGATTTTCCAATAGTGTCACAAAGTCGCTGTTTTTTGCCACGAAATCGGTCTCACACAGGAGGGATATCAAAATAGCTTTTTTATCTTTTATTTTAATTACTACTGCGCCGTCTTTCACCTTGCGGCTCATCTTTTTCAGCGCGATGTCAGAACTTGTTTTTTTAAGGATAGCCAGCGCTTTTTTCATGTCGCCTTCGGCTTCTTCCAGCGCGCGCTTGCATTGCATCACGGAAACACCGGTAGCATCCCTTAATTCTTTTACTTGTTCGGTTGTTATTATTACTGACATATTCTGAAATGTTACTTTACAGGTACAGAAGTTTGCCCCGCCTCCGCATGGACATAGCCCGCTTCGGCGTGGCGAAGGCCTGCTTTGTAAGCATTTGCGATATGCGTAGCGAAAAACTTTATAGAAGGTATGCCGGAATCATTTCCTACAACAGGGTAAGAAATGTCTTTGATATCTGAATCAGAATTAATAAGAGAAATAATGGGTACATCTTTATTCTTCGCTTCAGTTGCGGCTATGTGTTCTTCTCTGCTGTCTATTATAAACAAGGCATCAGGAGTTTTCTTTAGTCCAAGAAGTCCGGTGTAGTAACGAGCGAGTTTTTCCATTTTCTTTGCCATTACGACTCTTTCTTTTTTTGTATATTTATCCAGACCTCCCGTTGCGCTGTCTTTTTGATAATTTTCAAGTTCTACGATTCTTCTTTTGATTTCTGTGAAATTGGAAAGGGTGCCTCCTATCCAGCGTTCGGTAACATAAGGCATACCTAAAGACTCTGCCACATTTTTGGTTATCTCTTTAGCTTCAGGTTTCGTGCCGACAAAAAGGACAACCTTTCCTTTAGTGCCTAGGTCTTTTATAAATTCTGCCGCTTTTTCCAGCATAATACTGGTTTTTTCAAGGTCGATAATATCTCCTTTATTTTTAGTCGCAAAGATAAATTTCGAAACACTCGGATGTCGTCTTGTTTTAGAATATCCATAATGCGCACCAACCTTGAACATTTGTTCTATGATTGTATCTCCGTTTACTTTCTTTAAATCTGCTTTTTGCATCCAGACAATATAACAGAAAGGGACGAGTTTTGCAAATTTTCTCCCTTTGACCAAAAGACTTTTTTCGGTTAAGATGGGCTGATGAGACAATCAAAGCTTTTTACTAAAACGAGGAAAGACGCTCCGGCGGATGAAGTGTCCCGCAATGCGGAACTTCTGATTCGCGGAGGTTTTATTCATAAGGAAATGGCGGGGGTTTACAGCTATTTGCCTTTGGGTCTGCGGGTACTCCAAAAAATAGAAAACATTATCAGAGAAGAAATGGACAAAGCCGGCGGACAGGAGGTTTTTTTGTCCGCTTTCCATCCGAAAGAAAATTGGGAAAAAACTGGTCGCTGGGAAACGATGACTGATTTATACAAAGTTTCCGATTCTTCCGGCAGGGAAGTTGCTCTAGGTCCCACTCATGAGGAGATCATTGTCCCGATTTTAAAAAATTTTATCTCTTCGCATAAAGATCTACCAGTTGCCGTTTATCAGATTCAGAATAAGTTCAGAATGGAACTTCGCGCCAAGTCCGGCATTCTGCGTGGCCGCGAGTTTATGATGAAAGATATGTATTCTTTTCATGCGACTGAGACGGATTTTGAAGAATTTTACAATAAGATGAAAGATGTTTACAAAACAATCTTTCAAAGAGTCGGTATTGGCCATTTGACTTATCTGACTTTCGCTTCCGGCGGAACTTTCTCCAAATACTCGCATGAATTTCAAACGATAACCGCGGTCGGCGAAGACACTATCTATGTTGATGAAGAACAAGGCATTGCCGTTAATAGAGAGGTTTTAAATAACGAGGTTTTGAAACAGCTTAATTTAGTAAAGGGGAAATTAGCCGAGCGCAAAGCTATTGAAGTCGGGAACATTTTTGATTTGAAGACTAAATATTCACAACCTTTTGATTTGTCGTTTACGGATGAAAAAGAGCAAAAACACAGTATCTTGATGGGATGCTACGGTATAGGATTGGGACGTCTAATGGGAACCGTTGTAGAAACTCTCTCCGATGACAAAGGCATAATTTGGCCGGAATCAATTGCACCTTTTTCCGTTCACTTGCTTGTTTTAGGAGAGGGTGAAAAAATTTCAACAGAAGCCGAGAAAGTTTATGACAGTTTGCTAAAAAATAATGTTGAAGTTTTGTTTGACGACAGGACCGAAATGTCCGCCGGAGAAAAGTTTACTGATGCTGATTTGCTCGGCATGCCATATCGGGCGGTTGTTTCCGCCCGTAGCATTAAGGAAGGGGGGATAGAATTAAAGAAACGCTCGGAAGAAAAAGGTAAGGTGGTTAGCGGGGAAGAATTATTAAAAATGCTGGCACCCAAATAGAGCCTTAGACTCTATCTAGAGTATAAGGCTCTATTTGGGAAAATCATGTTCGATAAAATCTACAAATTAATTTCCAATGATATAGGTATAGATTTGGGCACATCCAATACCCTCGTGTACTTGAAAGGTCACGGCATTGTCATCAACGAGCCTTCGGTCGTGGCGGTCAACATAAAGACCAATCAGATTTTAGCCGTTGGAGGGAAGGCCAAGGAAATGCTGGGGCGCACTCCGGGGCATATTAGAGCCATCCGTCCACTCATTGATGGGGTAATCTCCGATTTTGAAGTTACCGAAGAAATGCTTTCCTATCTGATAAACAAGGCGGATAAGATGTCCAGGAAACTGGCGCGCCCGAGAGTACTCGTCGGCGTTCCGACCGGCACGACCAATGTTGAAACGCGCGCCGTTTATGATGCGGCGAGAAGTGCCGGTGCGCGGGAGGTTTTACTGGTGGAAGAGCCTATGGCGGCCGCTATCGGCATACGGCTTCCCATCAAAGATCCTGTTGGCTCAATGATTATAGACATCGGCGGAGGTACGACGGACATCGCGGTTATTTCTTTGGGCGGGGTCGTGAAGTCAAAAAATTTGAAAATAGCCGGCGACAGATTGAACAACGATATTGTGAGTTATATGCGGGACGAATTTAAAATTCTTATCGGCGAAAGAACGGCTGAGATGATAAAAATCGCTTTGGGTTCCGTGATAGAAGGAGAGTATATGGAGACGGAGGTTCATGGAAGGGATCTTCTGACTGGCTTGCCCCGCGCTGTGACTGTCACGGATTCTGACATACGGGAAGCTCTTTCCCTGTCAATCAAAGAATTAGTGGAAGGCGTCAAAGATATGCTGGAAACTACTCCACCCGAGATCTTGTCCGACATTATGCATCGGGGAATCACTTTGACCGGCGGGGGTGCTTTGATACTCGGACTCGGAGAGCTCTTAGGGCGTACTCTCAAAATTCCTGTCTATGTGGCGGAAGATCCTCTTTCGGCTGTGGCGAGGGGCACAGGAGTTATTTTAGACGACCTTCCTTTTTATAAAGAAGTTTTGATCGGCAACCAAGATGAACTACCTCCTCGATAGGAAAACCAAAAGAAAAAAAATCATTTATATTATTGTCGGCGTTATTATCTGCCCCATTTTATTTTATTTCCTGTTTGGAATTTTTAATGGTCTGTCTTTGGTTACCCATACAGTTTTTCGCCCCGTCTTGTTTGTTGGCAACGCTATTAGCGAAAAACTGGCCGGCTTTTCTTCGTATTTTTTTTCCAAGAAGTCCCTTTATATGGAAAATGAAGATTTGAAGTCTAAATTGAACGAGGCGCAGGCGTCTCTTGCCAACTATAATTCTTTGCTTACTGAGAACACCAATCTCAAAGAAATTCTAGGCAGAAAAGGAGAAAATTCCGCCTTAGTCCTTTCCGCCATACTATCCAAACCGAATCAGAGTTCTTATGATACTCTTGTTATAGATGCCGGGACGGTTTTTGGAATAGAAGCTGGAGATATGGTTTTCGCTATCGGCAATTTACCGATAGGCCGGATATCTGATGCATACACCAATTCTTCCAAAGTGATTTTGTTTTCAGCCCCGGGCGAGAAAACAGGGGTGGTGATTTCTGGACGGGATGTATTTATGGAAATTGTCGGTCGGGGCGGAGGAAATTTTGAAATGGTGGTTCCACGGGATTTTGTTTTACAGAAAGGTGATACTGTTTCTTTGCCCGATATTTTTCCATATGCGCTCGCGACGGTGGAAACCATAATTTCCGACCCCCGCGACCCATACACCAAAGCCATCCTTGTTTCTCCGATAAATATTAAGGAACTAAAATTCGTGCAGGTGGAGAAGAAGTAAAAATTTATGAAAGAAGTTTTTCAAAAAGAATCCAAAAACAAAAAAAAATTTTTGATATTCATCATTAAATAATTTATGAAAGAAAGTTATGAAATCCAAAAATTATACGCAATATTTAACGAAAGAGGATAAATTGAATATCAGTTTCACTCAGAATCGAGGGAAAATAAGTCATTTTTCTGTTAACTATTCCGCATTGATTAATGGCAGATGGCGGTATATTATGAGGGTAGATAATTGTCATGGAAAACCGCATCGACACACCTACCATTTACACAGAAAAGAATTTAGGATATTATTAGGTACTGATACAAGTATTGTGTTTACTTGGGCTAAAAAGTATATAATTAAGGATTATCAGAAGATAAAGGAAAATTATTTAAGGGTTAAACCAAGAAATATATGACTAAAAAAATTATAGAAAAAAATATCCGGCTTTCTTTAGAGTTTGATCAATTTTTAAATAAAAACCCTGACATGTATACAAAGATTCCAAATGGGGCATCGGTTTTTATTACTGTAAAAGGAGATAATAAATTTAACCAAGCCAATAAAGAAAATATTTCTTCTGCACAGGGAAAAGTTCTTGAGGCAAGGAAAGCGGATGGACGCTGGACTGTTAGCAAGTTTGTTCCAGCTTAAAAGTGCATTTCAAAATAGAGAAAAAACTAAAAAATAGCTTGGGACGCGCGGGGGTTTTAAAAACTCCGCACGGGGAAATTCATACGCCGGCTTTTGTGCCAGTCGGCACAAAGGCCTCCGTCAAAGCCCTCACCCCGGAGCAAACTCGCGATTTGGGCGCGGAGGTGATTCTAGCGAATACTTATCATTTGTATTTACAGCCCGGTGATGGATTGGTGGGAGAAGCGGGAGGTTTGCATAAATTTATGAACTGGAATGGTCCGATGATCACGGACTCTGGCGGCTTTCAGGTTTTTTCTTTGGGAGCGGCTTACGGGAAAGATATTTCCAAGATTACGAAAATTACCGATCCCTCTCTTCTTATTCCCGAGCGTTTTGACGATACGGACGCTCCTAGACTCGCAAAAATCGGGCAGGACGGAGTTTCTTTTAAATCGCATTTAGACGGTTCTATCCATTACATCACTCCGGAAAAATCAATCCAAATACAGCACAATCTCGGCATCGGCGAGCCGGAAGATTTATTTGTGGGTATCGAAAACGGAGTTGATTTGTTTGATTGTGTTTTGCCGACACGGCTCGGAAGAAATGGTACGCTGTATACAAATTATGGCAAGATAATCATTATGAATCGTGCATTTTTAGACGATACTTTTTTTGAGTTCAAGGAAGAATTTTTTAAAAAATATACCCAATAACTCTTTACATTTATTTGACACTTGGTATACTAATTTCAATCAAGAGAAATGGCAAAAAAGAAAAAACCCAAAAAACCCGGAAAAAATTGGAGAAAGTTTTGGAAACTCGGAGCCGATGAATGGAATACGCAGTTTTTCAATGTGAGCAAAGATGCTGAATTGACGGTTACCGAAGGCAATCATATTTATAATCTAAGCGATATCGCTCTTAAATACGGCACGCCGCTACAGGTGATGTTTCCTTTCATTTTAGAAGACCGCCTCAAAGACCTTATCGGCTATTTTCAGGCTTATATAAAAATTTACGGCTATAAAGGCAGATTTTTTTATCATTACCCGATGAAAGTAAATCAAAATAAAGAATTCATTCTTCCGCTTCTCTCTGAAGGGGCGAATTTGGAAGTGACATCCGCCAATGAGCTCTGGCTGGTGAAAAAACTTTGGGAAGGGGAGAAATTCAACAGCCGAATTCGCATATTGTGCAATGGTCCCAAAACCGACCAGTATCTTGATTTAATAGAAGAACTGCGCGGCAAAGGTATGAATATCGTTCCGATTATTGAAGGTTCGGAGGAGATTGAAAGGCTTCTCAAATATAGGGGCGACATAGGCTTGCGCATAGATTTGGACATCAAAGCCGATACGCATTGGGATAAAAAATTCGACCGTTTCGGTTTGTCGGAAAAAGACGTTCTTGATCTAAGCAAGATGAAGAATCTCAAAATTATGCATTATCATATGGGTTCTCAGATAAAAACACAAAAAAGTATTTTTGAGGGTGTGAAGCGTGGTTTTAACATCTATACACAATTGCAAAAAACACACCCTAGTCTAGACACTCTTGATATCGGCGGGGGATTCGGTGTTCCTTATGAGAAGAAAAAGTTTTATACCGCTAAAGGTGTCTCCAGCAAGATTATTAAGATACTTAAAAATCTTTCGGATAAAGCGGGAATCAAGCATCCCAACTTGGTGGTGGAATGGGGACAATATATTGTGGCGCCGTCGCAGGTGACAATCTACAAAGTTCTTTCTGAAAAAATCATACCGAAAGCGAATGCCAAGGCCTGGTATATCGTTGACGGCAGTTTTATGAACGACTTGAAAGATACTTGGGCGATACACCAGAAGTGGCATGTGATACCGGCGAATCATATGCATGGCGCCCTAAAAACGGTCTGGCTGGCCGGTAGCACTTGCGATTCAGATGATAAATATACGGCCGGGGGAAATTATATTTTGATGCCGAAACTCCACGAGAGCCGGGATCAGCTGGTAGCGGTCTTGGATACCGGAGCGTATCAAGACGCTCTCTCTTCGCATCACTGCCTGCTTTCCGCTCCGACAAAAATTTCCGCCGCCGACGGTACCATAAAAATTATCCGCAAACGCGAAAGCGCGGAATTCATCGGCAGGCTCTTTGGCTGGACCAACGGAGACCACAAATAATATGACGGAAAAGATTGTAAAAAGTTTTATCATAGTTGCCGTTTTTTCTGCCATACTATTTATTCTGATTAGTCAGCCTTTAAAAAATTTTAAAATAGAGGATGTAAAGTTTGTAAAAATTTCCGGACAGGATATCAAAGTTGAATTAGCTTTAACGGAGGTAAAGCAAACGCAAGGGCTTTCAGGCCGACTTTCACTCAAAGAAGATGAGGGCATGCTGTTTGTGTTTGAACGCCCCGGCAATTATCCTTTTTGGATGAAAGGAATGAATTTCCCCATAGATATAATTTGGCTGAACGATGACATGAGAGTAGTTTACATAAAGAAAAACGCGCGACCGGAATTTTTTCCAGAAAATTACGGACCAACAGAAAACGCCAAATATGTTTTGGAGATTGTTTCCGGCTTCGCTGATAAAAATAATTTGAGAGTGGGGGACAGGGTTGAATTTATCTACACACTTAATGATTAAGTCGTACATTCAATAAGTAATTGCAACATCAGTACGCAAAATGTTATAATTTCCTTATGCTTGTTGCTAAAAAACGAGTCGGGATATTGCGGGGCGGGGCGGGGGAGCATTACCCGTCTTCATTGAAGAAGGGCGGGGATATTATCCTGCACATTGCTGAAAATTTGCCGGACAAATACAAAACAATTGATATTTTGGTTGACAAAGATTACATTTGGCATGTAAACGGCGTGCCGGTTTCCCCGGGGGATTTGGCGCAAAAGGTGGATGTGATCTGGAACACCTCGCATCCCTCTTTTTCTAATATTGTTGACAGCCTTTCCATTCCGCATATCGGTGCCGGGCCTTTTCTGGGAGGGAGCCGGGATATTTTAAGAAAACATATAAAGAGCATCGGGGTGGACATGCCCCGGCATGTTCTCCTGCCTTTATATCAAAAAGATTTCGACCCGCGCTACGCCGAAGGCTCCGGCGAGGCGAGTGGTCCGCGCGAAAAATATGCTATAAAAAAAGCCAAAGCTGTTTTTGAAAAATTCGGTTCACCTTGGATTGTAAAATCTTTCACGCCGGATTCCAATATGGGCGTGCATTTTGCCAGAACATTCAATGAATTAGTGGCGGCGATTAATGACGGCGTCCAGCATGAGAAAAGCATTTTGGTTGAAGAATTTATTCCCGGCAAAGTGGCTTCTCTCCATTCCGTGCCTCATTTCCGAGGCGAAGAGTTTTATGTTTTTCCGCCGGTGGATGTCTTTGGCGCTTGTTCGTCCGAAGAAAAAGAAAAATTGTCCGCTATGGCGAGGGGCTTGCATTTTCATTTGGGCGCCAAACATTACCTAAAATTAGACTTTCTTTTAAATAAAAGAGGCAAAATTTATCTGCTTGATTTTGATTCCGCGCCGAATTTAAATTCCTTTTCGCATTTTGCGCAAGCCTGCGAATCCGTTGGCGCAAAAATGCATCATGTGGTAGAACATATTTTGGAGCGAGTATAAAAATATTACGGGCCCATAGTAAAATGGTATTACGCGTCCATGGCATGGACGAGGCCGGGGTCCGATTCCCCATGGGTCCACAAGCCGAGGTGGTGGAATTGGTAGACACGCTGGCTTCAGGAGTCAGTGGGAGCAATCTCGTAGGAGTTCAAATCTCCTCCTCGGCACCGGGGCATAGTGTAACGGCAACATGCATGATTCGGGTTCATGCGACTCTGGGTTCGAATCCCAGTGCCCCGACAAAATTTATTTTTTATAGTATAATCTAAATTAAATTGTTTTCATCTGTAGCGGGTGGTCGCACTCACATAGGCACTTATGTTGGAGTTTCGCCATCACCCGCTTCAAATGCAAATAA
>JBBUHH010000036.1:0-1139 GCA_038055775.1 Patescibacteria group bacterium | reverse complement strand
GAGGAATTTGAGGATATACTGTTTTCTGATATAAGGAATTTATCTTTGGAAAGATTGATGACTTTAGTGACTAATGATAATGTAATAGTGATAGAAACCAATAATTCTAAGAAAATAAGATTTTTTGTTGCAGATGGACTTAATTCCAAAAACTCTGAAACACAAGAGGTTTTTAATCTGATTTCCCGCCAAGTAAACTTCAAGAGCGACACCGCAGGACATTAGGTCCTGTGGGTCGCCAGCTGCTAACGAACATTCTGTACACTTCGACTCTAAAACCGACCAGGTCTTGCCTAGTTACTTACGGCATAGATACATTTTAATCAAAGTATAACTGGGTACAATATTTCGATGTCGCTCGGACATTGTGAAAATAAATTTTCACATACTCCTCACTAATCAAAATAATTTTTCAGCCTCGAAATCTTGAGTAAACGAGCAAGGACTCCCCTTGCTCACTTGCTTTAGGGGTGGACGCATTTTAATCAAAGTAATTTTTCAACCTTGAAATCTTGTCGTGGCTTCGGAGTTTTTCGTGTACTTTGGCTTCGATTTGACGAATGCGTTCGCGGGTCACGCCGAATTCTTCCCCTACCCGCTCCAGCGTGTGCTGAATTCCGTCTAAAAGACCATAGCGCATCTCCAAAATTTTTCGCTCTTTTGGGTTGAGTTCACTCAAAACTTCGCGAATTTGGTCGGAAAGAATCCGGCGGGAAGATTCCTGGTCCGGCCGCAAAATTTTGTCATCCGGAATAAAATTTTCCAAAGTTGATTTGTCGTCATCGTCGCCAACCGGCTGTTCCAAAGAAACCGTCTCCTGTGAAATATTTTCAATCGTATGTATTTTCTCCACCGGAATGCCCATTTCCGTGGCCATTTCTTCCGCCAGCGGCTCCCGACCCAAATCTTGGGAAAGCCGACGATGCGTTTGCTTATACTTGGAAATAGTCTCCACCATGTGCACCGGTATGCGGATAGTTCTAGACTGGTCAGCTAACGCACGGGTAATAGACTGACGAATCCACCAGGTAGCATAAGTGGAAAATTTATATCCCTTGGTCCAGTCAAATTTTTCAACTGCCTTAAACAAACCTAGATTCCCCTCCTGTATCAAATCAAGTAAAGTCAAATTAGCGGAT
>JBBUHH010000035.1:0-23136 GCA_038055775.1 Patescibacteria group bacterium | reverse complement strand
AGAATAGGCAAACAAGAAATAGTTATACCAGCGGGAATCAAAGTTACATGTAGTGATTCTTTTTTGGGCAACATTTTGACTGTAGCGGGTCCAAAGGGGACACTAAACAAAACTTTCCGAGATGATATTACTATTACTATTAGTGATAAAGCCATAAATTTGAATATAAAAAGAAACGACAAATTTTCCAAATCTCTTTGGGGTACTTACGCTTCGCACATCAAAAATATGATTGTGGGAGTAGTGACGCCATATCAAAAGAAATTAATTTTAGAAGGCGTTGGATTTAAATCAGAGGTCAAGGGCAAAGAATTCCATTTTGCTTTGGGATTTTCTCATCCGGTTATTGTCAAAATTCCGGATGGCATCACAGCCACTACCGATAAAAATAATATTACGATTGTTGGGATTGATAAAGAATTAGTCGGTAGTTTTACCGCTGCCATTCGCGCCTTGAAGAAAGGAGAGCCTTATAAGGGCAAGGGTATGCGCTACGAAGGCGAAGTTGTTAGACGCAAGCAGGGTAAAAAGACGGTGTAGATAGAGCCTTAGACTCTATCTAGAGTCTAAGGCTCTATCTACGAACACAAAAAACAATGCAAAACAAACAAGACAAAAGAATAAGATTGAAAGCCAAAATAAGGTCAAAGATGAATGGCACCAAGGAGCGTCCTCGTCTTTCTATCTTTCGATCCAATAAATTTATTTATGCGCAGATTATTGACGATGTTGCTAGTAAGACTCTAGCGCAAGCGAGCGATGTAAAAATTGCCAAAGGTACCAAGACCGAACGGGCGAAAGAAGTCGGTAAAATGATTGCAGAGGTCTGCAAGGGGATAAAGATAGACAAAGCTGTTTTTGACCGCAATGGATTTAAATATACCGGCAGGATAAAATTAGTGGCAGACGAAGCTAGGGCGAATGGATTAAAATTTTAACAAATATATGGATAAAACCAAAGAAAACATTAGAGAAAAAAAAAGCGGCGGTCGAAGGCAATCTTCTTTCGGGCGGACAAAACCGGAATTTGATCAGAAGATTTTGGATATTCGCCGGGTGACCAGAGTGGTGGCCGGAGGTCGCCGATTCTCTTTCTCCGTTGCCTTGGTTGCCGGAGATAAAAAAGGCTCCGTAGGTCTTGGCTTGGGTAAAGCCGGAGATACTGCTCTGGCAATCAATAAAGCGGTCAGAAACGCCAAGAAGAACATGGTACGATTGAATTTGACCAAAACTATGTCTATTCCGCACGAACTTTCCGCCAAATTTTCCAGTTCAAAAGTGATACTGATACCCAACCGCGGACGCGGGCTTGTGGCGGGTTCGGTTATCCGCGATATAGTGAAACTTTCCGGTATGAAAGATATTACGGGCAAAATTCTTTCCAGCAGTAAAAATAAATTAAACAATGCCAAAGCTGTTATGGAAGCGCTTCGCCCTATTTCTTCTAAACATTCATTGCCGGTGGCGGAAAGTATTGTTGTTGCAAATAAAGTCCCTACATTCGAAGAGTCCGGGACCCCGACCGAAAGCGTTGGGAAAGCAAGAGAAGAAATTTAAATTTAATTCAAAAAGATGCAGATACATAATTTAAAAAGAATTCATAAGAACAAAAAAGACCGAATCATAGGCCGAGGGGGAAGGCGTGGCAAGCAGGCTGGTCGCGGAGGCAAGGGTCAGACTGCTCGCGCTGGCAACAAACGCCGCCCGGAACTTCGTGATATCATAAAAAGATTGCCAAAGAACCGCGGGTATCGTTTTAAGTCTATTCAAAAGATTTTCGTAGTAAAAGGCGATAATATAGGGCCGAAAGGAGAAAAATTTTCAGAGATTCGCAAGCGTTTGGGGCTGAAAGGAAAGAAAATAAAGATGAATTAAATGCAAACTTTTTTAAACAAGATGAAATTAGTTTGGACGGACACTACTTTACGGAAAAGAGTTTTATTCGTTCTCTTTGCGCTCATAATTTTTCGGCTGCTTTCTGCCGTTCCTATTCCGAGCGTTGATGCTCAGGAGCTCGCCCGTTTTCTTTCCAGCAACCAATTTTTCGGTGTTTTAAACATATTCTCCGGAGGAGGGTTGACGAACCTTTCCATCATCATGCTCGGCGTAGGACCTTACATCACCAGCTCCATCATTATGCAGCTTTTAACCATTATGGTTCCGGCTTTAAAGAAAATTTACCACGAGGAGGGCGAAGCCGGCAGAAAAAGATTTACCCAGTACTCTAGATTGCTTACTGTTCCCCTAGCGGCTATTCAAGGTTTTGCTCTTTTAGCCATTCTCGAAAGCCAGAATATTTTAGTGAATCTAACGGCTTTTGATAGAATCATTAATTTACTCATTGTTATAGCAGGATCCATGCTGTTGATGTGGATTGGCGAGTTGGTTTCTGAATTTGGCATAGGTAACGGCGTATCGCTAATCATCTTTGCCGGCATTGTTGCCGGGCTACCGACTGTGGTTGGCGAGTTTATTTTCAAATACATTTACCCCGCTTTTGACCCGAGTATTCTGCCTACGTTAATAGGATTTGCGGTTGCCGGCGTGCTCGTCATAGCCGCCATTGTTCTTGTGACGGAAGCCGAACGCCCGATTCCGGTCACTTACGCTAAGCGCGTTCGCGGCACGAAAATGTACGGCGGAGGTTCTACTTATCTACCTCTACGGGTGAACCAAGCCGGAGTAATTCCAATAATTTTCGCTCTTTCTATTCTTCTTTTTCCCCAAATGATAGGCACTTTTCTTGCCCGTTTCAGCAATGTCATAGTTGCCAAGATTTCCTCTTTTCTCCTTGCTTTTGACCAAACATCTCTCCTTTACGGATTTTTCTATTTTATATTGGTTTTTCTTTTTACTTACTTTTACACCGCGGTTACTTTTGATCCGGAAGCGCTTTCCACTAATCTGCAAAAGAACGGCGCATTTATACCCGGCATTCGTCCTGGAGTATCCACATCCGAATATATTTCCAAAGTCTTGACCCGTATTACTTTGCTTGGCGCAACCTTTTTAGGCTTTATCGCAATTTTACCTTTAATTATGCAGTATGCAACAGGCATTACATCCTTGGCTTTAGGCGGCACCTCTGTCCTCATCGTCGTTTCCGTCGTTCTTGATCTCTTGAAGAAAGTGGACTCGCAGATATCCATGCGGGAGTATTAGAGATAGGTTCTAGCTTTTAGCTTATAATCTGTGTTACAATAGCTATATGCTTCAAGCATATATTTCAACATATTTAAATAAAGCCAAATACGAAATGATCAATGGCGGGAAAAGTTTTTACGCGGAAATCAAAGATTTGCGTGGTGTTTGGGCTGTCGGAAAAACTCTCGAGGAGTGTAGAGATAATTTAGCTTCCACACTCGAGGGCTGGGTGATTCTTCGTCTCAGGATGAATCTCCGCTAGGTCTTGCCTAGCGGAGAGATTTATTCTTATACTCCTCAATAGCTTTCAAGATATCTTTAGTAACCTTCGGCACAGACTGATTGCCATTTATTATTTTTATTTTATTTAAAGCTCGGAAATATTTTACGGTCTTACTGACTTGTTTTTTGTGGAATCTGATTCTAGCCTTGATTATTTTTTCCGTATCAAAAACTTTATAAATTTCCTTCATACTGCCTTTTTTGCGGGTGAGGGAGCGCTTGTATACTTCTTTGTCCGGTAGGGTAACATATAAGGCAAAAAAATCTTCCTTGCGCGCGTTCAAGATTTTCTTCAAAAGCTGGGCTTCTGGTTTTAGTCTCGGATTGCCCAAAAAAAGCAAGTCTTTATTTTTTGGTTTTTTAGAAATTTCTCTTATCAGAAATTTTTTCATCAATATCATGGCTCCGGCGTTGCCTCTCCCAGCTGTGCGCCTAGCCAAGTCTCCAGTTGAGCCTTTTGCTTTGAGCAATTTACGGAAATAGACTCCGGATTCCACGAATTTGAGGGCATATTTCTTTTTCAAGATGTTCGCCTGTGTTTCTTTGCCGGAAGCAATCATTCCCAGAAGCACTATATTAAATCCTAGTTTTTTCATATGTTAAGTAAAGCATATTTTGGGGAAAAATACACCTCACCCTCACCTCACCCCGTCTGCTGTTGCATCCACCCCTCTCCATTACTATGGAGAGGGGAAAGGGGTGAGGGCATTGATTTCCAAGCCTAAATTCTGTATTCTTATCTAATGCAATCAGAGACCTTCGTATTTTTCGGCATAGTGGGCTCCGGCAAGGGGACCCAGGTGAAATTGCTGATGGACTTCTTGAAAGCCAAAGACGGGTTACCTTGCATATATACATATCCAGGCAATGAATTTAGGAAGATTATAGAATCAGGTACCTACACAGCAGAGCTTATGAAAAATTCTGTTTCTAGGGGGGAGCTTCAGCCCGGTTTTTTCCCGGACGCAATCGTTGCGAATATACTTATTTCATCTTTAACCAAAGACAGCCATTTAGTTACTGACGGATATCCGCGTGCCGTGGCCCAGTCTAAAACTTTTGAAAGTATGATGAAGTTTTACAAGAGAGAAGATATAAAGATTATTTATATTGAAGTAGGCAAAGAAGAAGCAATGAAACGCAACTTGAAGCGAGGCAGACATGATGATACACCCGAGGGAATTGCAAAAAGATTTGACGAATATATAAATCAAGTGATTCCTGCCATGAATTATTTTAAAGATAAAGTTGGTTACAAGATTTACACTATCAACGGAGAGCAGACTGTCGAAAATGTTCATAAAGATATTATTAAAGCTTTAGGATTTTAAATGGTTATCATTAAAACACCGGAAGAAATACAAATACTCCGCGAGGGTGGCAAGCATCTAGCGATAGTACTTTATAAAGTAAAAAATATGGTAAAGCCCGGTGTTTCCACCAAAGATTTGGATTTATACGCGGAGAAATTAATCCGCGAGATGGGTGACACTCCGGCTTTTTTGAATTATCGTCCCGAAGGCGCAAAAACACCTTTTCCTGCGTCCCTCTGCGTTTCCGTTAATGACGAAGTGGTGCACGGGATTCCAAGCAAAAAAAGAATTTTGCAGGATGGCGATATTGTCTCGCTTGATCTGGGTCTGAAGCGCAAAAATCTTTTTACTGATATGGCGATTACCGTGTCGGTGGGTAAAATAAATTCAGATAGTAAAAAACTTTTGGAGGTTACAGAGAAGGCATTGCAGGTGGGCATTGATAGCGCTTGGGCTGGGAATACTGTGGGGGATATCGGCGATGCTATTGAGAGTTTTGTCCGCGCGCAGGGCAAATATGGCATTGTAGAAGTTCTCTCTGGGCATGGAGTCGGGCGGGCGATACACGAGGACCCTTATATCCCAAATTTTGGCAAAGCGGGCAAGGGAGAAAAATTGGTTCCGGGTATGGTAATAGCCCTCGAGCCGATGCTGAACGCAGGCACCAAAAAAGTCACCATAGACCCCGATGGCTATACCTTTCGCACAGCAGATGGCAAATCGAGCGCGCATTTTGAGCATACGATTTTGATTACTGATGCTGAGGCGGAGATATTGACTAAAATTTAGTTACCACCTCGCCTTCGGCACTCCTCCTACACTAGGAGGAGAGGATTCCTCCCCTCCTTTTGGAGGAGGGGTCAGGGGTGGTGTATAATATAACTCATGCAAGGATCCTTTTTTAAGGAGATGCCGAAATTCAAGACTCCCGAAGAGGAACTTGGGTATTTGCGCGCGCATGTTGCAGAGAGGGAAGAAGAACTAATCAAACTCGGGCATTTTGAAAATGCTAAAGAAAATGCGGCTTCCGATGTGGTGGGAGCCTACAAAGAAATTCCCGCCGAGGAATTGTTGCATAGAGGCAATGTGATTGGCATTAAAGAAGCGCAAGGGATTGTGCTAGTTTTGCGGTCTGAACCCCACGACGGCGTGATGGAAGAACTTCTAGGCATTGTCATCACTAAAGGAGTAAAGAATGCTATGTCGGTGGTGGAAGCGATGGGTAATCCGCATGTGGAAGATGATTTTCATAGAATTCTTGTCCAATATCTTAAAACCGGACAGGCTGTAAATGGCCTGAGAGAGGACACGCCTCTCTCTAAGTCTTTAGATATGACGCTTTTTGAAATAACCCTTCCACCGCCTACTGAGGAAACCGACAAATCAAAAGGCTTCAAAGAGTTTATCGGCGCCATGGAGCAGTTTTACGCCGGCATGCAGTCTATTTCAACGGATAAAAAAAATGCCCAAGAGATTTATTTTACGCTGGAAGTGGCTCTTCATAATGTCGGCGATGCGGTGGTGGTTTATGCCGGAGTGCCGAATAAATATCTCTCGCTTTTTGAAAAACAAGTTTTGGCATTTTATCATCATGCAAAAATTACAGAAGTCACGGACGATTATAATATTTTTACTGATGGAGGCGCTTCGGTCGGAGCTTACGCGACTCTCGCGGAGCGCGGAGTCATGCCAATCAAGACTTATGACACACTAGAACACGACCCGATGAACATGATTTTAAATGTTTTTTCCAAGCTGAAAACCGAGGGCGAAGGGGCGGCGATTCAACTGGTGGTGGCTCCCGCCGGCGATAAATTTATAAATGAATTTCATATGATACTGGACGATGTGAAAGACGGTATGTCCGTCAAGCATGCGGCGGATAATTTCTATAAATTCAGGAATGCTCTTGCCAAGGTCGGCAAGGAACTTCTTTTCGGCGTCAAGCCAAAGACTGAAGACGATAAAAAAGAAAAATATATGAAGGGTCGGCGCGCGGTGGATGAAGGGGCGGTGGAGAAAATCGGCATTAAAATAAAAAGCAGCATTATGAAAGCCAATATCCGCGTTATCGCTTCAGCAGAAACGAAAGAACGAGCCGAAGCGATTTTGCAGGAGATAAAATCTTCCTTCAATCAGTTTACCGAAGCGGCGAGCAATTCATTTGTTTTTGAAGAAGTCCACGGTAGCGACCTAAAAAAGCTTTTCCATGATTTCTCTTATCGCTCCTTTGCTTCTGACAAGGTTATGCCGCTCAATTTAAAGGAGCTTGCCTCGATATTCCATTTTCCGGTCGGCATAGGCAGTCAGCCTCAATTAAAGGAGGCAAAAGCCGGTATTGCCCCTGCTCCGATGGAACTAAAAGGCGAGGGGATCACTCTAGGAGTAAATAGTTACAGGGGGAAAGATACCGAAATTCATTTGGCTCGCGAAGACAGAATGAGGCATTTCTATGTTATCGGCCAGACGGGTACCGGCAAGACCAATATCATGCTCAATATGATTACGCAGGATATCCGAAACGGCGACGGGTGTTGTTACATTGACCCGCATGGCACCGATATTCAAACCATCTTATCCCGCATTCCGAAAGAACGAATTGACGATGTTATTTACTTTGATCCGGCTTACACGGCGCGGCCGATGGGGCTGAATATGCTGGAATACGATCCTAAATATCCCGAGCAGAAAACCTTCGTAGTGAACGAACTTATGGGAATTTTCAACAAACTTTTTGATATGAAAATAGGCGGGGGAGCGATGTTTGAGCAGTATTTCAGGAATAGCGCGTTTTTAGTGATGGAAGACCCGGAGTCCGGCTCGACCCTGCTTGAAATCACTCGCGTTTTGGCCGACAAAGATTTTCGCGATTTGAAATTGGCGCGCTGTAAAAATCCTATCATCAGGCAATTCTGGGTTTCGGCGGAGCAAACGACGGGAGACCAATCTTTGGCGAACTTCGTGCCCTACATTTCTTCCAAATTTGACAACTTCATCAGCAACGACATTATGCGTCCGGTAGTTCTTCAGCAAAATTCAGTTTTTAACTTCAGAAGAATTATGGACGATAAAAAAATTCTGCTGGTCAATCTTTCCAAGGGTAGGCTGGGAGATATTAATGCCAACCTGATCGGTCTTGTCTTGGTGGGGAAAATCCAGATGGCGGCGCTTTCTCGGGTGGATATGTTTGGCAAGCCCATGAACGATTTTTATCTCTACATTGACGAATTCCAAAATGTAACCACAGACTCCATTGCTTCCATCTTGTCGGAAGCGAGAAAATACAGATTATCGCTCAATATTGCTCACCAATACATCAGCCAATTGGAAGAGAAAATCAAGAATGCGGTTTTTGGCAATGTTGGCTCTATGGCGGTCTTCCGAGTTGGAACCGAAGATGCGACTTTTTTAGAGCAGAGATTCAAACCGACATTTTCCGTTGCCGATATCACCAAACTGGACAACTATAACGCATATGTAAATATGCTGGTAAACGGCCAGCCGGTTAAACCCTTTAATTTGCGGACGCTCGCGCCGGAGAAGGGCAATCCTGATATTGTGGATTCTCTCAAAGAGCTTTCCTATGTAAAATACGGCCGCGACCGCGAAGAAGTGGAAGCGGAAATTATGGGGAGGTACAAAACAATGGAATAACCACCACCCCTGACCCCTCCTCAACAAGGAGGGGAGGAAAAAATTATGCAAGAATACGAGATAAAATTTTTAGAGGTAAATGTGCCGGAATTGGAAAAGTAAAATTTTACAAAATCTTAATCTTCTGCTAGGATATAAAGTATATGATAAACATAAATCATGAAAAATCTTTAATCATTTTGAAGCCGGACGCAATCCAGCGAAATTTAGTGGGGGAGATGATTGCTCGTTTTGAGAGGAAGGGACTCAAAATTATCGGTATGAAAATGATGAGTATACAAGATGCTTTGCTTGATGAACACTACGCACACATCAAAGATAAACCCTTCTTTCCCGGGGTGCGGGATTTCATGAAGTCCTCGCCTGTCATTGTCATGGCTCTGGAGGGCATAAATGCGATTTCGGCGATCAGACTTATTATTGGTCCGACCAAGGCGTGGGAAGCTACCGCCGGTACCATTCGCGGAGATTTTTCTTTATCCACTCAGTCAAACATTGTTCACGCTTCAGAAACGATTGAGGCTGGAGAAATTGAAGTAAAACGATTCTTTAAAAAAGACGAAATTTTTGAGTACAAGAAGATTGATACTGATTTTGTCTATGCCGAACACAAGAAATAAAAATAAGACAAAACTCATTTTGGGTTCTGCCTCTCCGTTTCGCAAAAAACTTTTAAAAAACGCCGGATTTGTTTTCGATGTAAAAACTGCGGACATAGATGAGAAACAAGTTCGGCACGAAAATTTTAAGGAATTAGTTTTAAGACTTGCTTTAGCAAAGAGAGATGCTATACTCGCAAAAAATAATTTTGATCTGGACACTATTCTTATCACCTTGGATGTAGTTGGCGTGCATAATGGAAAATTGCGCGAGAAACCTATGTCAAAAAAAGAAGTTGTTGCTTGGCATAAGGAATATCCAAAAGGTAAGACTGAAGTTTTTTGCGCGATTGTAGTTCATCATGTCGGTAAAAAAAAGACGCTTAAAGCTGTAGATATTTCTTCTATCGTGTGGAGAAAAATTCCGCATCATACTATTGTCCAAATAGCTGAAGACCCCATGACTTACAAAGCCGCCGCATTTTCCGACCGATCTTTTCTGCATTATGTAAAAAAGCTGGAAGGCTCCATTGATACTGTCATGGGCGTGCCGGTAAGAATTCTAGAAAATTTTTTAGAAAAATTGGGGTATTATGACAGATAGCGCCTAAAGCGCTATCTAGGGAAACTCGTTATTTTGTAGTTTTGTTCTTCTTATGCTAGTATAAAGGTATGGATGCAATAGCCATCAAAAAAGTTAATAACCAAATTAAAGCACTCGTTTCAAGCGCTGTTTTTGATGTTTTCAACGACCCCGATTTTGGACTCGATTTAAGCGCTAAAGCCAAGAAAAGATTATCTGCAAATTCTAAAAATAGTAGAACCGTTCCCCTTAGTCAAATTAAAGAAAAGTATTTCTGATAATGTCTCCTAAGTGGTCCATTGATTTTACTACTGAGGCAGAAAAGGATCTTTCTGTTTTAGATAATTCTGTGCGAAAACGCATTTTAGAAAAACTTGATTGGCTTGAGAATAATTTTAATGAGATTTTACCTGCCGTGCTTACCGCAGATTTCCGTGATTATTTTAAGTTGCGGGTAGGCGACTGGCGCATTTTCTATCAGGTTGATTGGTATAGTAATATCATTACTATAAAATATATAGATCATAGAAGCAAAGCTTACAAAAAAAGAAAAAAATAAATTTTATGGATAGAAAAGAAAATTGCATCTTTTGCTCATCGGCAGACATAAAAAAAAGAGAAATAATTAGAAATAATTATGCTTTTGCGTTTCCTACAAATATTCCGGTTGTTCCGGGGCATGTTTTAATATGCCCGATAAGATGCGTGGCTGACTTTAACGGTTTAACGCCGGAAGAAGTTATCGCAATTTTTGATTTACAAAAAAAATTAAGAAAAGCTTTACAAAAAGCGTTCAGCGCTGAAGGTTTTAATTATGCTTGGAATGAGAATGAAGTAGGTGGTCAAGCTGTTCCCCATTTTCATTTGCATATGTTGCCAAGAACAAAAGGAGATGCGGGGATTACTCACTATGATCCAAGAAAATTTCTTTATAGACCAGGAAGCAGGGAAAAATCTTCTGACGCGGAACTTGCTTCTGTTGTGAAATTAGTAAAAAAATCTCTGTAATTTTTTAAAAATGGTATTATTGGTAAATATGTCACTTTCTGTAAAATGTCAAAGTTGCAAGAAAGATTTTTTTGTTGAAGAAGATGATTTGAATTTCTATAAAAAAATGCAAGTTCCAACGCCGACATTTTGTCCAAAATGTCGTTTTTATCGCCGTTCTCTTTGGCGCAATGAGCATTTCTTTTTTAAGAAACGAGAGGATATTACAGGTAATTTTATCTTTTCGGTTTACCCACCTTCATCGAAAATGAAGATTTATGACCATTCATACTGGTGGAGTGACGCGTGGGATTCCAAGTTGTACGGCAGAGATTATAATTTTAATATAACTTTCTTTCAGCAATTTCGTGATTTATTATTTAGTGTGCCACTATGCGCTCGATCAATGCAAAATTGTATAAATAGCGAATATTCCAATCATGCCACGAATGTAAAAAATGCTTACCTTTGTTTTAATGCAACAAATTGTGAAAATATTGCATATAGCTTTCGTTTAAGTGGAAGTGAGGATTGTGTAGACACATACGAGGCCAAGGATTCAAGTTTATGTTATGAGACCTTCTCGATCGTCGACTGCGAGCGTATGTTTTGGAGTAGTGATTGCGCAAATTGTTATAATGTTTGGTTCTCAAGCAATTGTCGTAATTGCAATGACTGTTTTGGTTGTGTGAATTTAAGAAACAAAAAGTATTGTATTTTCAATGAACAGTATTCTAAAGAAAAATATGAAGAACAATTTAAAAAAAATTATGACGGTTCCTTATCTAAAATAAAAGAAACATTAAAAAAAGTAGAAAGTATGAGAAAAAAATTCCCAGTTCAATATATTCATGGCAACAGAAATAAGAATGTAACAGGGGATTATGTATATGCTTCAAATAATGCAATAGAATGTTTTGTTGTTCACAACATAGACAATGCTCGTTTTTCTCAGTTCGTGCGACATTCTAAAGATGTATATGATTACACAAACTGGGGACTTGCGTGTGAACTAATCTATGAATCTGCAAATTGCGGCGATAATTCTCAGAATTTAAGATTTTGTTATGAATGTTGGCCTGCATCATTTGATCTCGATTATTGTATAGAATGTCACTCATCATCAAATTGTTTTGGTTGTGTTGGTTTACAAAAAGCGCAATATTACATCTTTAATAAGCAATACCCAAAAGAAGAATATTTTTCTCTTCGTTCTAAAATTATAGAACATATGAATACAATGCCGTATATTTCCAATGATGGGCTAATATATAAATATGGTGAATTTTTTCCATCAGAATTTTCACCGTTAAAATATGAAGAATCTTCCGCTTCTGATTATTTTCCGCAGAATAATTATTCAAAGGTTTCAAGCAGTCATAAAATTAAAATATTATCCTCTGATTTACCTGAAAAGATTGCAGATGTAGGCGATTCGATTATTGGCAAGATAATCGAATGTCAAGATTTACAAAAATGCGTTCACCGTTGCATTGGCGCGTTTAAAATAACGGATATGGAGTTTAAATTTTATAAACGCTTTAATGTATCAATACCTAGAACATGTCCCAACTGTAGATTCTACACTAGAATGGATAAATTAAATCCGATAAAAATATGGAATCGCCGATGTATGTGCGAAAAAAATACACATCAACATAAAAATAAATGTTCAATTGAATTTAAAACTAATTACTCTCCTGAAAATCCACAAATTTTGTATTGTGAAGATTGTTATAAACGGGAACTGTATTAAGTACATTTGAAATCTCAAAAAATTTGTGTTGTTTTGCAGAAATTGTTGCGGAAAGTTTTTAAGAGAGTATAGTTTAAGTAGGGTTATTTCCGGTTATTACCTAGACACTAATTTATGGGAGAATCGATCGCGTTTGACCTTGGTTTCTCGCGTCTTTCACCCACCTAGCTATCAGCTACGGTAATATATCTGAAATAGTCCTAAGAAGTAACCCCATTTCTCGGGGTTTTTTCTTGTAAAATGTGGTAAAATCAGGGGGTGGATAAAAAAAACCTTCTAAAGTTCGTAACCTGTTTGATTTTCGTCATTTTTTTGATGAATTTATTTGCGAACAAGTTTTATTGGTATTATTCAGTCCCATATTTGGATATGCTGATGCATTTTTTTGGGGGAGCTTGGATTGCTCTCTTTTTCGTTTGGCTATTGGGCGGGATTTTAGGCGAGAGTCTGAAGTTCCAAATAATGAAGATACTGCCTTTGGTACTTTTGGTTGGTTTAGGATGGGAAGTTTTTGAAATGCTGGTAAACGATGTTATCGCACAGAACCCTTTTGATTTTAAAGATACCAGTTCAGATATATTTGCCGATCTTTTGGGCGGATTCTGTGCTATGCTATATTTGCATTTATGGCGGAAAAAACAGCCAAGATAACATTTTGCGGAGGAACTGGCTCTGTAACAGGGTCTAATTTTTTGCTTGAGATTGATGGCAAAAAAATTTTAATTGACTGCGGGCTCACTCAGGGCTTCAAATTGGCCGATGACATAAACTGGGATCCGTTTCCTTACGATGCGAAGACCATAGATATCCTTTTTGTGACTCATGCCCATGTGGATCATATAGGTCGCATTCCTAAACTAATCCATGAAGGATTCCGCGGAAAAATTTATTCTACAAAACCCACTAAGGCTTTAGCGACATTTATGCTTGAAGACACCATGGGCATATTATCAAAAAACACAGAGTTAGGTTTGGATAAAATTTACACAGAGGAAAATATACAACTAGCTCTTTCTTTGTGGGAAGGGTTTGATTATCATGAAATGTTAAAAATAACTCCTGATTTAGAAATTTCATTTTTAAATGCTGGGCACATACTGGGTTCTGCCATGGTTAAATTTATTTTTAACGGCAAAAAAATTCTTTTTACCGGGGACTTGGGCAATTCGCCCTCGATGCTTCTGCCTGATACTGAAAAAGTTACAGATATAGATTATTTAATAATGGAGTCCGTTTATGGCGATCGGAATCATGAATCTAGAGGGAATCGCAGGAGATTTTTAGAAGAGGCGATTGAAGACAATTACAATAGAAAAGGTACGCTTATTATCCCGACTTTTTCTTTGGAACGTTCGCAGGAGCTCCTCTTTGAACTTAATACTCTGGTGGAAAATAACCGCATTCCGATAATGCCTATTTTCCTTGACTCTCCGCTCGCTATTCGCCTGACGGAAGTTTTTAAGCAATATAAAAATTATCTTAATGAAAACGCGCAGAACGCGATGCGCCATGACAAATATCTGTTTGATTTCCCGGGGCTTCATAATACTTTAAAATCGGAAGAGTCAAAACTGATTAATGATGTGCCGAATCCGAAGATAGTCATTGCCGGAAGCGGAATGTCTACTGGCGGGCGCATTGTGCATCATGAAAGGCATTATTTGCCGGATGCCAACAACACTTTGCTTTTGACAGGGTACCAGGCGGTAGGGAGTCCGGGGCGCTTGATTCAAGAAGGGCTGAAGACGGTACACATAACGGGCGAAGATGTGGTTGTGCGGGCGCACATGGTTACTATTTCCGGATATTCAGGGCATAAGGATTCAGACGGGTTGTTGAGTTTTGTTGAAGATATGCAAGATACCCTCAAAAAAGTTTTTGTGGTTATGGGAGAGCCGAAGTCTTCCATGTTTTTGGTGCAGAAACTTCGGGACAATTTGGGTATCGAAGCTTATGCCCCGGAGCAGGGGGAAAGCGTGATACTGATTTGTTAATTTTTTTTTAATCGGTATACTTGTAGCATGGATCCCGTACGAAGTCATTCAGTTAATTGAAATTACTATATATGATATAATGGCTTATGTGTTTATAGTCGTTTTAGTAAATTATTTACGGAAATCTAAAGATTTCCTACTTCGTACGGGATGGATTTCTTATTAAACAATAAACACGGGCATAATCTAATTAAAATTTGCGTTTCCGGCGCGGCGGAAACCGGCCATTGCGGGCTAAACGCGCTTGATAAGGCAAAAGAACTTGGGCGGGTGATTGCCCGGGCGGGGGCGGTGCTCATCTCCGGGGCAACGACCGGATTTCCACTTTGGGTCGCGATGGGATTTAAAGAAATAGGCGGGATTTCCGTCGGCGTGTCTCCGGCCGCCTCGGAAAAGGAACATGTGGAAGTTTACAAACTTCCTCTTGATTATATGGACTTGATTATGTATACCGGTTTCGGTTATGCCGGCCGGGACATAATAATGACTCGTTGCGCCGACGCGGTTATTTGCGGCTGCGGGCGCATTGGCACAATTCATGAATTTACCATTGCCTTTGAAGACGGCAAGCCCATAGGCATTTATGAAGGGCCGTGGGAAACAGGGACGGAACTCAAGGAAATTCTCCAAAAAAGTCACCGTCCAAACGCAAAAATTGTCACAGGGGACGACCCAAAGAGAATCGTAGAAGATATCATTGCGCTGATAAAAAAAGACAAAGTAGCTGAATACAAGATTATTTAACCGCTTCCAAAACTTTGGCAAAAGTAATGGGGTGATTTTCTGCCAGGTCGGCAAGAATTTTGCGGTCTATCAAGATTTTTTTCTTGTTTAAGCCATCAATCAGTTTAGAGTAAGTCATGCCGAGTTCGCGGGCGCCAGCGTTTATTTTTATATTCCAAAGCGTCCGATTGTGCGACTTCTTGTCCCTACGGTGGGCGAAAGCGTAAGCCCCGGCATGGAGGAGCGCGTCTTTCGCCTGGCGTTCTTTCGTGCTTCGTCCATGACGAAAACTCTTTGTCTGTTTCAGAACACTCCTTCGTCTTTTTAGCGCATGTACTCCTTTTTTTACTCTAGTCATTTTAAAATCTGATTCACCTCACCCCTTCACCCCTCTCCTTGTCAAGGAGAGGGGTTGGGGAGAGGTCTTAACTAAATGGTAAAAGATAGCTCCTTGGTTTATTTTTAATTACAAAATTTTTGCCTTTCTTGCCGGCAAGCTGTTTGGTGCGAGATTGCTTGGCATTGAAATGGTTGAAGCCCGGCTTTCGGGAAATTATTTTTCCATTTTTGGTGACTTTCAGCCTCTTTGAATATGATTTATTTGTTTTCATAAAAACTTTTTATTTCCTTTCTATTGTTGTTGTTATACCCTTTGGGCCTTTTCGATATGCGTCTGATACTTTGTAATCTTCCGTAACCAGATGCAACAATCTGTCCAAACGTTCCCGCAAAAACTTTTCATCCATGTATTTTGCGCGTCCGGCGAGGAAGAGTTCTACTTTGACTCTGTGTCCATCCTTCAGCCATTTTGAGGCAGTTTTGGCTTTGAGTTCCAGATCATGGTCTCCGGTGCCTATCTTTACCTGTATGCCCTTGGTTTCTGTCCTGTTCGCTCCGGCTTTGGATTTCTTCAGTTTCTTGTTCGCCTCGTACTGATATTTTCCAAATTCCATTATTTTGGCTAATGGGGGAGTGGCATTCGGACCTATTTCAATTAAATCTAAACCCTTCTCTTGCGCCAATTCCAAAGCGGCTTTTATGCTCAAAACGCCGAGATTCTTGTTTTCACTATCCAAAACCCGAAGTTCTACCGCTCGTATTTGGTTGTTTATTCGTTCACGCAATTGGTATAAACCCAAACACTTATTTGCTCGAAGCGCCAAAGGCGCAGGTTATAAAAACATCGAGCATATAAGTGTACGGGTAAAGATATATTTGAACTGCTTTAATATAGCTTATTTGAGGCTGGAAGTCAAACTATTTTTCGGTTTTTAAGTATTTTGATTCCGGTCAAGAATTCATAAGTCGGACCGGCTACCAATCCCAAAGAAAATGCCCACAACAACTCCTCCATGGGAATTCCCAGTATCAATATACCGGAAATGTTGTGCAAGAACCACCATCTACTAATGGTCTCCGGAAAAACAAAGAGAAACGCAAGATAAGCCAAAAACATTATTATTGCAAGGAAAATTCCGCTGGCTAATCCGTCAATAAATAAGTCTTGTCTGAAGTAATAGATAAATACCGCCAATGAAAGAAAAGCGGCAATACTTGCGTATATGGAATTAACGCCGAAATAAAACAAGATGTTAAAGAAAAATAAAAAAATAGCGATAAATACAAACAACAACCTCCAATGATGATGCCTGTTTTTTGGTCTTGAGAGATGTTTGTTGAACATTTCTAGATATACAACACTTACAATGCCGCCGATAAAGAAACCGAACAAAAAATCTTCGATACCAATACGAGTTCCGGTAAAAGTCTGCGGAGACCAATAGTCTTGCAGATACCACATTTGCGAGATAGGCCCGCAAAGACCGAGAATCAAACTCATCTTTAAAATTTCAGTCCTCAAGTCTCGCCGGTGCAAGAAAAAAGCCAGCCAAATCGGAAAAAGGATAAACAAATTTCCGACAAGATACGCGTATTGGTAATCAAACATTGCGGAATTATAACACATGAATTCTTTAAAAGACTGCGGGTGAAGTAATAAAAAGCTATAAGCCTTTAGTTTGTACAGTTAGCCTTCAAGGGGGTAAATAGGCTATAATCTACTCAATGAACGAGTCTGCGCCGAAAATAGAACAATCCCAATTAACTCCTAGAACTACTTATGATAAAAGCGCTCCTTTGACTGAGGAGCAGCAGAAACTTGCCGAAGGAGGATATCAACAGGTGAAAGATATTGCTTTTAGAATGTTCAATCAGGGAGAAAATCAAACTTTTCAACTTGGTGATTTTATTGTTTGGGGCACAGACGGGCTTCTAGAAGCAGCCAGAAAGTTTGATGCTTCTAAAAATTCCCACTTTTCTGTTTACGCCGCAGGCATCATCAGAGGAAGGATTTTGGATAATATCCAACGCGAGAGAATGATAAGTCGCCACCATTTTGAATTTTTGAAGCGGAGAGAGCAAGCTAGAAACTTGGTAAGTCAAGAATTAGGAAAAAAACCGACGGAAAAAGAAATTGCTGACAAAATGGGCTTGGATTTTACAAAATATTTGAAAATGGTGAATAGATATCCAATCAATGCTGGATCTTTGACTGAGAAAGAAAATTTAGATGAAGCTTCTCAACAAGTCAGTTACGATAAAGGGAACGAAGAATTTATTATTGAGTTGCTTTACAAATTTTTAGATCAATTGGAGTTAACTGCAAAAGAACTTCAAGTTATTAAAATGTATTTCATTGACAAAATACCTATGAAGGATATTGGAATTGAGTTGGGTATGAGTGAAAGTCGAGTCAGCCAAATAAAAACCAAAGTAGTGAGTGAATTAAAAAATCTTTTTGAGTTGAATGGTTACAGAGTTTCTCATAAAAAGGAGAGAATATTTACAAGCAGAAAATCTTAATTTGAGGGATGATGTATGAATTCCTAAAAAGACTGCGGGTGGGGAAATAAAAAAGGGACCGTTCTCTTGCTCACAGGGCGCAAGCAAAAGACACGGTCCCGGGCCAAACACTACAGTCGCACAGAGGGGATCTGTGTGATCTGCCCCCTTTTCTCATTCAGGGTTAGTCTACATCTTAAACACCAGAAAGCAAGAATTTGTATTTTGTGGAACTGGCGGAAATTGAATCCGCGTGCAGAAGGTTTTTGCAAAAAAGTCTACATACATAGCGCGCTTTTTGTTTTAGATTGAAAAATTAAGAAGCGAGCCAAATATTTTTCAATCGAGTTCTAGATTTTCGTGAAATACTCGAACGGGTATTTCCTTATCCCGATAATGTGATGCCCCGCCCTATATATCGGAAGTCTATAAGGGAGACACGAGTTACGCGTAAGCGGAAACTCGAGCGAAAGCGAAGTCATTCATACCGAAGTATGGAGAGACCGCCGCCTTCACTTTGGAAGCTAATTTTGCAATTAAGCTATTGAACGAAGTTTTGCGAGATTGCGTTCATTCTCGGCATGCATTTTTGACAAAAGGCCTGCTGTCTATGCCTTTCAGTCCCAAATATAGTAGCGAAGCTTCCACCTAGCCCTCTCCTTAACCCCCTTGTGTTCCCCCTTGTCAGGGGGGAAATCTTTTGTCTCCCCTGATAAGGGGAGGTCAGGAGGGGTTGGAGAGAGTGCCCGATTTTTTTGGGCGGGTGAAGTCTACATTTTTCAAAGTCCTTTATACTCTCTGCGAATCTCTCTGTCCGTCTCGCGTTTTTTTATACTTTCGCGCTTATCAAATTTTTTCTTTCCTTTCACCAAAGCAATTTCTACTTTGATTTTTCTGCCTTTATTATACACTAAAATTGGCACAATTGTCAAACTTTTGTTTTTCTCACTCCCGGCAAGTTCGGCGATTTCTTTTTTAGTCAGTAAAAGTTTTCGATTGCGCAAGGGGTCGTAATCTTTCGGTGTGTTTTTAACTTGGTATGGCGGAATATTTGCATTTATTAAAAATGCTTCGCCGTCGCGCACGATCACAAACGCGCCGTCTAGCGACATTTTCCCCCCACGCACAGACTTTACTTCCACTCCCAAAAACTCAATACCCGTTTCGTATTTTTGAAGGATTTCATAATTGAAATACACTTTTCGGTTTTCGGCATAAGAAGCCATAATTTAATCTTACCATAGATTTTTTTACTTTTTTGTGCTAACCTATAGCAATGTTTAACTTCTTTAGTCAAAAAAATTCACAGAATAAAGGCAAGAAACCAAAAGGGGGTGGCGGATTTGGTGGCAGTATTGCCGGCACGATACTTATCTTTATGCTTATCACGGCTGTTTATTTGGCGGTGTCGGATAGTGGAAAAGTTGTTCCCGAGATTCCAATTTCCGATTTGGCGAAAAGTGTCTCGGAGAGCGGAGTGAAAAAGATTTTAGTGGAAGGAGAGAAGCTGACGGTTACTTATCAAAATGATGAAGTCAAAAAATCTAAAAAAGAACTTGGATCAGCGCTGTCGCAGACTCTTTTTAATTATGGAGTGACGCCGGAAGCGCTTTCAAAAGCTGAGATAGAAATTAAAGAAGAAAGCGGGTTTATGTTCTTGCTTTATAATTTACTTCCATTCCTACTGCCGATTGTTTTTATTCTGCTTTTCTTTTGGTATATCTCGCGGCAAGTGCGGGGCGCGGGGATGCAGGCGCTTTCTTTTGGACAGTCCAAAGCGCGTATCACCGATCCGAACGATAAAAACAACAAAGTCACTTTCAAGGATGTGGCCGGTTGCAAGGAGGCGAAGGAAGAATTAAAAGAAATTGTGGATTTTTTGAAAAGTCCGAAGAAATTTTTGGATATTGGCGCGAGGATTCCGAAAGGAGTGATATTAACCGGCGCGCCGGGAACAGGGAAATGTATTGTGGGCGACTCAATAATTTTAACAAATAAAGGTTTTATCGATATAAAAGATATTCCAAAGTATTTTTGGGTTAATCCAAAAAATAATGTTGTAAAGGGAGCAGTTCTTCCAACTTTTGATGTCACAAGGTGTCGTACGACAGATCAAGAGGCTTCGCATTGGTATGACTTAGGTGAACAGGAAACGCGAAAAATTTATCTAAGACAAGGAACAGAGCTTGAAGGTACAAGGGAACATCCCGTTGTTGTTATGAATAAAGAAGGATATCTCGAGTTTAAAAAATTGGAAGAAATCAAGGAAGGAGATAATGTTGCCCTTAAATTTAGCACGGATATTTATGGAGTTTCTAGAGAAGTTTCAACCGACCAATCTTACATTATGGGTCTTCTTACTGGAGATGGAAATTTGAGTCATTCTAGTCGAGTTGGATTTACATCGGCAGATGGTGAACTTGTCGGCGCTTTTAAAGGTTACATCCGAACCAATTATCCAAATACACATTTGGGTCTAGCTTCGGATGGTATAACCCAACTAGTTACTTCATGGGCAGTCAAAAAAGATTTATATGCGGCTGGAATGTCGTATTTATTATCTTACGATAAGGTTATTCCACCAAGCATATTACAGGCACCAAAACATGTTCTAATTGCATTTTTACAAGGATTATTTGATGCTGATGGATATTTTCATAGATACAGTTTTGGATATACAACTGTAAGCAAAAAATTATCAAACCAAGTAATGGTAATACTTCTTAATTTTGGGATAGTACCTATAAGGCGTGTTAAACATAAAGGAGATGGCAAGCATGTTCGCACCGCATATGAAATTATGCTTTCAGGTAGTGAATTGGAGAAATTTTCCACCGAGATAGGTTTTCGTTTGAGTAGGAAGCAAAAACAGGTAAAGGAATATTTAAGTAAACATACCAAACGCAACACGAATGTGGATGTTTTTTATAATATATCCCATATTATAGATAGAGCGTGGAAAGAGTTAAGTGCGGCAGGACTGAGCGGAGAACAGCTTTCAAAGTTGGCGCATAAAGTAAGAATTAGAAAACATATCTCTAGGCAATCTTTATCTGTTTTTGTTGAGAAATTTAAAAATAAAGGGTTGCATAATGAAGATATCGAATATTTAGATTCTTTACTTAATTCAAAACTTTTCTTTTCCCCTGTTGTTTCAATATCGAAAGGAAAGTCAAAAGTTTACGATTTTACAGTACCAAAGACTCATTCTTTCATATCAAACGGTTTAATTTCTCATAATACTCTTTTGGCTCGGGCGGTTGCCGGCGAAGCCAGCGTTCCGTTCTTTCATTTATCCGGAAGCGAATTCGTGGAGATGTTTGTGGGAGTTGGAGCCTCTCGCGTGCGGGATCTTTTCAAAATGGCAAAGAAAGCGGCTCCGGCCATAATTTTTGTGGATGAAATAGATGCCATAGGGCGCACGCGCGGGGGCGGTTTTGGCGGGGGCAATGACGAGCGCGAGCAGACCTTAAACCAAATACTGGTAGAGATGGACGGCTTTGAACCGAACGACAAAGTTATCGTAATGGCGGCGACCAATCGTCCAGATGTACTCGACCCCGCTCTCATTCGTCCCGGTCGTTTTGATCGAAAAGTGCTTTTGGATTTACCGGACCGTAACGATCGCGAAGAAATCTTAAAAATTCACGCGGTCAAAAAACCGCTGGCGGAAGACATAAATCTAAAGCTGATTGCAGAACGCACGCCGGGGTTTTCCGGAGCTGATTTGTATTCGCTCATGAATGAGGGAGCGATTCTCGCCGCCCGCGAGAACCGCAAAAAAGTTTTTCAATTTGACCTGATTCGGGCGATTGAAAAGGTGATGCTCGGACCAGAAAGAAAGAGTCATCTTTTGTCTAAAAAAGAAAAAGAAATCACGGCGTATCATGAAGCTGGACACGCGCTGGTGGCTTCAGTCCTGCCTTATGCCGATCCAGTGCACAAGGTATCTATCATCGCTCGCGGAAATGCCGGCGGATATACTTTGAAATTGCCTTTGGAAGAGCGCCGTTTGCAATCTAAAAAAGAATTTATTGATGATATCGCCATGTCGCTCGGGGGGTATGTTGCCGAACAGATGATTTTCGGAGATATTACTACCGGCCCGTCTTCAGATTTGCAAGTTGCCACAAATTTGGCTCGGGCAATGGTGACGCGTTTCGGTATGTCGGATGTTATCGGACCGATTGCTCTTGTTGGAGGCGGAGGCAGGTCTCCATACGGCGAAATAATTGAAAAAGAATTTTCCGAAGCGGTTTCCACCAAAGTGGACGCCGAAGTTTCTAGAATAATCAGCGACGGATTAAAAACAGCCGAAAAAGTTCTCTCTGGTCACCGCAAAGCGTTTGACGCCATCGCTCTTAAACTGATAGAAGTGGAAACTCTAGAACAAGAAGAATACGAAAAGCTTTTGACCGCTCACGGAATACTTTTAAAGAAAAAAGAAGAGCCGGCAAAGCTGGAAGTGGTGGCGTAACTTTTTGCTTAAATTTTTTTAATTTTGTAGTATTACGGAAGTGGTTTTAACCGCTTTTCCGCCCTTAACTCAGTTGGTCAGAGTACCTTGCTTATACCAAGGGAGTCCTAGGTTCGAGTCCTAGAGGGCGGACAATTAATAACATTAATTGTGAGTGACGGACAAATTATTTCACTCAAAATGAAATTCGCCGGCTTTTGTTTTTACTTTTTGCTTCAAGAGGGGATATTTAGAGAGTTCCGGATCTTCTTCAATCAAGCGGATAGCTTCGGCGCGGGCGGCTTCCACCATTCTAATATTTTTTATCGCTTCCATTCCTAGGTCGGTGATGCCCCATTGTTTAGTGCCGCCAAGTTCGCCCGCGCCGCGGAGAGTCAAATCAAGTTCTGCTAATTCAAAACCGTTTTTTGCGGTTTTCAGAGCTTTTAATCTCGCAATAGTCTTTTCACTCTTCGCCTCCGCAAACACATAGCAATATGCCTGATGCGTGCTTCGGATGACTCGTCCGCGCAATTGGTGCAGTTGCGCTAGACCAAAACGCTCTGCACCCTCAATGATTATTACAGTAGCGTTCGGGACATTTACTCCGACTTCCACTACCGATGTGGCGCATAGTATATGAATTTTGCTTTCTGTGAATTCTTGCATCACTTTTTCTTTTTTTTCTTTGCTCATCTTGCTGTGCAGAACTCCTATTTCATATTCTTTAAAAACTTCTTTTTTAAGTCTTTTAGCTTCTTCAGTAGCTGATTTTACATTGAGCGCCATTTCTTTTTCTGGGTC
>JBBUHH010000034.1:0-15368 GCA_038055775.1 Patescibacteria group bacterium | reverse complement strand
TCGTTCGCCCTTGTCCGATTCGTTCAACTTTCTTCAAACGCAAAAGTGTATCAAGAGCCTGTGATACAGTCGGTCTCGCGACTTTCGTGTTTTTTGCAATTTCTCCAGGAGTTGCTTCTACTACCTGTAGGAGGTATCGCCATACAGCCAGCTGTTTCGGGGAGAATAATTTTTCGATATTTTCTTTAGACAACAGTTCAATCGCTTGTTTTGACTGAATAAGCAGGATATTGAAAAAGAATTCGAGCCAGGGAGTGATATTTGGATTTTCCGTTTTTAAAGTTTTTTGGCTTTTTCTTAGAGCCACATAATATTCCGCTTTATTGTCTTCAATTAATTTCTCATGCGAGATATAAGGCATATACGCATATCCCGCTTGAAGAAGAAGCAGGTTTGTTAATACGCGTGAAAGTCGCCCATTGCCATCCTGGAATGGGTGAATATTCAGAAACTCAACAAGAAAATTTGCAATTATAAGCAGTAGGTGAATCTCCTTTAAATAAATCGCTTCACGGGTCCACTCCACCAACTCCTGCATTTGTTTTGGGGTAAGCCAAGCTGGCGTGGTGTCAAACAACACGCCGATGGATTCTCCCGCTTCATTTACCATTTCAACCCGGTTTTCTGTTTTTTTATACTCGCCCCTATGCAATTTATCTTTCTCCACATATTTCAAAAGTTCTTTGTGCAAATGTTTTATACTGCTTTCTGTGAAAGGAATTTTGTCCGCTGTGTTAAAAACATTATTAAGCAATTCGTAATATCCTTGCACTTCCTGCTTGTCCCGGTCAGTAAATTTTTGCATTGAAAGCCCCCGCATCATTTTTTCAATGTCTTCATCGGAAAGTTTTGCTCCCTCAATGCGTGTCGATGCTCCAGACGAAGTGACAAGAACAGATCGTTTTAGTCGTCCAAGTGCTTGTGGATTCAGTGTAGCTCCGCCGATCCAGCGACCTTTTAATTCATCAATTTGATTGATGAATGCCCACAGATTTTGTGATATATTTTTTATGCGCTTGTTGTAATTCACGTTTTTAATCTAATATATTAGATATATGAGATTATATTAGATTACCATATAAAATGCAAGTACCTCCTGTGCATCAAAAAATATCTTTCAAAAACCTATATTTTACAGGCTACCATGCACGCGGAGCGTGCGATTAGTCCGTTAGTTGTTCGAAAAAAGTTTGCGCAAAGTGTATGATTAGGGCACAAGATAAATTACATTTTTATTTGAGAAAGACCCTCCCTGATTTGCTTTTTCGCTAAAGAGGTATTGCAAAGCTGGAACCATTTTTCATGCGGGTGGCTTCCTTTCTTGGATATAATTTCCACAATATCCCCATTTTTCAGTTTTGTGCCGATGGGAACAAGCTTGCCGTTCACTTTGGTGCCAAACAGATGATCGCCAATTTCTGCGCCCTGTTCATAAGCAAAATCGATCGGGGTTGATAGAACGGGCAGATCAACCACGCCTCCGCGCGCACCGAAAATAAACATCCGGTTCTGAAAAAAATCGCTTTTTAGATTATCCATGAACTCGGTCGGAATGGTGACATACGACTGCACATCCACTAATTTTTTAATCCAATCTGGAATGTGAGCGAGCCGTTCGGGATCAATCTGGTTCCCAAAAAATTTACTTTTTTGCGGGGCAGGGAAGAACTGCTTGAACCAGGAGTAATAGGAATCGTCTGAATTTTTTCCTTTTAGCTTGTACATCATGTGCGCCGCAAAGCCGTATTCTGCGCTGTCATGCATTTCGTGCGTGCGAATTTGAATCTCCGCCACATTAGCATCCGGAGTAAAAACTGTGGTGTGCAAGCTTTGGTAGCCGTTGGGTTTCGGAAAAGCTATATAATCTTTGATTCTTCCAGGCAGGGGCCGACATAAAGTATGAATAATGCCGAGTACTTTATAACAGTCGGCGACGGTATCCACATTTATACGGAGAGCGTTTATATCGTATATTTTTTCTATATCTTCATTTTTATTCGCCAATTTGTTATACACGCTGTAAACGCTTTTTGAGCGAATATCTATTTTTATATTCTTAATGTCTTCTTTTGCAAGTATTTTAAGCAAACGCTTCTTGAATGTTCCTAATGATTTTTCCCGGAGCATGTGTTTTTTCATCAGCTTCCGTGTTTTATCATATTTCTCGGGTTCAACATACTTGAATGCCAAATCCTCCATCTCGCGCTTGATTTTTCTCATGCCGAGACGGTAGGCCAGGGGTACATAAATCTGCATGGTTTCTTCCGCAATCCGGCGCTGTTTGTTCTTCGGCACAAATCGGAGCGTGCGCATGTTATGAAGCCTGTCGGCCAACTTGATAACCAGCACGCGGATGTCCCGCGACATCGCCACAAAAAATTTGCGCAAGCTCTCCACATGGCGCTCTTCTCCGTTATAGCGGATAGTCCCGAGTTTGGTTGCTCCCTCCACCAAAAAAGCGATTTCCTTGCCGAATTCATTGAGAAGCATTTGGGCCGAAACATCGGTGTCTTCCAGCACATCATGAAGCAGTCCGGCAGATATGGTCCGGCTTCCCATGCCGAACTCTGCCAGTATCTTGGCTGTTTCAAAAAGATGGTTTATGACAGGTTCGCCTGAAAAACGGGTTTGCCCCGCGTGGACTTTTTCCGCGTAGCAGTATGCCTTGGTTATGAGAGCAACCTTTTCCTTGCTGGGGTATTTAAGAACATCAAGAAGCTCTTTCAGTTCTGCCATGCTTTTGATTGTAAAGTATTCTAAAAATTTTGCAATAAAAAATGTGAAAAAAATTATCGCAACTTTTGGCCGCGATAATTTTGTGATGCTCAGAAATTTAATTGCTGAAGCAGCCTGCTTCAATAATTCTGAGCGAATTACTGAAGTATTTGCGGGCTACTTCCGGATCCCTGATGGGTCTCCCTTTCGGAAAGAGTTTCAACAAGGTCATCGAAAAAATTCCGAAGCAGAGCCCTTGACGATACAGACTATCGCCAGTAAGCTCCTCGGATTTCTCAATGAAACCCTGAATGACCTCGCCCGGGAGAGGGCTACCAGTCTCAATCTCCTTTTCCAGGAGATCGGCGACCAGCCGCCCGTCATCCCACCGAGGCTCGCCTAGATGCACTCTCGGCGAAAAATCGATGAGAATGATTCCGGAGTTCGACGGGACGAGAATGTTCTCGCCGTGGAGGTCCCCATGGACCAGACACAGGCGGTTTGATTCACCTGTCCAACCCCTTAAAATTTTCCTCAACCCTTCCTGAAGTTTTAGCCGGTCCCCTCTGCTAATCAGGGGATGTTCTTCGTTCACCGGCATATAGACATCCATTCTCTTCAAGATGTCTCGAATAGCTTTCTTATAGACCTTCTCGCGGTCTGATAAGAATATTTGCCCTCCGACTTCAAGGGAAGAGGGCTTTGTCGTGTGCACCCCCTCCACACTTTCCGCAATCTTTCTACCTAGACTGCGAAAAAAAAGAGTGGCTTCTTGCCCATTGGAAGCCATCTTTTTTTTGAGAAGTTCGTCAAGGGTAACCGTCCCCTCAATAAACTTCAGCACCTCTAAGGCGACCCATTCGCCATGAGATGCAAAGATTTGCTGGATTTGGTAGATTCCAGTCAGTCTTTGCGTTTTGACAAACTTAAACATCGCCTCCCGGCGGCCTTTAAGTTTGCGTGAATATGGACCCCTCCCGAAATCCATCTTCACATAAAAGCGTTCTCCGTTCGCTTCCATATTCCATCGGAAGCTCCCCCGAGAGGCTTTTTCGAGCATCAGGATAATGTCCTTATGCTCGGGAAAATATTTCGGCAACTCCCGCCGAACCATTTCCCGCATTCGGGAGGTGAATCCCAAACGCTGGAAATTCGCCTCCCCTAACCAAAAAATTTTCATCTTTTTCCTTTGGTTGGGAAGACGAAAAAAATCGTCTTTAGTTTTTTAACGAACTGTAATCAAGCTAGGTATAGCATGTATAAAAATTTTCAGCCATAGGTGAAAAATGCTATAATTGGCGGGCACAAATATGACAACAATATATCTTTATGCGTTTCTTAGCGTGCTTGCGGTCAGTTTGGTTTCCTTCGCCGGAGTTTTTACATTGTCCCTGCGGGAAGAATTGCTTCGCAAATATATTTTTATTTTCATTAGCGTTGCCGTGGGCGCTTTGCTGGGAGACGCTTTGATACACTTGATTCCGGAAGCATTTGAAAATTCCACAAACGAAATTTTAACAAGCACCTTGGTCATCGTCGGTATACTTTTATTTTTTATTCTGGAAAAATTTCTGCACTGGCACCATCACGGCGAGGATAAAGAGCATGTTCATCCAGTGGGGAAGTTGGTTCTTTTTTCTGACGGCGTTCATAATTTTATGGACGGAATGATTATCGCAGCCAGTTTTTTGGTCAATCCCGCAGTTGGACTCGCTACTACGCTAGCGGTGATATTGCACGAAATTCCGCAGGAAGTGGGAGACTTCGCTGTACTCCTGCATTCGGGATACACAAAAAAGCGGGCGCTTTGGCTGAATTTTATTTCTGCGCTCTCAGCTTTGCTTGGAGCCGCTATATTTTTCGTGCTCGGCGAAATGGCCGAGAAATCCGCGAATTGGTTCCTGCCTATCGCGGCCGGGGGATTTATATATATAGCGGTGGCGGACTTAATGCCGGAACTTCAGAAAACAAAGGGAAAAAAACATTATGTGCTGCAGGTACTGGCAGCGATAACCGGAGTTTTGGCAATGGTTGCGCTAACTTTTTTAGAATAGACTAAAAACTAGTTTGCCCAACTCCAGTCAGAACCAGGATTTCTAGCATTGAAAACTTCAAAGTGAATATGCGGCCCGGTAGAGCGCCCGGTGGAACCGACATAGCCGATAATTTCTCCTTGTTTCACTTGACTGCCGGCGCGGGTGGCAAGTTTGGACATATGCGCGTAAAGTGTCCTGGCGCCGTTACTATGTTCAATTATTGCCATATTGCCATACCCTCCGCCGCAGCGCTTTTGGCCGACTTTACAGCCTGTTTTGACCGCCGAAACAACTCCGGAGGCGGAAACATATATCGGAGTACCCGTCGCCGCGCCGATGTCTATGCCTCTGTTGCCCGGCCCGTGAAGACCTTGAGTTTTGCGCCCGGTCGGCACCGGATTGACGAAATATCCCGAGAGATTCTGTATCGGATGCGTATCATAATAGTTTTTGTCTCGGGCGACGGAGGATCCCAAGTTTGCGGCTGGTTTGTCGCCTCCTTCGTCCGCCATATTGTCGGCGCCAGGGATCATTATCTCATCGCCAATTACTAGCTTGGCATCCGGCGCAATGCCATTGTAAAAAGCGATATCATTCACATCCGCTTTGTAAAGCTTGGCGATACTTTTAAGCGTTTGCCCCTTGACCACGGTATGCTCAAGACCGGAAATGGGTAAAATAAAAAGCACATCACCGGGGACGAGCTTGTCATTTTTTTTCATATCGTTGGCTGACAAAATAGTATTTATAGAAACGCCAAACATGAGGGCTATAGCGGACACGGTATCTCCTTTTCGGACCACATAAATGCTGATATCTTCGGGGGATGAGTCTAAAATATCTTTGTTTTTATCATCTGAAACGCCTAGTGGGCCGGTGAGTGGTAGAAGAGCACTGTCGGAAATTGTGTTCGTATCTGTTTCTGAATTAACTCCGTCTGTTTTGTCAGCCTGATAAGCAACTTGCTTATCGGCGGGACCAGTCTTCTCCTTAAAGACAGAAGCGGGGGAAACATTTGCCTGGAGGAGCTCCATCGTCTGGGGATTTTGCAAAGTATCTTTTTCAGCCTCTTCTATTTCCGCCTCAGTCTGCGCGTAGGCATCGCCGCCAAAGAGGGAAGAGAAAAATCCCGCTTCCGCCTGCGCTGGTGCGGCAAATAGCAAAAGAGCGCCTAAGGACAATAGGGAAAAGGCGGAAATAGAACAGGATATTTTAGATAGAATTCTCATGATGGTACCATCGTCTCCGAATTTCAGCCGTCCTTGCCATCCGTAACTGCCTAAAAAGGTACTTATCAAGGATACTCCTAAAAAGGTCAAAAGTCAATCCGGGAGGGGGATAATGTGGATAAACTTACTGCTGTTCCCTTGACTTCTTGTTTTAGTTCTAGTAAACTACTCATACTATGCAAAAAAGAGATAAAGTGCATAGTACACTATAAATACTATGCTAAAATCAACAGTTTTCAAGCAAAAAGAGGATAGGGACAGGCTTCTGGCTCTTCCTTACATTGAGAGAACCAAGGAGAAAGACATGGAAAAATGGCTTTCTTCAGACTTAATAAAAGTGATTCTCGGTCCGCGTCGAGCGGGAAAATCCGTGTTTGCGTTGATGCTTTTGAAGGGTCAGTCCTTTGCCTATTTTAATTTTGATGACGAATCTCTTCCCGGGGAAAAACAAATAGATCTTGATGAGCTTATGGCTGAGCTTAAGTTCGCGTATGGTGAAACAAAATATATTCTTTTTGATGAAATACAAAATCTCCCGAAGTGGGAATTATTCGTGAATCGTCTACATAGAGCGGGATACAATCTTGTGTTGACCGGATCCAACGCGAGCCTTCTTTCAAAAGAACTCGCCACACATCTCACCGGCAGACATATTCCCATAGAGATATTGCCGTTTAATTTTATGGAAGTTTTGAAAGCAAGGCAGTATGAAGTCTCAGTTGAAAAACTTCTCGTGCCTGACGAGAAAGCGAAACTACTTGGGTACATGGATCAATATATGACAAACGGCGGCTATCCTGAAGTCGTTACTAAAGACATCGATCCTCGCGGATATCTCGATGTGCTGTTTGATGCCGTCCTTTTCAAAGACATAGTCAAGCGCCACAAAGTGCGCTTCGGAGAGCAGATAGACAATCTTGGTTCGTACCTTATAAACAATGTTGGAAGCCAGTATACGGCTCGGAAACTTGCAAATGTCCTCAAATTTAAAAGCGATGTTACTGCGGCAAAATATCTTGGTTACCTTACCGAAGCGTACTTGGTTTTTTCTCTAGATCGTCACTCAACAAAAGCCGGTAGCAGGCTCCAATCACCAAAAAAAACCTATGTCGTAGACAACGGCTTCATTACTGCAAAAGCGGTACAGCATTCTCCGAATAGCGGCAAGCTAATGGAAAATCTTGTATTCATAGAATTGGTGAAAAGAGGGAATCAACCTAACCGTGAGTTGTTTTATTACAAGACTCGGAATGACAGAGAAATAGATTTTGTGCTTAAAAAGGGATATGAAGTATCGGAGTTGATACAAGCCTGCTACGACTTAACAAATCCGAATGTTGAAGAAAGAGAAGTGAAAGCCCTCATTGAAGCAAGCAAGGAATTAAATGTTGCAAAACTGACTGTGGTAACATGGAATGAGAAGCGTCAGGTCGAGAAAGACGGAATGACTATACAATTTATTCCGCTGTGGGAGATTTTTGGATCTAGAGATGAACTCAAGACCAAAAAATTTGACAAAAGATGATAAAAGGTGGTATAATGTAGGGGTAGCTGGATAAAACTAGGCTGGGAAGATTAAAAAATATATAATTAAACCAATATGTTAGAAAACACACCAGGAGCACCCATACCGCCGGGAGGGAATCAAAAAATCCAACCCAAAAAAGAAACGAAAATTTTTGATGATGACGGTAAGATAATAAAGGCTTTTGATAAAGATGGAATTGAGATAAATAAAGTGGGGACTGAAAGCGTTGCATCTGCCACAAGTTTGGAAAATTTAGAAATTGAAGTTGTTGAATCTACGGAAGTGGAAGAAGCAGGGAAAGAACTCAAAGAAGCAAAACCCGAAGGATTGTGGGCGAAATTGACAGGGAAAAGGAAAAGGCGAGAAAAACAGCAAAGGCTGGAGGCAAAAGCGCGGGAATTGGAGGCTCTTGAGAGACAAATTGCGGAGGTGGAAGAAGTTTTGGATTTTCTTGGAAAAGAAGAAGAGAAACATCAAACATATTTGAAACAGGCGCAGGAGGATGAGGTTAGGGAAACCGAAGCTTTTGAAAGAGATACTATATCATCATTAATGTCTGGTCCAAAAGGACACTTGACCAAAGAAAGAAGTTATGCGAGTAGACAATTAGAAATAATAAGCGCTCCAAGCTATAACGGAAGAGCGGGAAAAGAAGAACAAGAGCAATATTCTGCCCGTATAATACAGCTTCAAAGAATGATAGCCACGTTAGAAGCTTTAGAAAAAGAACAAGAATAATTTTATGTCATTTTCACTAGAACAAATAAGGGGAAAATTGGGTGAGATGAAAGAGCGCCATGCTAACCTTGCGGCGGAGATAGGCGCGGCAAAAATCGGCAAGCCGGGGGTTGTAAAAGAATATTGGGAAAAACACAAAGGCAAAGCGGGTATCGCGACGTTGGCGGCTGCGATTGGAGTTCCCGGGGTTTATTACGGCTCAAAAAAAGCTGGGGAGTATGCGGGAGAAAGAGGCAGCCAAACTCCGAAAAAAAAAATTGTGCAAAAAGAGCCGGCGGCTGGCAAAGTGACGGATGTTTTTAGTGTCGGTTCGGAAGTCAACATGTCCGAGCTGGCTAGACAAGCGCGGGGAAATGCGGCAGAAGAAAGAGATATAGGAGTGACGGCCCAAACACCCAGCCCCGAAGAATTGTCGGCGAAAATAAAAGCAAACATGGACAAGAGAGATGAAGAAACTGATAAAAAAATAGCTGCGGCAACGAATGCTATGGCCACTCAACATGCCGCGGAGATTGCAAGAGTAAGAGGGGAAACAACAGCGGTAGCCGGTGCGGTAAAAGCGGCTGTAGAGGCGCTTAAGGAATACCAGAGGACTAATGTTGCGGCTGTTGTCACAGCCCCGCCTGCACCGAAAACTTATGAAGAAAAACTGAAAGAAAGGTTTGAAAGAATAGAGGCGCAAAGAGAGATGTTAAGAGGAAAGGAAAGAAGAGGGGAAACAATAACAAAAGCGGACAAAATATCGGGAGATGACGCGTTGTTTGCTGCTGACTACCACAGGAGAGCATACGAAGCAAGAAAGGTGGAAGAACTAATAAGGCAAAGAAGTGCAGAAGCGGCGCAACAGGCAGAAGTGCGACAAGCGCAACCACAATGGCTCCCGCCTGCGCCGCGGGGAATTGCTCCGGGCAGAGCCTATGGCGGAAACATGCCGGCGGGATTGGGAGAACAGCCGGTATTTTTGAGACCGCAATCTCCGAGAATGGAAAACCCGCACAATCTTCCGTCCCCAAAATTAGAGGAGGCGAAGAAAATTTACAACGAAATCGTACGCAAGGTGTTTCCGAAGGACACAAGCGATATATGGGATAGCATAAAAGATAGCAGCGCGAGCGACCTGATGGAAGATAACAAAATCGACGGAAGAAAAGCCAACAAGAAATACGATCCTTTGAGAGCCGAACTAAAACGGCTCGAGACAGCAACTGGGCTAAAACCCGAAAATGGCGTAACCGGACCAGAAGAACCCGTGGGGAAATATTTAAATCGCATTGTCGAATCGGCAGTAGCCAGCGACTCGCAGAATAATTTGAAATAGGGTTTGTGTTATATTTGAGATGTGGTCAAAGATGTTGAACACTTAGGAGGACTAAATAAAAAGCAAAGAGAAGCGGCGCTTCACGCGAAGGGTCCGCTTCTTATTGTTGCCGGCGCGGGGGCGGGAAAAACAAAAACAATCACGCACAGAATTGTGAATTTGATAAAAGAGGGGATTCCGCCTGAAAAGATACTGGCGGTGACTTTCACAAACAAGGCCGCCAAAGAAATGCGGGAGAGGATTATCGCGGAAATTAAAAAAAATACGCACGGGGCGCAAGAGCAGGAAAAATTTCCGTTCGTATCCACTTTCCATTCGCTCGGAGTTTACATAATCAAAGAAAACGCCAGAATTTTAGGATTAACAAAATATTTCACCATTTTAGATGAATCAGATTCAGTATCTATCATCAAAGAAGCGCAAAAAGAAATCGGCATAGACCCCAAACAATACGACCCGAAGAAAATAAAAAATATAATCTCGAGAGAGAAAGGAAAGTTTACGCATTTGGAAGATTATGCGGAGCTGGAGGGAAATGAAACGAATCCTCTTGCAAAAATCACGGCGCGGGTTTGGAGTTTATATGAAAAGAAGAAAGCTAAAGAAAATTCGCTGGATTTTGATGACTTGTTGCTGAAAGCGGTAAAACTACTAAAAGACAATCCAGAAATCAGAAAAATTTATCAGGAAAAATGGGAGTATATTCATATTGACGAATATCAAGACACAAACGAAGTGCAGTATTTGATGTCTAAAATACTTTCGGAAAATCATAAAAATATCTGCGTTGTCGGCGATGCGGACCAAAATATATATTCTTGGCGCGGAGCGAATTTGAAAAACATCTTGAGTTTTGAGAAAGACTATCCGGACGCGAAAATTGTACTGCTTGAAGAAAATTACCGCTCCACCAAAAATATCTTAGAAGCCGCCAATACCGTCATTAAGAAAAATAAATACCGACCGGATAAAAATTTGTTCACCAAAAATAAAACCGGCGAAAAAATAGGATTGTATGAGGCTTTGGATGAAAATGATGAAGCGGACTTTGTGGCAATAAAAATTTTGGAGATAGCGGATGGTGCGAACCGAGAGGATTTTCCCCATCGGGGACTCCGCAGGGCGGTCGGCCCGAGGACTGAGCAGATTTTTCAGCAGAAAAATCGCGACCCCGATGGGGAAGAATCCTCGAGGTTCGCCAATGAATTCGCAGATATCGCCCTACTTTACCGCGCAAATTTCCAATCGCGGGCGCTGGAAGAAGCGATGCTCCGGTACAACATCCCATACCAAGTTTTGGGCGTAAAATTTTTTGAAAGAAAAGAAATCAAAGATACTTTGGCATATTTGCGCGCGGCTTTGAATAAAGACAGTCTTTCCGACATAAAGCGGATAATAAATTTTCCGGCGCGGGGCATCGGCAAGGCGACTTTGGCAAAAATGTTCGCGGGGGAAATGGAAAGTTTGCCGGTAAAAATGAGAATTAAGATAAATAATTTTTACGAAATTTTGGAAGCAATAAAAGAAAAAATGCAAAATTCTAAAACCAGCGACACAATAAAATTTGTGGTGAAAAAATCCGGAATTGAAGCTGAATTCTCTGCGGGCGGAGAGGAAGAAATGGAAAGACTGGAAAACATTAAAGAACTCGCGACTCTCGCGCTTAAATATGATAATCTGCCGGATGGTCGTGGCGTTGAAAAACTTTTAGAAGACGCTTCGCTTGCTTCAGATCAGGACTCACTGATGATAAATACACCTCACCCTAACCTCCCCCTTGGGAAGGGGGAGGGGGCGGAGGGGGTACAGGAGAGGGGGAACAATGCAGTAAAACTTATGACTGTGCATGCCGGGAAAGGTCTTGAGTTTAAATATGTTTTCGTGGTAGGTTTGGAAGACGGTTTATTTCCCCATGAAAGAAATGGGGAAGAAATTGATAACGAGGAAGAAAGACGGCTGTTTTATGTAGCCCTAACCCGCGCCAAAGAAAAATTATTTTTATCATTCGCCAATTTCCGCACCATCTTTGGTTCGCGCCAAATAAACGCTCCGTCCGAATTTATTTCCGATATTCCGGCGGATCTGCTCGAGAGGGAAGGAGAGAAAGACAGAATAAAAACCATCTACATATGACCCATTCGATAAACTCAGGGTCATGGTGATAAGATAGAACCATGAAGACACATAGAGCGAAAAAATCATTGGGGCAGAATTTTCTAAAGTCGGAATTGGCTCTGCGGAAAATTATTGAGGCGGGGGAAATAAAAAAGGAAGATGTGGTGCTGGAAATTGGTCCCGGCAAGGGAGCGCTCACAGGGAAACTACTAGGGACTGGGTGCAAAGTTCTAGCTGTAGAGAAAGATAGAGAATTATTTGAATTTTTGAAAACAAAATTTGAAAAAGAGATAAAATCAAATACTCTCATACTAGTATGCAAGGATGTACTAAAATTTGAAGCTAGCGCCTATGGTCTAAAGTCTAGCGCCTACAAAATCATCGCCAACATTCCTTACAACATCACCGGCGCGATTTTGAAAAAATTTCTCGCAGGTAAAAATCAGCCGGAGCGAATGGTGCTGATGGTTCAGCATGAAGTAGCGCAAAGAATAATCGGAAATAGCCCCTCCGCCGCTAAAGCTAAGGCGGGCAAGAAGGAAAGCATTTTATCTATTTCAGTAAAAGCGTACGGGGAACCGAAAATGATTATGAAGGTTGATAAAAGATATTTTTCTCCGGCTCCGAAAGTAGATTCGGCGATAATTAGTATAAAAAATATATCGCGGAAGAATTTTAATTCTCCTCTTGAGGAGTACCCAAAGGGGGAGGTGGATGAATTTTCCACCCCGTCTCGCAAGCAAGCCACCCCTCAAGAGGGAAATTTCGAAGCTAAATTCTGGGAAATAGTCAAAGCCGGCTTTGCGCACAAGCGCAAAAAACTCTCCGGCAACCTAAAAGGGCTGTGTCAAGGAGCGTCCTTGACACCTTTTGCGGATAAAAGAGCGGAGGATTTGACACTTGCAGACTGGATTGCGCTCACTCGCGATTAAGTACTGGCGCCTCCGATATCTTTGATATATAATTAAGCCATAACTAAACAAATTTTATCAGAGTACAAAAGGACGATTTGGGTCGCTCTTGCGATTGTGTTTGTTGTTGCGCTTTTTTTTGTAAAAAACAAGACCATATTTGAAAATAGCGAGCCGAAAAACAGCATAGCAAACGAAACGGGTTTGGTTTACGGCGATGAAACCCTGGAAGACTTAGTAAATAAGGATACCGATGGAGACGGTATACTGGATTGGCAAGAAAGTTTATACGGACTTGACCCGACCAAAAAGGAAACGACTCCGAGAACACCCGACAGCGCGGCCCTAAAAAGAATGAAAGTCCTGGAGGGAAGCGAAGGGAAAGGAGAATCCCTGCTCACAGACATAGACAGCCAAAAAGAGGAAAATTTGTCGCAAACCGACAAATTTTCCAGGGAACTTTTCGCAACCATTGTCGCCGCAAACCAAAGCGGAACTATGGACCAGGCCACAATAGACGCGCTTAGCGCCGCTTTGGCGGAAAAAATAGAAAATCCTGTCACCAGAAAGGTGTTTTTGCTCTCTGATATAAAAATAGGAGCAAATGAAGACACGGAAGCGGTTAAAAAATACGGAGACGCTTTAAATAACATCCAGAACATATACACCATAGATTATACGGTGCTAGATGTTTTGCAAAAATTCTCAGTAGATGAAAATGATGTTGATATGAGCGCGCTCAAAAAACTAGACCCGATTATCGCGCAGACAAATAAAGTGATATCGGCAGCGCTTAAAATGAGCGTGCCGAAATTTCTTTCGGTCTTGCATTTAAATGTCATAAATTCAATTCAGAGATTATATGAAAATATAAGCGATATAAAACTCTACGAGGATGATACCATCGTGGCATTCGGCGCGATTTTCCAATACAACCAAAATGCAAGCGCGCTGGAATCGGACCTTAACATTTTACAAAACACGATTACGCAAAAATTGAACAATTGACGGGTAAATTGTATAATAAATTGAAAATGACAGTAAAAAATACAAAAGTCCAAAAATTTATTTCTGCTTTTTTGATTGTTTCAATGCTTGCCCCCGCCATTTTGTTTTCTGCGCCCAAGACGGCGCAAGCGGCTTTGCCAGTTGTTGACCTGCCTCATACCGGAGTCAGTTTTTTAAACAAAGTTTTTTCCGGCATTACCTCGGGCGCGACGGTGGGAAGCTTGGCCATTGCGACAAAAGAGTTTGCGCAATTTCTTCTTCAGCAACTCTTAATGAGACTCGCCAAAGTGGTTTTGGCGCGGATAACCCAAGCCACCATTAACTGGATAAATTCCGATTTCCATGGGTCGCCGCTTTTCTTGGAAAATCCGGAATCGTTTTTCAAAGATATAGCCAAATCGGAAATAAGGAATCTAGTGGACATGATAGGCTATGATTCGTTCAGGTTTCCATTCGGTCGGCAAACCGCGCTCAATGTCATCAACAGCTATAGAAGCCAGTTGGATATAAATGCGGAGTATACTTTGAGTAAAGTGATAAACGATCCGCGACTGCTTGTGAGATACAGAAATGATTTTAATTACGGAGGTTGGAACGGATTTTTGATAAATACGCAGTATCCGCAAAATAATTACCTTGGATTCCAAGGAATAATCCAGCAAAATTTAGCCAGCCGACTGGAAGGGACATTGGTGGCGCCAGCACAAAAGATACAAAAAGGGCTGGAGTATAGCATGGGCTTTTTGTCTCCGCAGACTTGCCCAAGCAATCCAAACTACAACAACGGCATAAATGAATTTCTAAGACCAAGTTTCAAATTTGATAGTAATGCATATTATAAAGCTAATCCTCCAGACCCAGTAGCAGATGAGTTAGATATGGGAAAAGCCTATAATGAGAAATACGAGAGAGCAAAATCAAATGCGCGAGGTATTTGGGCAATGAAAAACACCTGCCCGGACGGCTTGGTAAATACCACTCCCGGCTCGGTGGTGGGAAATCAAATAATGGACGCGATGGGGTCAAACTTGCGCCAAACGGAACTCGGCGCGGCGCTCGGCAACAGTTTGTCCGCTATCCTTGACGCGCTCATCGGCCACTTTATGGACAAAGGCCTAAACGCGCTAGCCAACACGGTAAATCCTAGATCGTCCGATAATAACTGGAGTTACGAAGGGAAAAAACTTAGTGATACAGCAAGCCCCGGCGCACTCAACGCTCCAAGAGGAACTCTGGATATAAATATCCCACAACATAGCGTTTCACTTCTCGCTCTGAAACCCGGCAGTCCTGCAACCACAATATACGACACCAGCCGAACTATCACCGGTGGGATAGCGCCTTACGGCATTAACAAAACTCCGACTGATTTGAAAGCGACACAAAAAAATATCTTGGACCCAACAGTTTCTGACGCCACAAAAGCAATGATAGCAATCGCCATAATTACTCGTGATGTTCATGGAACTATTTTAACAATCCAGCCTGCCCAAAAAGGAAACGGACTAATTGTAATTCAAGATTCTTCAACTCCGCCTAAAAAAACCTTTATTAATATCGCGGTGAATAATGTCGGGGATTTGGTGGCTTCTCAAAAAAACGTTTCAGTTAATATCAACGACGCGGCTCCGCCAATAAATATATCCGGAGGAGAGGGAATATATAGAATCGTAAACGAACCCGATAGAAATATAGCGATAACCGAACTTGCCGGTACAAACTTGCTGGTGGTCGGCACGGGAAAGGGTGAAACAAAAGTTACAATTCAAG
>JBBUHH010000033.1:0-8119 GCA_038055775.1 Patescibacteria group bacterium | reverse complement strand
GTGAGAAATGCTATCAGCAGGAAGTGTATTGAGAAGTTAAAGGAATTTAATTTTGGCTCTCCGGAGAATATCAAAAAATTCCAGGCGCAGGCAGAAGAATTTATGAAGACACGGCCACGAAGACAATTCCACGGAGTGAAGAATTTAAATGTTTCGGGGGAATATATTTCGAATTCAAAGAATGTACACGACTCATATTTATTGCGAAACGGGTTTGATTTACGCTATTGCCAATTTTAAAAAGATGGACCAGCTTCTTCTTCATACGACTGGTCATGGTTTGGGGATAACTCAGAACTCATGTATGAATGTTGCTGGTGCGGACTTGATTCTCACAATGTGAAGTTTAGCGCATGGAATTATTATAATCGCGAGGTAGAATATTGCTTTGGATGTCATCATGCGGCTCATCTGTTCGGCTGTGTAAATATGACGAAAGGCGAATACTGTATTTTAAACAAACAATATACCAAGGAAGAATATGAAAAATTAATTCCAAAAATAAAAAAACATATGGCTGATGTTCCTTATATTGATAAACTCGGGAGAACCTATGGTTATGGCGAAATGCTGCCGGCTGAAATCTCGCCTTGGTCTTATAACGAGTCTGCCTCTTTTGAGTGGTTTCCAATAACAAAAGAAGAAGCGCTTGCCAAAGGCTTTAAATGGCGCGAACCGGATTTGCGTGAATATAAAGAAGCGACAATAGAAATTCCCAACCATATAAAAGATGCAAAAGACGATATTTTGCAAGCTATTTTAAAATGCAACGATTGCGGGAAAAATTATCAGATTATTCAAAAAGAATTGGATTTCTTGCGGAGGATGAATTTTCCGACTCCGCGGCAATGCCCTTTATGTCGCGATCGCGCGCGAATTAAATCGTTAAACCCGATGAAAATTTTTGAGCGAATCTGCGCTAAATGTAAAACCAAGATTGAAACTTCCTATTCTTCTGACCCGCGCTACGCCGAAGGCTCCGGCGAGGCGAGCCGTCCAGAAATAGTGTACTGCGAGAAATGCTACCAGCAGGAAGTCTACTAAAAATTAATAATAGCATAATAGCAACGGTCGTGGCTATTATGCTATTAAGTAAAAATAAGAGGTAAGCTAAATTCCGTGTACCGCACGATAGGTGCCGATGATGGCCGCAGTTTCTCCGCGAAGGGTGAGAGGACCGAGGGAGGCGACAGTAAAGCCGGACTCTTTAGCTAAAGCAATTTCTTTTTCTGTAAAGCCACCCTCCGGTCCAACAAAAATGCTTAACTTGGCAGCTAAACCGCCAAGTACGCTTGGCGGTTTAGCTGCTTCTTGACCCGGGTGGAAGATTATTTTTTCACCGCTAGCATTTTTCAAAGCATCTTCAAAGTTTGAAATAGAAGATAAGGTCGGGACAATACTTTGTCCACATTGCTCGCTTGCTTCCAGAATAATTTTTTCCAATCGGGCTAAATTCAAACCTGTTTTTATCGTTCGCTCCGTAATGACCGGCGTGATACTGGAAGCTCCGCATTCGACCGCTTTCTGCACTGCAAGTTCAAAATTTTCTTTTTTAAGGACAGCTAAGTATAAATGAACTTCGCGCGGCAGTTTTAAGGTTTCCAGTTTTTTAACCATTTTGTATTTTATTTCTTTACTGATTTCCGTGATTTCAAGAAGTTCTTCATTGCCTTTTCCGTCAGATAAAATTACTTGCTCGCCGGCATGTAATCTCAAAATATACCGAATTTGTTTGGTTATTTCTTTGTTTTCGATTTTCCCGATAAATCTGTGTAATTTCATAACTGATATGATACACTTTTAATATGAAAAGTGAAACTAGGACACATTCGACAAACTCAGTGCAAGCCTGCCAAAACTGCCAGAAAGATTTCACGATAGAGCCGGAGGATTTTAATTTTTACGAAAAAATCAAAGTCCCTCCGCCGACTTTTTGTCCGGAATGCCGGCTGGTTCGTCGCATGACTTGGCGCAACGAGCGCTCGCTTTTTAAAAGACCCTGCGCTAAAACTGGTAAGGAAATAATAACCATGTTTCATCCGGATGCCGATGTGGTGGTCTACGACCATGATATTTGGTGGGGCGATAAGTGGGAACCGACAGACTACGGACAAGACTATGATTTTCAAAAGTCTTTCTTTGAGCAGTTTAAGAAATTATTCTACAGAACTCCGCTCGCGAATTTAGGAAACGCGAATTGCGTGGAGAGTCCCTCTGGTAACCACAATGCCGATTGCAAGAATTGCTACTTGTCGTTCGCATCTTTCGGCAGTGAGCGGACGCACTATTCCTACGGCGCTTTTGCCTTGAAAGATTGTTTGGACACTTGTGTCTGCTCAAGTTCTGAATTATCCTACGGGGACATTTTTAACGAAGGCGTGTACAAAACCCATTTCTCCTACGATGCGGACGAATGTATTGACTCTTTTTTTCTGAAGTACTGTAAAAATCTGCAAAACTGCATCGGCTGTATGAACTTGAGAAATAAAAGCCATTGCATTTTGAATGTTCAGTACACTAAAGAGGAATACGATAAAAAGAAAAAAGAATTGGACTTTGGCAGTTATAAAATTATTTCCCAGTTTGAAAATTCTTTCAATGAATTTGTTTTAGATTTTCCCTGTCGATATTCGCACATTATGAAGTCGCAGGAAGCTGTCGGCGACAATATTTCCAATTCAAAAAATGTTAAAAATTCTTTTGACATTTACGGAAAAGCCGAGGATTCCAAATACTTAATACACTCCATGGATATAAAAGACAGTTACGACATGTACGTCGCTGGTGGAGCGGCATCTCTCATGTACGAAGGTATCGATGCCGGTATAGAAGCGTCAAAGCAGTTATTTTCCGCCATTACACACAGTTGCATGGACACTTTTTATACCTATATGTGTTTCAGTTCCAAGAATCTTTTTGGTTGTGTGGGTCTGCGAGGCAAGCAATACTGCATTTTAAACAAGCAATATACTAAGGAGGAATATTTTAAATTGCTCCCGAAAATCATAGAACACATGAATGCCATGCCATACAAGGACAAGATGGGACTTCTTTACAAATTCGGAGAATTTTTCCCGAGCGAGATTTCTCCCTTTGCCTACAACGAAGCGATGGCGCAGGAGTATTTTACTAAAACCAAGGAAGAAATTATAAAAAAAGGCTACACTTACCGGGCATCACCGGAGAGAGATTACAAAACTACCATGGAAAGCAAAGATTTACCGGACCATATTAAAGATGCGCCGGACTCAATTTTGAATGAAGTTATTGCTTGTCCGAACAATGGTCGGGAAATGACTCAGTGTACCAAAGCTTACCGAATTATAAAGCCTGAACTGGAATTTTTAAGGAACCACAATATTGCCTTACCTAGATATTGCCCGAATTGCCGGCATTACAAACGGTTGGAGGAAAGGAATCCTTTTAAACTTTGGCACGGAAAATGCCAATGTGGAGGAGTCATTTCCGCCAATAAGAAATACAAAAATACCATAGAGCATGCCCATGGCGAGAATCCCTGCCCAAATGAATTTGAAACCAGTTATGCTCCCGATAGACCCGAAATAATTTATTGTGAGAAGTGTTATCAGCAGGAGGTGTATTAATTTCCCCCTCTCCTTAACAAGGTGAGCGTGGGAAAGGGACCCAAGCGCAAGACCTTGAGCATCTAAGGGTGCGAAAGGTGTACTGCTCCTGTAAGGAGAGGGGGTTGGGGGTGAGGTGAATTTGTGTTAAAATAACCGCATATTATGCCCAAGCCGAATCGAGTGCAAATAATCAGATACGGGCCGCCGCCGCCGGAGTTGCCCGTTTTTGGCAAGGTCAAGCCCGAAGAGGTGTCCTTTATCGGGCGGACAAACTATGTGGCCGCTCTGGAAGAAAAGAAATTCATTTTCGGCATCAAGAGAGTGGACCGAAGGCGCCACCTCTACATCATCGGAAAATCCGGCGTAGGCAAGACCAAACTGCTGGAACTTTTTTTGCGTCAGGATATTTCTTACGGGCATGGTCTGTGCTTGATTGATCCGCACGGCGATGTGATAGACGCGATACTGGACTATATTCCCAAAGAGCGCATTGAAGATGTCTGCATCATCAGTCCGCCGGACTTGGAATTTCCCGCTTCGTTCAATCCGCTCGCCAATGTGGACCCAATGTTCAAGTTTCAGCTGACCCAGGGTCTGATTGAAGTTTTCCAGAAACAGTTCGGAGCTAACTGGACGCCCCGCCTGGAGCATGTCTTTCGTTTTACTTGTCTTGCCCTTCTTGATTATCCGCACGCCACCATGCGTGGCATGATATCAATGCTGACCGACAGAAACTACCGCCAAAAAGTGGTGGAATACATCACGGACGACATGGTGAAAAGATTCTTCGCAATAGAATTTGCCGACTGGTCGGAAAAGTTTGACACGGACGCCATTATTCCTTTGGTCAACAAACTCGGGCAATTTCTTTCCGATCCGCTTTTGCGCAATATCTTCGGACAGAAGCAAAATAAAATAGACATCTCGAAGCTCATGAACGACGAGAAAATTATTTTAATCAATCTCTCAAAGGGCCGCCTGGGCGAAGAAAATTCTTCTTTCCTCGGTTCCATTTTTTTGACGAAAATCAAGCAGGCGGGAATGGAGCGCGCCGCCATACCGGAGTCCGAGCGCAAGGATTTTTACATATATGTGGACGAGTTTCAAAATGTGGTCACCCAGACTTTTGAAAATATTCTCTCCGAGGCCCGAAAATACGGACTCAACCTTACCATGGCCCATCAGTATGTGGGACAGATTATTACCCGGGTTCACCAGGCGGTTTTGGGTAACTGCGGGAGCATTATCACTTTTCGCGTCGGCGGTGAGGACGCGGTGAAGATGAAACCGGAATTCGCGCCGCTCTTTGATGTGAAGGACATGATTAATCTGGCGGTGACAGAATTTTACATCAAAATGACCATTGACGGCGAATCTTATGACCCATTTTCGGCCGAGACTCTGCGGGTTTTGCCGCCCACCCACCGGTCTTACCGCGAGGAAATTATCGCGGCGTCCCATCGAAAGTATTCAATACCAAAAGAAGACGCCGCTAAACTGATTGCCGAAGAAGAAGCGACGATTATCCGAAGCGCGGAGGAAAAAGCCATTATTGAAGGTAGGGCCAAAAGAAAGGCAAAAGAACAAGGAGAAGAAACAGAAGGAGAACCCGCTTCCGCCGAAAGCTCCAGCGTGGCGAAGAAAGCTTCACAGGAAGCGGAACCGATGATATAATGCCTCGATAATCTTATGTCTAAAGACTATTACGAAACATTAGGAATAAATAAAGGCGCGTCAAAAGACGAAATTAAAAAGGCTTTTTATAAGCTTGCCCACAAATATCACCCTGATAAAAAAGAAGGAGATGAAAAGAAATTCAAGCAGGTAAATGAGGCTTATCAGGTACTCTCTGATGATGGCAAACGTTCAAAATACGATCAGTTCGGCTCTGGATTTGAAAACATGGGCGGTGCCTCCGGAGGCTACGGCGACTCGAGGCAGGGTTTTGGCGGTTTTGATTTTTCCGGTTTTCAGAATGGAAGCGCCGAATTTGATTTTGGAAACTTGAACGATATTTTCAGCGATTTCTTCGGGGGTGGAGGAAGCAGAAGGGAAGCAAGGCGAGGCAGGGATATTTCCACGGAGATTTCCATTTCTTTTTCAGACTCTATTTTCGGTATTAACAGAAAAATTTTGATTACCAAAACATCCAGCTGTTTATCCTGCCATGGTTCCGGCGCGAAGGCGGGTACAGGGATGGTAACTTGTAAAACTTGCAACGGTCAGGGAAAAATTCGCGAATCCAAGCGGACAATTTTCGGCAATATCGGGAGTACTAAAATTTGCGAAGTTTGTCTCGGCGCGGGCGAAGTGCCGAAAGAAATTTGCGAGTCATGCAGAGGAAAAGGCGTCTCCCGTCGCGAAGAAGAAGTCTCTATCATCATTCCCGCAGGTATTCGGGACGGGGAAATGATTCGCATGACCAGTTTCGGCGAAGCGGTTTCTAAAGGCACAACTGGCGATTTGTATATAAAAATAAATGTGGCTCCGCACGCCGTGTTCAAGCGCGATGGGCATGACTTGATAATGAATCTGAATTTAAAACTTTCTGAAGCTTTGCTCGGTACCGAATATTCAATCCAAACTTTGGATGGGGAAATAAAAGTCACCATTCCGGAAGGCGTATCCATTAATGAAATTCTCCGCGTGCGCGGCAAAGGCGTGCCGATATCAAAATCAAAACGCGGAGACCTCTTGATAAAACTAAATATCAAACTCCCGGGCAGACTTTCCCGCAAATCTCGCGAACTCATAGAAGAACTCAAAAAAGAGGGGATATAACATGTTGTCTCCCAATGTGATTTATTTTGCTGTTTCTTTAAACCTCATCGGTCACATTTTGTATGTAAGGAGTATAATCAAAGGCTATACAAAACCTAACTTGGTTTCTTGGTTTATTTGGTTACTTGCGCCCTTTCTCGGTGTATTTTTTCAACTTAGAGCGGGAGCAGGTCTTTCAGTCCTGCCGATATTTATGGCTGGTTTCGGCTCTTTGTTAGTTATGTTTGTAGCTATTCTTACCAAAAATGGGTTTTGGAAAATTAATACTTTTGATATATATTGCGGTTTACTTTCTCTTCTTGCTTTAATATTTTATGTACTTACACATAATTTGGGAATATCGATACTTTTTGCAATATTAAGCGACGGTTTAGCGGCAGTGCCAACAGTTGTAAAGTCTTGGAAATTTCCTGAAACAGAAATGTGGGCTCCTTATTTGCTTCCTATTTTTTCCAATATTGTTGGTTTGTTAATAATCAAGGATTGGATTTTTTCAATATACTCATTTGGAATATATTTTTTAGTGATGGACACAACTATACTATTCTGCATCTATCGCAAAAAGATTTTTAAGAAATGAGCAAGGGTAGTCCTTGCTCATTTTAGTTATCTGAAATCCTAGCATATGCGGAAATCTCAGATAAAGATGTTTTGCGTTAGTTTTATGTTAGGCAAGACCTAACGCAGATATTTGCGCAAAAAATAGCGTTTGATATAATCAAATGTATGAAAGGAGAAGCTAAAACTAAAAAGATGACACTAGATAAGTTGGCAATAATGGTTGCTAATGGCTTTGAAAGTGTTGAGAAAAAAATGGCGACGAAAGATGATATAAAAGATATGGCAACCAAAACCGATATTGAAGGTCTCAAAAGCCAAATTCAGGGAGTCAACAACAGAATTGATGATATCTCAATGAACAGAGTGAAATACGAAGACCATAATAAGCTTAAAGTTAGAGTGGATTTTATAGAGAAAAAACTGGAAATAAAAAAATAATCTAAAGTTTAGAAACTTTTTGCCCTTCAGCAGTATCTTTTACTTCGTAGCCGAGAGAATTTATTTTTTTTCGGAGTTCGTCGGATTTTGAGAAGTCTTTATTTTTTCTGGTCTGCTCGCGCTCTTTGGCGAGTTTTTGCACTTCTTCCGGAATTTTTTCTTCTTTCAAATCGGCGAAGCCGAGTCCGAACACTTTATCAAAATCCAAAACCGTTGCTTTTTTGTCGGCGCTGGAGAGATTTTCTTCTTTCATCACATCCCACAAGACGGTCAATGCTCTCGGTGTATCCAAATCATCCTCTATGAATTCTTTGAACTTTTTCTGGTATTCAGAGTTTACTTTGCCGACATTACTACCTAATTCTAGACAGAGATTATAAAGCCGCTTCAAAGCCGTTTCTGCGCCCTCCAAGGCTTCCCAGACGAAGTTTACTCGGGTGCGGTAGTTTGCCATGAGGAGCCAAAATCTATAGACTATGGGGTCTATACTCTTATCCACAAGGTCTCTCAGAGTATAAAAATTCTTTTCTGATTTGGACATTTTTTTCTGGTCTACCAGCACCCATTCGTTATGCATCCAGTATTTTACAAAAGGCTTTCCAGTTGCGCCTTCTGACTGAGCGATTTCGTTTTCATGATGCGGGAAAATCAAATCCACTCCGCCAGTATGAATGTCTATTTGTTCTCCCAAAGTCGCCATAGACATTGCAGAACATTCAATGTGCCAGCCGGGGCGACCTTTACCCAAAGCG
>JBBUHH010000032.1:0-14110 GCA_038055775.1 Patescibacteria group bacterium | reverse complement strand
AATATGCTATACTATCCCTATGTTTACAATAAATAACACAAAAATTATATCTAGTGCGATTAATAGCTTGCTTCTGCTTTCAACATTAGCCCTCGGCGTGATGCTTGCGCCCATAGAAGCAAAGGCGCTCGGATATGGCGGCAATTTATATTATGCCGGAGAAGAAAATAATTTCGCTCCAAATCCATACGGCTACACATATCCTTATTACCAGCCGAATTATTACCAAACTCCGGTTCCGGTCTATGTGCAGACTCCGGTGTATGTTGAAACTCCCCCTGCCCCGACTCCGACTATTTATTCAAACAGCGTAAATCCAAACCCTGCGCCAAAAGCGACGGCAAAGACGGCGGCAACTGCGAAAACAAAAACAACCGAAGACTTCGGCAATCTCACAGCCAGCGCCGTCTTGGGAAGTGATGGCTTCCTGCCTTCCGGCTTGATAGAATGGCTTTTCTTTGCGGTGATAATTTTGGGAGCGGTTCTCTTGGTTAGGAAAATCTACGGCGGAAGCGAAAGCTACTACGCGACGCCTTTGAAACATAACTAGGCAATCCGCCCCTCCTTGATTAAGGAGGGGCGGGGGGTGGTAATTCACCCTCTCCTTTCAGGAGAGGGCTGGGGTGAGGTGTGTTTTTGACTTCCAAAAGAAAAATCCAATGATGACGAAAGTCGCTAGTGGAGAGGTATATTCCGGAATATGAGCGCCGAAACTATGCAGTATCATGATGGCGCCCAAAACTAAGATGGAATACATCGCTCCGTTTTTCAGATAAACATATTTCTTGATCCGTTCTATGTTTCCAATGGTGAGTTGTCTCACTAAAATGGCGCCCAGCCCGTTGCCGAGCAGGATGAGCGGCACGGAAAGAGTGAAAGCGAAAGCGCCCAAAACCCCGTCTATGGAAAAAGTGGTGTCAATAATTTCCAAAAAGAAAAGTTTGGAGAGGTCTGAATGCGCGCTTCCCAGAAGCTTCTTCTCCTGCTCTTCCGCATTTTGCTTGAAGCCGTGAGTGATAAAAAATAGGCTGGAACCGACAACCGCTCCAAAGCCCATCATACTGCTCTCCTTGAGGGCAAACCAAGAGATTACCGCAAGCAAAATAGACACCACCGCGTAAAACCAAACCCCTTTTGACATAAAAAACTTCTCCGTCCGTGGCAAGCCCAGCTTTTTATCTTCCAAGAAAAGCCAATGCAGAAAAAGAAAAAGGAGAAAAACTCCGCCGGCGACGAGCAGAATCGGAGCGGATTTTTGGATAGATTCCACGACCAACGGGTCCGAACTCCAGGCGGCGGATAAAACCTGTAAAAAAGTCAGTTTCGCGTTAAATGCCCATACTATGGCGAAAGGCAAAAGTCCCCGCACTAAAAAAACCGCGATAAATATCCCCCAAGTCAAAAACCACCGACGGGCTTTTTTGCCCATGGTGGTCAAGACTTCGGCATTGATAATAGCGTTATCAACAGACGAAACAGCCTCAAAAAGTGAAAGTCCTATTATGGTAATCAATGCGGAAAACAGCATAATTTAATCGGGTAAGTTAACCGTCCCTTGTTCCAGATTTATTCCCTCTCCCAAGCTAAAAGTATCCAGCACCACTCCGAGGATAAACCAAACCCCCAGCATAATGGAGAGACCGATTACTCCCCAAAGCATATGGCTTTTGCCGGATGTTTTTTTCTCGTCGGAAGCGCCGCTCGCTATAAACTGAAACATTCCGTAAAGAAAATAAACGAGCGCCAAGGCGAAAAGAAAAGATATGAGCGGATTTATAATCTCCCGATTTACATTGGTCAGAAACTCGGTGAAATTCGCGCTCGCGGCGTAAGCCACTTTTGTGGAGAGTAAGTCCATAGAAACTATAACTTAAGGAATGAGGACAGTCGGAATTGAGCGGCGTTCATTTCCTCGCAAATTGAAAGTGCCTATCAAGATATTTACCAAGCCCCACAGCGCAACAATCACAGCCAAACCGATGATGCCGTAAATCATTCTGTCTCTTCCCTTCTTCTTTGCTTCCTCGTCGTTGCCGATGACATAAGAAGCAACCCCCCAAACGAAGTAAACAAGACCCAAGACGACAACGACTGGAATAATCCACCTCAAAATAGCCTGAAATGTACAAATCAGATAAGCAATGTTTCCGCCTGACACAATATCAGCATCGCCACAGCTGGCGGTAAAGCTGGTACCACCCACAACGTCAGAACTTGTGCCTTGAGCAAAGACCGCGACAGGCGCCAAGCCCAATATAAAACCCGACAATACAACTAATTTCTTTTTCATCCCGTACGAAATAAAAGCTTATTTTTTCACTTTTACTCTGTGTTAATAATAACTAATAATTTTTTTCCCGTAAAAACACATGTGTGGATTTCGTACGGGATTAAAGAGTCGGGAACTGAACCGTATTCCTAGGATCATTGGGCTGGGTAAACTTAAGACCAAAAGTATTAAGCAATATGTTTACAAGACCCCAAACGGAAACAATCACAGCCAAACCGATGATGCCGTAAATCATCCTGTCTCGTCCTTTCTTCTTGGCTTCCTCGTCGTTGCCGACTACATAAGAGATAACTCCCCAGACAAAGTAGACCAAGCCCAGAGTGATAACCACCGGAATAATGATATTCAATATATCTCCGATTCGGCAGATTATATTTTGAATCGTTCCTACTGCGGTCTTAAGAGCACAGTTGCTGGCGGCAAAAGCCAAAGACGGCGCCACGCTCAAAGCGAGAACCGACAACACCATTAATTTCTTTTTCATCCCGTACGAAATAAAAGCTTATTTTTTCACTTTTACTCTGTGTTAATAATAACTAATAATTTTTTTTCCCGTAAAAACACATAAGTGGATTTCGTACGGGATTCATCCGACCTTAAATAACTAATAATATGCTCTAATTGTACTACAAACTAAATAAAAATAAAAGCAACTAGGGTGGTGTCGTGGCTCCGGGTCTGACGACAGGAATCACCGGTCTGACTAATTCAAGACCAAAAGTACTGCCCACTATCTTGACCAAGCCCCAAACGGAAACCATTACCGCAAGAGCTATTACCCCCCAAAGCATAAACTGCCTGCCTTTTTCCCTCTTCGCTTCTTCGCTCGGATTAATGACAAACTGCGCCACTCCCCAGACAAACATGGTGAGCGCCAAAGCGAAAATGAGGGGAATTATCGAATCGGTGATAATACAGGTGATATATTTTAAAATATGCTGGAGCCTGACATCGGCAACATTTTCAATATATTCAAAGCAGTCCATAAAAATTAAATCGCCATAGGGAAAAACAGATTAATTATAATGCATCCACAGTACTTCCGACAAGTTCCGCGATAGCCCACGACCCTAGGAGTATCGCCGCCCCGATTAATGTGTAAAGCAGAGCGCTTTTGGCTTTGCTTAGCTTTTCCGCATTGCCCCGCGCCGCCACGAAAAGAAAACCAGAGTAAATGACAGCGAGAGCCACAACAGGTATGCCGACTCTGAGCAAACCTTCTAAAACAACTTTGATGAAGCCTTCAATGGTGTTTTGACTTATCGGATTGGTAAGCATTGCTTTTAATTTTACTATAATTTAATCATTTTACCAGCAAAAGCCTAAGTTTGCTGTTCGCATCTGATATTGCATTCCCTATATTCATGCTGTTTGAAAGCACTCCGTCAACCATATTGCGGAAAATATTGTCCGTGTCTTTTGAAGACGGGTCCGGCCAACTCTTTGCGTAAAGCGCGGAATCGTAAAAAATCGGAGAATAGCTGTCGGTCGGTTTGACTCTGAGCAAATCCCTCCGCGCCGGCGCCACACCCTGCGCAGAAGCAAATTTTGAAGCAAAATCTCCTCCCGACATCAGCCCGGCGGCCGAAAATGCCGCGCCGGGATTCTTGGAAGAAGATAAAATAGCCAAACCCGTAACATGAGCGGAAGTGAGCTTAAAACTCCCGTTCTTTATTTGGGGAAACTCGGCAATCCTGAAATTCTGATTAGGATTCCTGTTTATTAAAGGCTGAAGTTCGCTCGCAAACCCAAAATAAAACGCTAGATCTTCGCTGGAAAAAGCGCTGCTGGAATTTGGAAATGACTTGTTCCAGGAATAAACCGCTTTGTTCGGGTCGGCAAAATCGGTATAAAACTTCAAAACCGGAGAAAGGTTCGCGCCGGATTCTCCTAAAACGGGGGTGAAACTTCCGTCTTTTTCTTTGACAATGGCATTCCCCGCCTGCATGAAAAGGGCGGCGATAATTTCCTTGGCATGAGCGACATTCCCAAAATGTCCCAGCGCGACCGAGCTTTTGATTATTTTGTTTTCCGCGTCTTTTTGAGTAAGTTTTGGAAGAAGACCGACTAAATCATCCCAAGAAACGGGAGGATAGACAATGCCGTTAGAGTCGAGGATGCTCCGGTTGTAATACATCATAAGCGGGTCAATGGATAGTGGAAACGCCAAAATGCCGCGAGAAGTCAAAAATACTTCCCCCGCGCCGGCAAAATTATTCTTAAACGATGCCAATGGATAATTGCTGTAAGGAATGACGGAAATTTTGTTGGCATAATTGAAAGCCAGATCTTCAGACAACAAAATCATATCCGGTCCGGCGCCGCTTGCCAAAGCCTCCAGCAATTCTTGATTGAAAACATCCGCCGGCTTCTCTACATACTGCACTACAAAAGCGGTGTTGGCGGTATTAAATTCCTGCAAAAGCGCCGTCATTGCGGAAGTTTTGGCCGTCCCCCATAAAACGACGGTGCCAAGACTCCCCGTCTCGGTACTGCCCCCGAGAGGGATCGTGCCGGAAAAAACCAAAACTCCCAAAATGGCCAGCGCTATGAATATAATAATAAATATAATTTGAAAGTTGCTTTTCATTTCATTGCTTTACCAATACCAATATCATACCATAATGATGGGCTCCGGCATCAATGTCCCTTTCTAGCGCAAAACCCTGCGCCTCAAACATTTCTCTCGCTTTGTCTTTGGGGACGACCGCATTCGCGCCCACAACAGGCGACTCTGACCAGTCAATGAGGAGCGCCTTGCCGCCCGGTTTTAAAATTCTCTTCACTTCCAAAATAAAATGCTTTTTATCTTCCAGCTGGAAAAGAACATTGGACGCAATCACCGCGTCCACAATGCTGTCCTTTATTTTAGTGCCTCCAAGTTTTTCTATATTTCCCCATAAAATTTCCACATTGCGAAGGTGAGCATCTTTCACTTTGTTTTTTATCGTCTCTAAAAAATCTTTGACTATTTCAACGGCGTAAACTTTTCCGCTCCGAACGATATGACCGGCGGCGACAGAATAAAACCCCGTCCCCGCGCCCAAATCTGCAACGATTGCATTTTCCCTTAGCCCCAAAGCCTTTAAATTTTTTACCGGGTCGGTGAACATACCTACATTATATCCTTTTACAAAAAAGCAAACAACTAAAATGTCAAAGGGCATCTTTGACATTTCCTAAATTCACACCTCTCTCTTGTCAAAGGGCATCTTTGACATATAATAGGTATGGTGAATAATAGAGATTATAAAAATTTCGCGCCTGGAACCATATTTCATATTTACAATAGAGGTAATAATAAACAGACGGTGTTTTTCGATGAACAAGATTACAAAGCTTTCCTGTTTAGGCTTGGACTTTGTTTGGGATTTACCGAGGAAGAATTAAACAAGGAAAAGTTTCTCGCCATGCCATATTCTAGAATCAGAATTACCGATATGAAAAAAGGTGATTTCAAATTAAATGTTTTTTCTTTAATGCCAAATCATTTCCATTTTCTTATCGAGCAAGTTGGGGATATTTCCATTTCAAAATTAATGTCAAAACTTTGCACAAGTTATGCAAGATATATTAATAAAAAATACGAAAGAGTAGGGCATATATTTCAAGATCAATTCAAGGCTGTACTTATAGAAAACAATCCGCAATTAATGTGGACATCGGCATATATTCACACAAACGCGGTAAAAGACGGGTTAGTGAAACATCCCAAAGAATACAAGTGGAGTAGTTATAATGATTATGCTTCTGAAAGAAACCTACCAATAATAAGTAAGGATTTTTTGATAGGAACTTTTGGTAGCCTAGAAAACCTTATAGAACAAACACTAATTTTTGATGTCAAAGGCGGGCTTTGACACATGTCAGTACATTTTTTTGCTACCTAATTCATTTAGAAGTCTGTTTAATTCATCAAACATAGAATTATCAATTGGGGAATTTACATCAATATCATTAATTTTCTCTTCCATTTTTCTTAGAATTATGACCATCTCACTATTTTTACAAACTGAAAGCAACCGACTAAGATTTTTTTTAGTTTCACCAAAAAACTGAGAATTGTACTTTTCAAACATTACGGATTTCAGAGTAAAATGCCCTAAATAGTGCCCCAAATCATTAAAACATGTTCTAACTTCAGGATTTTCTTGCTGTTCTTTTTTATCTGGAATTTCGTCAAACATAAAATTATTTACTACTATACTTTGAATTACGAAACTCCAAATTCTCCTAAAATGAGTTAGAATACAAAAAGCACCGTGAGGTGCTTTTTGTATGAATGAATAGACATATTCAAAAATACAATAGTATTGTAACAAAAGTCAGATTTTTCTTCAAGCAACTTAAATTAAAGATAGTTAAAAGCACTGGTCGACCATTAGCCAATACTCCGGAAGATACGATCGCTCTCTCGCTTTTTAAACAACTGCAAGGAATCGAAACCAAGAAATCAGTCTGGGAAATATTTTCTTTGCAATGCTCCTACAAAACTTTGGTGGTAAATATGAACAAGCTCTCTGTTTACGCCCTTGTCATCTTGAACTCAATTCTGAAATGGAATCAAAAGAATGCTCACCTAGTGAAGCACACCGATTCCACCGATATTCCAGTTTGCCTGAACAAAAATGCCAAACACCACAAAACAATGAAGTTGCTCTCAAATTGGGGACATTCCGGAAAAGGCTTCTACTATGGGCTTAAAATGAGCGTTACCACGGATTTGAAACGAAACTTGTTAGCTGTTAAATTTGGAACCGGTAACAGTAATGACCGAGAGACCTTCAAGGAAATGAACAGGGAAATGACCGGCATCTTTGTGGCTGATGCGGGATATGTATCGAAAGATTTGGAAAAAGAATTTTACATTGAACACAAGAGAATCCTGTTCGCTAAGCCGAAGACCAACATGAAAAGAATCACGACTGCATTCCAAAATGCTCTGTATGAGACAAGAATGCTGATTGAGCTGAACTTCCGAAATCTGAAAATGTTCCACAATCTTGAAACATCTCTCCCAAAATCAATCGACGGATATTTAGGAAATTATGTGTATTCTCTGCTTGCCTATGTGCTTAGGTGAGATGAGTTGCTAGGAAAAAAAATGCGCTTTTGAAAAATCGCAGATAGCTGTGGGTATTTAAATGTGGCTGTGGAAAAGTTGGGTTGTGGGGTTTTGTAATTCAAAGTACTATACTATATACACGCCAGCGAGGCTATGCCGTCTTCGCCTCGCAGGCGCATAATGGTCACGCCTTGAGTCTGGCGACCCAAGGTCGGGATATCTTTGAGCGCCGTGCGTATCACCTGCCCTTTTTTGGACATGGCAATTAATTCCTGTTCCGCGCCGGATAGAACTTTTGCCACAATCAACTTGCCTGTCTTTGGAGTCACTTTTGCAGTCTTGATGCCCGAGCCTCCGCGGTGCTGGACTTTGTATTCTTTTAGACTGGTCTTTTTGCCGAAGCCGTTCGCGCTCATGGTCAAGAAAGCGCCTTCGCTTTTTCCGCCATGAACCACATCAACGCTAATAACTGCATCATTCTTTCCAAGTTTAATTCCCCGCACTCCGCCCGCCGTCCTGCCCATTTCCCTGATATCGGACTCTTTAAACCTGATAGACTGCCCGAGAGCAGTTGCCACCATAACCTCGTCGCCCTTCCCTGTAACAAGCGCGGAAATAAGCTGGTCGTCTTTGTCTAAACGAATCGCAATGATCCCGCTTCGGCGCACATCTTTGAAACTCTCGGAAGACATCTTTTTTGCCGTGCCACCTTTGGTCACAAGCATTAGTGAAGCGGGAGACTTGTCTATATCTTTTGGCATAGCCAGAATAGAATTCACTTTCTCTTCGGCGTTGAGAGAAAGAAAATTCATGATGGATTTCCCCTTGGTCGCCCGCCGGCCTTCCGGAATTTCATACATTTTCATCTGGTAAACCTTGCCCAGATTGGTGAAAAACAAGAGGTTGCTGTGGGTGGAGCCGGACACCAGCATGGTAACGAAATCCTCCTCTTTGGTTTCCAAATCAATCACCCCGACTCCCCCGCGCTTCTGCACGTGATATTCGGATGGGTCGGTGCATTTCACATATCCGCCGGCGGTCAAAACCAGCATGGTTTCCTTTTCCGGCACTAAATCTTCATCGGAAATTTCCTTCACTCCCCCTTTCACTATCTTTGTCCGCCTTTCATCGGCATATTTGGTTTTAATCTCCTCTAGTTCTCCGGCAATTGTTTTCAAAATCTTTTTCGGACTTGCGAGCAAGTCTTTCATTTCGGCGATAAATTTTTGTTTTTCTTTGAGCTCGTCCTCCACCGCCTGCCTCTCCAATCCAGCTAGCTTTGACAGCTTCATTTCAAGAATAGCAATCGCCTGCAATTCTGAAAACTTGAATTCTTTCATCAAGTTGAATTTAGCAATCTGAGAATTCTTTGAAGCGCGAATGACGGAAATAACTCTGTCTATTTTATCCAGCGCCTTTTTTAAGCCTAGCAAAATATGCTCGCGCTCCTCCGCTTTCTTTAAATCAAAAGCGCTTCTTCTTTTCACTATTTCCTTTCGGTGCAGAATAAACTGCTCCAGAATAGATTTGAGTGATAGAGTCTGCGGCACTCCGTCCACCAACGCAACGATATTGAAATTGAAATTTGACTCAAGCTGGGTATTTTTGTAAATATAATTCAAAACTTTTTCCGGATGCGCATTGTTTTTCAGGTCAATGACTATCCTGATGTCTTTCGTAGACTCGTCGCGTAGACCCTTGATGCCCTCCAGCTTTTTTTCCTGCACTAGTTCGGCAATCGCCATAATCAGATTTGCCTTATTAACCCGAAAAGGAATGGAGGTGATAATAATGGAAAAATTACCACCCTTCTCTTCCACAATTTCCGCTTCGCCCCGGCAGACGACTCCTCCTCTCCCTCCGGAATAAGCGTGAAGCATATCTTTATATCCGTAGGCGATGCCTCCGGTCGGAAAGTCCGGTCCTTTTATGAATTGCATCAAGTCTTCGGTCGTGGCATCTTCGTTTTCAATCAAGTGAGTGGTGGCATCAAGAACTTCAGCTAAATTGTGCGGAGGAATGTTTGTCGCCATACCGACAGCGATGCCCAAGGTGCCGTTTAAAAGAAGCGCCGGCACATTAGAGGGAAAAACTATCGGTTCTTTGCGGGTTTGGTCGTAATTAGGACGAAAATCAACCGTTTCTTTTTCTAAATCGCGCAGAAGTTCTGCCGAGATTTTAGACATTTTCGCTTCGGTATAACGCATTGCCGCCGCATTGTCTCCGTCAATAGAACCGAAATTTCCCTGTCCTAAAATAAACGGATAGCGGTAAGAAAATTCCTGCGCCATGCCGACCATTGAGTCATAAACGGCCACATCCCCGTGCGGATGGTATTTGCCGAGCACATCTCCGACTACCGCCGCCGATTTACGGAAGCGAGCCGAAGAAGTGAGTCCCATCTCGTGCATAGCGTAAAGAATTCTCCGATGCACGGGCTTGAGCCCGTCTCGAACATCTGGCAAAGCGCGAGAAGTAATGACAGACATCGCGTATGCGAGGTAAGACTCTTTCATTTCTCCCACCACATCAACCGGAAGAATTTTGTCCCGTTTTTCCTCCTTATTAGGTTCTCCTTTTTTTTCTGAAGAGTTTTTCATTGTTAAAACTACTGCGTTTCGCTCATGCTCTTATATCCGCCAACCAGTCCATCCTTTAACGCGGCAAACGGCTTCAAGTCGTTATTTATTTTTGCCTGCGTGTCGGGATTAGCCAAATTTGTTCCCAAAGAATAGATCCAAAGCAAAAGCAAAGCAATCGCAAAACAAATCGTCAAAACATGCAAGATATGTCTTCGGGTTTCTTCAGGTTGTCTTCGGATGTGATGAATTATTTTTCTCATGGTTCTATTTTATCACCATGACCCTGAGTCTCCTATAGAAGGGTCATATTTTAAATTTTTTAATCTTGCAGATAGAGCCTTAGCCTCTAGATAGTAGATAGAGTCTAAGGCTCTATCTACTATGTCGCTTTTAATACAACTACCTTCCCCTCTTTGTTTTCCAGATCTTTTAATTTAAGCGTCAGTTTTTCAACCACTTCGGCTTTTTCTTCCCCTGTCTCTTTCAGAAAAACCTTCAGGGATACATTATCATAATCCATTGGTATTATCATTTTTGGTTCAAGAGCCGAAGCGAGTTTTGCCGCGCCTTTCCCATCAAGCAATCCCCCGCCTCCGATAGGAATAAAAAGTATATCTGGATTATTGATTGCTTCCCGCGCTTCTTTTGAAATTTCAGCGTCTGTGATGGATGTTAGAGCGCCGAGAAACACGATATTCATATTGTCTACGGTGAGAGCATAAATCGTATTGATGTATTTTTTGCTTGCCCCATCCTTCCCTGGACCAGCCAAGAGAGCATCGGACAACACTCCTTTAATGAAAATTTCTTTGACTTCGTAATCTCCCGGTCCGTTTATGACAAATGGGGTGCGCTCGCCGTGAGAAAGCTGTTCCACGCCGTTGTAATCTGGATGATTGGTAGTAACAAGAGCAATATCCGCCCCAAAGTGAGCATTAATGCCGGTTTTAGAACTTTTACTGACAGGATTAAAAGAGATAACCGTTTCCCCCTGCTGAATTTTAAAAAATTGTTTCCCGAAATATGTGATTATCATTTGGTTGCATTATAGCATATTTTTTGCTATAATGCCAGCAGGTTTTTTTTGATTAAAAGCATGGATTTAGGGTAACCCTATATGGGAATGCAAACTATATAGAACCTAAGCCTTATATCCGCTTCATAATTTTTTTGGGCGGATTTTTGTTTATATGATTAAAAAAGATGAAATAGAGGGAGTTGTAGAAAATGTGGTTTTAAGTTCCATCCTAAATCGAAGTGTGAGCAAGCCGGAAATTGATTCCTTGGTAGAGGGTTCTGTTATAAGCATCGAGAAGTCGTCGGTATATGTAGACTTGGCTCCTTACGGAGCGGGCATCATCTACGGTCGAGAATTTATCAACGCCAAAGATATTATTAAAAAAATAAGTCCTGGCGATGTCATCAAAGCTAAAGTCGTTGACACGGAAAACGAGGACGGCTATATAGAACTTTCTCTCAAGGAAGCCAAGCAGGCGCTGGCCTGGAAAGAAGCGGAAGCCGCCATAAAGGAGAAAAAGGCGATGAATCTGGAAATCAAAGACGCGAACAAGGGCGGACTCATTTTGGAGTGGCAGGGCATACAGGGATTCCTGCCGGCGTCCCAACTCAAGGCCGAACATTATCCCCGCGTGCTGGATTCCGACAAAGATAAAATTCTGAAAGAGCTCAAAAAATTAGTCGGACAGCAAATTTCCGTGATGATCATTTCCACTCTGCAAAAAGAAGGCAAGCTCATCTTCTCTGAGAAAGACAATAATCCCGAAGAGAAAAAGGAAATTTTAAGCAGGTATGCCGTGGGCGATGAACTGGAATGCGCTGTGGCCGGACTGGTTGATTTTGGAGTATTCGTAAAATTAGAAGACGGACTGGAAGGACTGGTGCACATCTCAGAGCTAGACTGGGGATTGGTGGAAAATCCGCGCACTATGTTTAAAATCGGCGAGAAAATCCGCGCTAAAGTGATTGAAATAAAAGACGGCAAGATTTCCCTTTCCATTAAAGCGCTCAAGGAAAATCCCTGGAAAGAATTTGAAGGCAAACTGAAAAAGGGCGATATCATCAAAGGCGTGGTTATCAAATACAACAAACACGGCGCGCTCGTCTCCATCAAAGAAGGAGTGGCCGGACTGGTACACAACTCCACTTTTCCTTCGGAAAATAAACTCCGCGAGAAACTGGAACTCGGCAAAACATACAACTTCCAAATCACTCTGTTTGAACCGAAAGACCAAAAGATGACGCTGGTGTATCTTGAAGATACTAAATAGAAATCAGCAAAAATAAAAAATATCAAGGGCTACTCCTGATATTTTTTATTTTATTGAGCCATTGCGAGCGGAGAATTTTCGGATATCAGTTCGGATTTGCCGATTGCATTCATGATGGAGATGACTTGCTCGGCATAACGGGGCATGATAGAAGGCGGATTGTAGGCGCGCAGAATTTGCATGGTAGTTTTGTTGTCGTAATATTTTTCCGTTTTCGGATGGTTGCCTCCCAAATGAAAAGCGACAGTTTCAATAGCTTCCTCATTGGAACTAAATCCTATTCGGCATGAAGCCCATCCGAAAGAGTTGAAACCTGCCGTTTTGCAGGCAAATTTTCCCCCGGTGGATTCACGGACGGCTATCGCCGCGAGAAGGCGCCAATCAAGCTCATTCTTCTCCGCTTCTAAAACCATTTTCATGCCCATGCCATAAAGAGGCATGTCATATTTCTTGAAATAAGCATTAATGGCATCCGCCTTGATTTTCTCTGCCTGAAGTTTTTGATCTAGAGCCTTATTAGCGGCTGAAAAACCAAAGACTCCTATATTTTGTTTTTGTAAAGATAAAGCTGGCGGAGTTTCTTTAATGTTTTCTGCAATACCAACAACAGACTGCGAGATGGGTCCGAAAGCGCTCCCTAAAGGCAATCCCGATATTGTTAAAGCTGGCAAAACGATAAACGACTCCACAAATCTTATCAATTTTCTATTTTGCATATATAGCGGTTATGCTCCCTACCCGCCACCCTTTCGCTCAGGCGAAAGCGGGCGGGCGTCAAATCCATGACTGCATTTTCAGTTTTAGCCGCCAAAAACTAAAAAGCCCTTATTTAACAAGCTAAAAGCCATTACTAAGGACATGTTCATATGATAGCATATTCAAACCAAAAAGTCAATATCATGTGCCCTAATAGAAAAATCCTCCCTTACGGGAGGATTTTTCATGTTTTTGGTCTTGTATCTATAAGCCGAATTCTGTATCTTTGCTAAAGCAAAGAGATGACAATCTATCTAGGCCCTCAATTACTCTCGGGCTCGAGCGATTCTCCCAGCACCACTTTTTATAAAGTGGTGCTGGACACGATCTTGCACAGGGGTAAGGATTTAGCCGTTTCAGCCGGACTTAACCGGGTCGTTTCTGTTCGCACCTATATATTGCTATATGCGGGCGTTACCCGCTACCTTGCTCCCAGCCCCACTTTGTAAAAAGTGGGGCTGGGCTGTGTTCGGACTTTCCTCTCCCACACCTTTTTTCAAAAGGTGTGGGAGTAGCCATCCAATACAGGACCGGATGTAATTATATCACATGATTATCAGTATTGAATGTACGAAGGGTAGCCCTTGATATTTTTGTATTTTTGCTGTTCTTTGTTTTGTTTCGTTCCTGAATTGCGAAGCAATTCATCCCGAGCAAACGCGAGGGATATAAATATCCTTCACTCTGTTCAGGATTGTTTTGCGTGCAAAACAACTTTTTTATTGCCTGTCTTTCCACGCTTGCCAGAAAATTTTAAGTTTTTCCAAACTATTGTACGCTCAATTGAGGCGCACAATACCGACTCAATAAATCTTCCGATAAATCGGAAAATAGTTTCAAATTGAATTATTCCACGAGCAGCTTCCGCTACCCGTGCCTTGTTACGACTTAGTCCCTGTCACCGAGCTTACCTTAGGCCCTACTTATGTAGAGACTTCGGGTACTCCCGGCTCCCTTGACTTGACGGGCGGTGAGTACAAGACTTGAGAACGTATTCACCGCAGTTTAGCTGACCTGCGATTACTAGCAATTCCAGCTTCATGAAGTCGAGTTGCAGACTTCAATCCGAACTGAGGCCGCTTTTAAACGATTAGCTCAGAGTCGCCTCGTCGCTGCGCGTTGTAACGGC